>CADBRQ010000025.1 GCA_902797115.1 uncultured Bacteroidia bacterium
AACAATTGTAGCTTGTCTGCTAATCCCGATAATATCTGAAAATGGTGCCATTATTGGCATTGTTAGAGCTGCCTTTGCACTGCCACTTGGTATAAAGAGGTTTAGTACAGTCTGTATGCCATACATTGCACTTATGCTCCCAATTTTTCCTCCCCCTTCCATTCCCGATGCGAGAGAATAAAGAATTGTGTCTAAGATTTTTCCATTTGTCAGAATCTCAATTATTCCTCCGGCAAGACCTACAACCAAGGCAGCGGAGAGTATATCTTTTGCTCCGTTTATAAACTCAACTGCAATTTTATTACTGCCCCAACCAACTGAAATAGTGGAACATATACCCATCGCGATAAAGAGGGTTGCTATTTCGCTTATGTACCAGCCGTAGCCAAGCACTCCTATTATAAGTACCAAAATGGTGAAACATAGGATGTTAAGAATAAAAGGAAGGGCTCCTTTACGAAGTGTAAGTATTCCGCTAATAATAAATATAACCGCAACTATTGGGAAACAGATAAAACTTGCTGAAGAGCTTCCTATGGTAAGTGTAATTTTTGGATGAATGATTGCGCTGACAATCAGAAGAATAGAAATGAGAGTGCAAATAAAATATGCTCCAATACCGGCTTTGCCGTTCAAAGATGTTGTGTTGTTGTTGGAAATATCTTTGTTATCCTGTTGGCTATGGGCATCTTTAGGATTATTGCAAGGATTATTATTGAGAATTGAATTTGATTTTTGATTTGTATTGCCGCAGTTTGATGAGATTTCAGTTGTACAAGAGAGCTTTTGTCTCCAATAATCATCTATTTTATATGTTGGACTTAATTCGGGCGAACGCTTTATTCGCGATGCGTAAATTAGTGTGAATGCGATGATTAGAGTGGTAAGGATTATCCATACAACGAATCTGTACTCAAATCCGGAGAAGATAGGAACGCCGCTAAGTCCTTGAGCAATACCTATTGTGAAAGGATTAAACATTGCTCCGCTAAAACCTATATGAGCCGCCACATAAACCATAAGCAATCCGGTTATAGAGTCATAACCCATTGATATTGCGAGAGGTACAATAATAATTACGAACGCTATAGTCTCTTCGCTCATTCCGAAAACTGCTCCGAAAATGCTGAAAATGAGCATACAGCATGTAATGACAATGTTGCCAACCCCAATACGGCGCATGGCTGAGGAATTTTCCCATTTTTTGCTACTCTCTAAGAATGAGTTAATTCCAAATTCAATTGCCCGCGTTCCGGCTAAAAGTCCGAAAGCTCCTCCTATGATCAGAATAAAAGCAATTATTCCCGCCTGACGTTTAAAACCATCTACAATACTTCCAAAAATTTGCCAGGTCTGCGGTGCTTGTTCTACATGGTGATAAGAATCTGCTATAATAACTTCTCTCTGTGAACCATCTACAACTACCTCTGTGCGAGTAAATTCGCCTGCAGGAATTATCCATGTGAGAATTCCGCACAAAAGTAGCACTACTGTAATAATGACAAATGTATGTGGTATTTTAAGCTTCATGGGAGTTAAATTCTTCCAAGAAAATAGTTCAATTTAATCAATAGATAAAACTGCTATCGCCGATGAACTCTCTCATTATTGATGTTGGCGGAATGTGTTTAATCTCTGTAGGAGTGAGCGGAGTTACATGTTTTAAGAAGTTTAAAAGGCGTAAGCTTTCTGCGTATGCCGGACTCACAGGAGATATTCTTCTTAGTAGCGGCTCTGCAAAGTATTTAAGCATAGGGAGTTCGTAAATCAACGATGAATTAAACATAACATCTGCATTCTCTTGGAAAGGAAATATATTATTATTCTCTCCAGTAACTACGCTGCCCCACCTGAGTATTGTCTCTTCTGCTCCTATCCCTCGGAAGTTGTTGTCTCTTACCATCCTGCGAAGTTCTCTGTTGTCTGTTGTGGAGATATAGTTATTTTCATCTATTGCAATGGATGTAAGTGCACTTGCATAAACCTTGAATTTATATGAGTTATCTATTTCTGATGTGAGTGTAGAGTTAAGGGCGTGAATACCCTCCATTATTAAAATATCTCCCTCTTGCATCTTGATTTTTCTTCCTGTAGGGGTAGAAAAACCCTTGGTAAAATCGTATTTAGGGAGCTGTACCTCTTTTCCCTCAAACAGCTCATTCAGGTGTCTATTAAGGAGTTCCAGATCTAACGCATATACGCTTTCAAAGTCATACTCTCCCTTTTCATCTTTTGGTGTTTTTTCTCTTGGAACAAAGTAATCATCCATTGCAACCACTATAGGATGAAGTCCTAAGAGTCTAAGTTGTAATGCTATTCTCAGCGATGTGGTTGTTTTTCCGCTGCTGCTTGGTCCTGCAATCAAAACAACTTTAACATTATCTCTGCGAGCGTAAATCATATCGGCAATATGACCATATTTTCTTGAGTGCAATGCCTCTGCTATGTTGATTATCTGTGCTCCCCAACCCTTTGATATACCGCTGTTTATACTTGCAATATCTTTAGCTCCCAAAATCTCTATCCATTGTGCGTTCTCAAGGAAAATCTCCGATAATCGTTTTTGTTTTTTCTGATCTGCCATTTTATGAGGAGGGAATGCGCTCGGTACTTGAATGCAGAATCCGTCTTGATATTTAAAAATGTTCCACCTGTCTATCTGACCTGTTGAGTAAATCATAGGGCCATAGAATGTATCTACATATCCATCTATGTAATAAGTACTTATAAAATAAGCCCCACTTTCCTTAATTAATTTTGCTTTCTCTTTTTGTCCTCTTTCTGCAAACATTGCACTTGCTTCTTCGCAGGTACACTCAACTTTTCTAAATACAATATTCTCTCTTATAAGCTCTTTGATTCTTTCTTTAATCTTTATAATATCCTCTTCTGTAATCTTATACACATGCTGTGGATTATCTTTGAGCCGAAGGTCTCCATACTGTCCATTTGGAAGATTGTAATTAAGATTAAGAACAGTATTGGGAAACAGCTCAGATATAACCTTTTGCACCATAAGATTGATACTTCTTCTGTAACACCTGCGTCCATCGGGAATAGAATATGTTATAAACTCTATCTCAGCTGCTTTGTAAATTTCGTATGTGAGGTGTTTGAGAACGTGATTTGAGTATGCGGCAAGGATTGGCATACCATCTATTTTAACATCTGTATATCCTGCCAATTGTGCGAGTTGATAGAGATTTGTACCCGGATCTACCGATATATTTTCTCCGTTGTTTTTTATTACTACTCTAACTTTCTCCATTTTTATTCCTATTAATTATTTATTTTTATCTCGATACATTTCTTAACAGCTAAAGCAAATCTTTTAAATAGCGTCCTGTAACAGATTGAGGATTAGTCACTATGCTCTCAGGAGTTCCCTCTGCTACAATCCGTCCGCCACCTGCTCCACCCTCCGGTCCCATATCCACAATCCAATCGCAACACTTTAAAACATCCAAGTTATGCTCAATAATAACTATCGTATTTCCCTTATCTACAAGCTTTTGCAACACTCCAAGCAAAACTTTTATATCTTCAAAATGAAGTCCCGTTGTGGGTTCGTCTAACAAATATAAGCAATTACCTGTCTCTTTCTTAGAAAGTTCTGCGGCTAATTTTACTCTTTGGCTCTCTCCACCGCTCAATGTTGTTGATGGTTGTCCTAATTTTATGTAACCAAGCCCAACATCCTCCAAGCTCTTTAGTTTGCTCCAAATATCGGGAATGTTTTCAAAAAACTTAACGGCCTCTGCAATAGTCATTTCCAATACATCATAAATATTCTTCCCTTTATATTTAACCTCAAGAGTCTCTTTGTTATATCTATGTCCTGCGCACTCTTTACAAGTTACATAAACACTTGGAAGATAGTTCATTTCTATTGTCTCAACTCCAGCCCCTCTGCATGTTTCGCACCTTCCTCCCTTTACATTAAAAGAGAAACGTCCTTGTTTAAACCCACGAATTTGCGCATCGGGAGTCTTTTCAAACAAACGCCGTATACTGCTGAAAATATTTGTGTATGTTACCGGATTTGAGCGAGGGGTGCGTCCGATAGGAGATTGGTCAACTACAATAATTTTATCTATGTTATCTACCCCTTCAATTTTTTTATAAGGAAGCGGTCTCTGAATAGATCTGTAAAAGTGATGAGTTAGTATTGGTCTAAGTGTAAGGTTAATAAGCGAGGATTTTCCGCTGCCGCTCACTCCGCTCACACCTACCATTTTTCCAAGCGGAATTGTGAGTTCTACATTTTTCAGGTTATTTCCTGTTGCTCCAAAGAGTTTGATATTCTGTTCATTACCCTTACGCCTTGTAGATGGAACATCTATCTTCTCCAAACCTCTCAAATAATAGAGTGTGTGGCTGCCAATCTCTTTAATCTTTGCCAACGCCATTTTTTCTATCTCTGAAGGTTTTCCATTAAAAAGCAGATAGCCCCCTTTGCTTCCTGCACCAGGTCCCAAATCTATCAGCCAATCGGCACTTTGCATCGTTTCCAAATCGTGTTCTACCACCATTACGGAATTCCCCTCATCTCTAAGTTTCTTCAGCGATGCAATCAATTTTAAGTTATCTCTCTGATGAAGCCCTATGCTTGGTTCATCCAAAATGTAGAGAACATTCACAAGTTTACTTCCTATTTGGGTTGCCAATCTGATTCTTTGCCCCTCACCTCCGCTCAAAGTTGCAGTAGGTCTGCTCAGAGAGAGGTAATTAAGTCCTACCGCCTGAAGAAAACCCACCCTGTCCTTAATCTCTTTAAGTATGTCTCTTGCAATGATTTGTTGACGATTATCTAATTTAATACTGCATATCCACTCATAAAATGAATCTATATCCATTTGGCTCACTTCTGAGATATTCTTACCATCTATTTTAAAGCATAACGCTTCTGGTTTCAAACGTGTGCCTCCGCACTCCGGACATACCACATCTTCTATATATCTCTCTTTCAGACTCTCATCTTTCTTTCCCTCTGATATCTCTTGTTCATCGCTGAGTTTCTGCATTTTAGCTATTGCGCCGGGGAATGATGCAAGCAAGGTTCCATCCGACAAGTTTACTCTGAAAAGTTCATCGGTTCCATAGATTATCATATTCAGAACCTGTTCGTTAAGCTCTTTGATAGGGGTGTTCAGAGAGAATGAATACTTCTTGGCCATACTTTCAAGAATTCTGAAAGTGTCTGTATCTTTGTATTTTCCAAGAGGTACAACCCCACCGGAATGAATACTTTTCTTCGTATCGGGAATAATACGGGAAAGGTCTATTTTCTGAATATACCCGAGCCCTTTGCAATGAGGGCAAGCCCCTTGTGGAGAGTTAAAGGAGAAGGTAAATGGTGCAGGTTCTGCAATAGATTCACCTGTATCTTCATCCATAAGATGTTGAGAGTAAAAATTAAGTTTCTCATTCTCAAGGTTTAAGATAGATATAGTTCCTTTGCCGATTTTTAAAGCGTTTCCAACAGATTCTCTGATTCTCTTAATATCAGATTCTTTAGGAATAAGACGATCTACAACCAACTCTATGAAGTGTATCTTATATCTGTCCAATGGCTTGCAATCTGCTAAAGCACAAATATTTCCATCTATACGAATTTGCTGGTACCCTTTCTTCAGAAGTTGATCGAATAACTCTTTATAATGTCCTTTGCGTCCTACAACCAGCGGGGCGAGCAATAAACACTTTTTCCCATTGAACTCTTTTACAATGAGTTCTGCAATTTGTTCTCCTGTATATTGAACAAGCCGTTTTCCTGTCTTTGATGAGTAGGCATAAGAGGCTCTGGCATAGAGCAGTCTGAGAAAATCATAAATCTCTGTAGTTGTTCCCACTGTTGAGCGCGGAGATGTGCCGGTTGTCTTTTGTTCTATTGCAATTATTGGGCTTAATCCCCTAATGCTTTCTACCTTAGGACGTTCTAAAATACCGATAAATTGTCTGGCGTATGCAGAAAGTGTCTCCATATATCGTCTTTGCCCTTCTGCGTATATGGTGTCGAATGCCAGAGAAGATTTTCCACTTCCCGATAAACCGGTGACAACCACAAACTTATTGCGAGGAATATTTAAACTTATCCCTTTAAGGTTATGTTCGGAAGCACCTATAATCTCAATAAAATCCATTTGCTCCTTTTATCTCTCTTTTAGCCCCTTCTGCTAATCTTCGTATCCTATCCATGTCTCCGGACGAAGATATGGGTTGTGTGCAAGTTCTTCTGCCATAGTTGTTTTTGGACCATGGCCAGAATAGATTTCACATTCCGGTTTTATTGTGGTCGCAATAATTTTTGTGAGGGAGTTGCACATTTCTACATTATTCCCTTCCGGCAAATCTGTCCTTCCGCAGCTGCCTGCAAAAAGGGTATCTCCGGTTAAACAGAAATTTTCATTGGGAGAATATAGACACACACTTCCGTATGTATGTCCCGGAGTACTAAGTACTTGTAATTTAGTATTTCCAAAGGTAAGATACTTCCCAGGTTCTAAATCTGTAGTCTGAGCAGGGGGGGCTTCTATCTTGAGACCAAACATTGCGCAGGTCTGACTTGCATGTGAAAGCATCGCCTTGTCTGCTTTATGAATTAAAACAGGAACGTTATAACTCTTTACTGTCCATGCACATCCCATGACATGATCAAAATGTCCGTGGGTCAGGACAATCTTTATTGGTTTTAATTCATTCTCTGCGATATATTTTTCAACCCTCTCTTTCTCTCTCTCCGTACTCATTCCGGGATCTACAATTATACACTCCTTACTCTCATCAGAAAGAATATATGTGCATTCTCGTAATTCGTTAAAATAAAACTGTTTAATAGTAACCATTATTATTTGTTTCTCTATGTGTGTATTATTCTTTTTGTTATCCTCTTTGTATTGCCTTTATCTGAACTCCTATTTAATCCTGAGCTTTCTCTGTGCCGGGGAGCATTGCCACAAAGTTTGCCTCTTCTATAACTGTTCTTTTAAAATGCTCTTCATCAATCCGCTCTATCATCACCAACTGTTGTTTATTGACAGAGGAGGGCTCACTCTCCCTATTTTCTATATCTATCGGGACAACCATTTTGCCGCCAATTTTAAGTTGTAGCACCAATTTTTCCGGTATTCTCGGCGATGCGCAAGTTACAATAATTCCATCAAAGGGGGCTTTTTCGCTCCATCCCTCAAAGCCGTCTCCCCATCGCAGAGTAATTTTATTATTAATAACCTTATCTGTTTCTCTCTTTTGCAGAGCTCTTTTCAACTCATTACAATCATTGTTGTCAAAATCTGTGGCAAATCCAATTATTCTGAGATTTTCTGCCGCCTCTTGCCAAAGCTCTTCTTGTCTCTCTATGCTAAATATTTCTGCTCCCAGATAGTAGAGTACTGCGGTCTGGTAGCCGCATCCTGTCCCGATTTCTAAAATTCGGCTTCCGCTCTCTACCCCAAGGAGAGTGCTTTGGAGGGCAACTGTTTGAGGGCGCGAGATGGTTTGTCCTGCCCCTATGGCAACAGGGTTTTGTTCGTACGCAAAATCTTCAAGTCCTTTCTCTACAAAAATATGTCTCGGAATTGCCCCCATGGCCTTCAGAACTCTTTGAGAAAATTTGCCGGTTTCCTCTAAAGCGCTTACCATCAACATTCTGCGTCCACGAGTGATGTCCGAATCGGGATAATTCATAAAAGTTTAAAAACTTGTTAATAACATATTTTTACCGCTATGGCAAAATTACAACGAATTTATTATTTTTGCTATGAACTTAAACTTTTAATTATGCACATAGGAATTGCCGGCAATATAGGAAGCGGGAAGACAACCCTAACAACCTTATTATCAAAGGCATGTGGTTGGATACCCAAATATGAGAGTGTAGAAGATAACCCATATCTTGCAGATTTTTACGAAGATATGCATCGTTGGAGTTTTAATCTCCAGATTTTCTTTCTCAATAAGCGTTTTCAGGAGGTGCTCAACATCAGAAAATCTTCGGAGAATGTTATCCAAGACCGCACCATATACGAAGATTCCTGCATATTTGCCCCAAACCTTCACAACATGGGGCTTATGACCACCAGAGATTACGAAAATTACAAAAACCTTTTCTCTCTGATGGTTAGTCTTATACAACCACCAGATCTTATGATATATCTGCAATCCTCTATAGAACACCTTGTTGCGAACATTCAAAAGAGAGGACGAGCATACGAAGAGGGAATAAGATTAGACTATCTCAAAGGTCTTAACGAACTTTACGAAGATTGGAGCAAAACCTATTCAGACGGCAAAATGCTCATTATCAATGTAGACAAACTCGATTTTCAGAACAATCCTGCAGACTTGAGCAAGATTGTAGATGCTGTACAAGCAGAACTGAACGGGCTTTTCACTACAATTTAAGGTTATTTTCAATATTTCTTTCTGATAGTATTGTAAGAGCGTATTGGAGTATATTGCGCAATTAAATAATGGGGAAATTTTATTGGTGGTTGCTAAAAGTCCCTTGAAAAAGTGTATACTTTCTTTAAAAAGTCCCTTGAAAAAGTGTATACTTTCTTTAAAAAGTCCCTTGAAAAAGTGTATATTTGCATCGAATTATTAATAAAAAACTCTTATGCTAAAACGAAAGATTGAGAATTTTCTTAATGAGTGGAAGAATCAAAATTCTCATAAACCATTAGTAATAAAAGGTGTGCGGCAATGTGGCAAAACGTTCTCCGTGCAAAATTTTGCAAAGAAAAATTATGAACATATTGTTTATGTGAATTTTTTTCAAGAATCAAATCTAAAGCTGGCTTTTCGAGGCTCAATGTCAATAGACAGTATTGTGATGAACTTAACAGCCATGATACCCGGCGCTACATTTATTCCAGGAAAAACATGTCTCATATTAGATGAAATACAAGAGTGTCCGGAAGCTCGCACTTCTTTGAAATTTTTCCACATAGATGGTAGATACGATGTCATCTGTACAGGTTCATTATTAGGCATAAGAGGGTATGGCAATCAGGATAAAGTAAATACATCCGTACCGGTTGGATATGAAACAATTAAAGAGATGAATTCCCTAGACTTTGAAGAATTTCTATGGGCTAACGGTATAGATGCAAGTATAATAGAGTTTCTTAAATCTTCTTTGGAACAGGAAGCACCTATTCCTCTGGCCCTACATCAACGTATGAAGGATTTATTTTTACAATATGTGGTAGTCGGAGGAATGCCAGAAGCAATAAATACGTTTTTAGCAACTCATGATATGGCGCAAGTTGCGGATATTCAAAGAAATATAATAGATGAGTATAAAGATGATATGGTAAAATATGCTCCAAATGCAGATAAGTCCAAAATACGAGAATGCTTTGAATCGATACCAAAACAACTTGCAAAAGAGAATAAAAAATTTCAATATTCCACTATCATGAAAGGCGGTAGAGCTTCCCAATTCTTGGGTAGTATTCAATGGATAGAAGACGCAGGAATTATAACTCGTTGCTATAATTTAAAGACAACGGAACTTCCATTAGATGGCAATTCAATAGAAGATGTATTCAAAGTATATATGCGCGATACCGGCTTGTTTATATCTATGCTTGAACAAGGAACACAAGCAGATATTCTTCAAGGTCGTCTTTTAGGTTACAAAGGGGGTATTTTTGAGAATATCATTGCAGATGTTTTCTCAAAAATGGGAAGAAAACTATATTACTATCATAAAGATTCTGGTTTAGAAGTTGATTTTGTAATACGCTATAGAGAAAAATGTACATTATTGGAGGTTAAATCTAATACCGGTAATATAAAAAGCACCAAAATAATACTTAAAAATAAAAGTAAATATCATGTAGAGAGTGCCATAAAATTAGGCGATTATAATATAGGAAGGAGTAATGAAATACTTACTTTACCTTTATATTTAGCGTTTCTTCTTACAGAGTATTAAAAGTGAGGTTATTCCTCTTGGTTATCTCTAAAACTTGGGAGAATCTAATACAAAGATTCTGAATTGAGAAGTTGGTTATCGTTTAAGCCAATTTGATGGATTTTGTTTTTGGGTACCGTTCCAAATTTCGAAATGGAGTTCTCCTGTAGATGCAGTGCTTTCTAAAACGCCAAGAACTTGTCCTGTTGTAACTTTTTGATTTGCTTTAACATTCACTTTTGCCAACTTACAATAGAATGTGAAGTATGTTCCGTGGGCAACCAACACGCAGTTGCTATAACCCGGGATGTATAGTATCTGTTTTACCACTCCGTTAAATACACTCAGAACATTTGCTCCTCTTGGGGCAGAGATGTTTATGCCGTTGTTAAAAGGTAGTTTAACGCCCTTGAGAGTTGGATGGGGATTTTCTCCAAAATGTTCAATAACAACCCCTTGCTTTACAGGCCAAGGAAGTTCTCCTTTATTCCCTTCAAATTCGTTGGAGAGCTTAATGCTTTCAGGAGTAGGAGTATAGGCGGCGTTATCGCTGCTCTTACCAGTGCTCTTCTTCCCTGCATTTTTATTTTTACTGCCAGATGCTTTTTCCGATGCGATGGCCGCAGCTATCATTTTTTGTATTTCGCGATTAAGTCTCTCCGCCTGTTGCTTTTTCTGTGCAAGTTCTTTCTTTAGCTTCGCTTGTTGCTTTGAGAGTGTTTGTGCCTTTTGTTTAGTGGATGTCTCGTCTTTTTGAAGTTGTGTAAGTTCCTTTGTTTTAGCTGTTTGTTCTCTCTCTTTATTGGCTTTTAGCAGAGACAGCTCTTTTTTCTGCGTCTCAATTTCTCCTTTTGTCTCTTTGATGGTTTGTGCATGAGCGTTTAGCGAACGGGTATAATTTTTTAAATAACTCCATCTTCTATATCCTTGTTCTAAACTTTCGGAGGCAAGAATATGCATAAACCACAATCGCGTATCTCTATTTTGATATGCTTTGTAAATGGCAGATTTATAGTGATTTTCAAGGGTGTCTAATTTTCTTTGCAGTATCTCTATTGTATCGTTTTTGCTCTGAATCTGTTTTTCTTGTTCAGATATGTCTGCAGATATTCTCTCAATCAGCCGTCTCCTTAATTCTGCCTTTCTTTGAATAAGTTTTAGTTCCTGAATGGTATTTGCATGACTCTTGGAGGTTTGTTGAATCTGCTTGTCAAGAAATTTTATATCATCTTGAAGCTTTGCCTGTTGCTCTTTTTTATTCTCTAAATTTTTATCCTGCGCCGCCTGTTTTTGTGCAAAACTTTTACTCATCGATGCGTTCATCGCGAGTAGGAA
>CADBRQ010000026.1 GCA_902797115.1 uncultured Bacteroidia bacterium
TAAGCGCGCAGGTTTTGAATATATTTTTCTCGAAACCTATACTGCAGGCATTGTGCTTGCCGGAACAGAAATAAAATCTATCAGAAATGGAAAGGCCTCGTTAGTAGATAGTTATTGTTCTTTCACACGCGGAGAACTGTATGTTAAAAATATGCACATTGCGGAGTATTTCTGGGCAAGTTACAATAGAAAAGATCCTAAAAGAGATCGCAAACTTCTTCTTAACAGGCGAGAACTCAATAAGTTAGAAAGAGCTGTTAAAGAGAAGGGGCTGACAATTGTACCAACTTCTCTTTATATTGGCTCAAATGGTTATGCAAAATTAAACATAGCCCTCGCAAAAGGAAAGAAAGAGTACGACAAGCGCCAAAGCATTAAAGATAAAGATATGCGGCGTGCACAGCAAAGAGGTGAGGAGTATTAAAACTATATCTCTCTGTTGCACACATAATCGGCAAAGAAAATAAGTGCCTCTTTTTCTGGTGTTTCCGGAAATATTGAGAGTGCCTCTTTAGCTTTTCCGCCCTCTTGTTTGAGTATTGTTTCTGCAGTAGCAACACCGTTGTATTCCTTAACAAAGTTGAGAACTTCTGTAGAGATTTTTTCAATTTCTCCCACTCTTATCAACTCTCTAATTTGCAACTCCTTATCGGGACAATTATTAAACGCGCAAAGTAACGGAAGTGTTATTTTTTTCTCTTTGATATCTAATCCCGATGGTTTCCCTGTATTTAATGAAGGGGTATAGTCTAATATGTCGTCTTTCATCTGAAAGGCGTTTCCAAGATGTGCAGCATACTTCTTAAGTTGCTCTACTTTAACCAAATCTGCCCCAACAGAAATTGCACCGCACTCCATACAGGCAACAAACAAAGCACTGGTTTTATACTCGATGATTTTATAGTAATCTTTTTCGGTTGTGTTCAGGGTATTAGCTTTTTGCAACTGTATCAGTTCCCCCTCACTCATTTTTGATATGGCAAGAGAAAAGGCATCGTTTACCTCCTTTTTGAGCTCCTTATTCAAAAGATTTAGAGCGCGGGAAAGCCAAAAATCTCCTATCAAAACTGCGGCCGCAGCAGAATATTTTGCCCCCACTGTCAGATTCCCTCTTCTTGTAACAGCCTCATCCACAACATCATCGTGAATTAATGTAGCATTATGTAGAATTTGTCCAACCGCTGCAACATTATAAGATAAGGTTGTAGGTTTACCACATATTCTCGCTGCCAAAAGAGCAAGAAGCCCCCTCAACTCCTTACCGTTGTTTAAAAGGATATGGTCGTTTATCTGATTTAAAAAAGGCTCTTCGCTTTTTATCTCAGCAAAAAGAGTTTCTCTGTACTTTTTAATGTCTCTATCTAACAATAAAATAATATCATCTAAACGCATCGCTGAGAAAAATTATGGGGAAGTGAGGTTTTAAAAATAATAGGCCAAAGAGACCTCGTATGCTTTACCTTTGGAAACTCTATATCTCTCATATATAGGGTCATTGCTCTGCTTGCCACCCACCTTGGAGATATCTAAATTGTAACGGATATTTAATTGAAGATGCCAGACATCTATGCCGGCACCAAGCCCTATTCCATAAGTGAGTTTGTTTGAATCTTTCCAATTGTGTCCTCCGGTAAGCTTGCCGTCAAAAAGATAATTTACGTATGGAACTGCCTGAATATAAGGACGAGCCATCAATAGGTTTATACTATATTGAATACTAACGGGAACTTGTATCAATTTTTGTTGATACTTTTGGGTATCCTCAACTCCGCTCCTATCTGAAACCTCAACATCTCTCTGTATGAACAAAAGCTCCGGTTGTATTGTAAAGACTGGAAGAATATTTATCTGATATGCCACTCCCGCCTGATAGCCAATATTTTGCTTAACTTTAAAATCTCTATAATCTTTTAATTTAGAGAATTGCGGAACATAAATACCACCCTTTACCCTAAACTGCGCCGCTCCTTTTTGAGGCAAAATTACAAGGGCGGCAACAAAAAGGAGTATAGCAAAAAATATTTTTCTCATTGTTATAAAAGTGATTTTAATTTTTCTTCTATGACATTCTTTGGAGCAGCACCAACCATTTTGTCCACAACTTCTCCATTCTTAAAGAACAGAAGTGTTGGAATATTCCTGATTCCGTATTGCATAGGTATTTGCTGTGCCTCATCTACATTGCATTTTGCAACAACGGCCTTTCCTTCGTATTCATTTGCAAGTTGCTCAACCAAGGGGGCAACCATACGACAAGGTCCGCACCATGTAGCCCAAAAATCTACAAGAACAGGTTGTTTGCTATCTAATACTATCTCCTTAAAGTTTGAATCTAATACATTTACTTCCATAACTACTCATACTTAAATTTTCACATTGCTAAATTAGCATTATTTTTTGATAAATTGTAAATTTGTTGATTGAGAATAAGAAAATATATTAACATCAATACTATGTATAAAAACTATCAAGCCTATTTAAAGAAAGAGCTCAGCGATATAAAAAAGGCGGGGCTCTATAAAAATGAAAGTGTTATAGTAACTCCTCAACGCGCTGCCATTAAAATAGATAGCGGAAAGGAGGTTCTTAATTTCTGTGCAAACAATTATTTGGGGTTATCGGACAATCCCCGCCTTATTAAAGCAGCTAAAAAAGCGTTAGATACCAGAGGGTATGGAATGTCTTCTGTTCGATTCATTTGTGGTACCGGAGATCTTCAAAAAGAACTTGAAAAGAAAATTTCAGAGTTTTTTGGAACAGAAGATACTATTCTCTACACATCTTGCTTCGACGCCAATGGTGGTGTTTTTGAGCCATTGTTTGGGGAGCAAGATGCCATTATTTCCGACGCTCTCAACCACGCTTCTATTATAGATGGTGTAAGGCTTTGTAAGGCTGTTCGTTACCGCTACGCAAACGGAGATATGAAAGACCTTGAAGAGCAATTGAAAAAGGCAAAGAAACAGCGCTACAGAATAATTGTTACAGATGGTGTTTTCTCTATGGACGGCAATGTTGCTCCTGTAGATAAAATTTATGCTCTTGCACAAAAATACGATGCAATGGTAATGGTAGATGAATCTCACTCTGCCGGCGTTGTTGGAAAAACGGGACGAGGCACCACCGAGCTATACAAATTGCGCGGTAAAGTAGAAATTCTAACAGGCACGCTCGGAAAATCCTTTGGAGGTGCGGTTGGCGGATTTACAACCGGAAAAAAAGAGATTATTGCACTGCTCCGCCAACGTTCACGCCCTTATTTGTTCTCCAACTCAATTCCTCCTATGGTGGCAGCGGCAGGAATAGAGATGTTTAATATGATGAGCCGCACAAATAAATTACAAGATAAGCTTCACTCCAATACAGAATACTTTGTGAGTAAGATGAAAGCTGCAGGCTTTGATATTAAACCAACACAATCTGCCATTTGCGCCGTCATGCTTTACGATGCACGCCTATCTCAAAAAATGGCGGCGAAACTTTTACAGGAAGGTATTTATGTTGTAGGGTTCTACTATCCTGTTGTCCCTAAAGATCTTGCGAGAATTAGGGTTCAAGTTTCCGCCGGCCATTCCAAGGCCCAATTAGATAAAGCTATTGCAGCATTTACAAAAATTGGGCGCGAACTAAAAGTTTTAAAATAACCTATTGTATATTCGTAGTGTCGATAGTGTTCCCACTCTCAATCCGAACACTATCGGCTTCTATTATCTCTACCGCATCTTCAAAAACCTCTTGCGGAAGGGTATCAACTATCACTTCGTAATCTTTGTCGGAATCGTAAGTAACAGTAACACCCGGCACCGAATTCCAATTTACTGAATTCCACTCTATTTTTTCAAAAACCTCTTTGCCGGTTGTTAGTAATGAATAGAGAAGAACAGATATAGATATAATCCAGACTATCAACATTATCAACCCCGGATGCCAAGATGGAGATTTTAGTTTTCCAATAACCCTAATCCCTTCGTAAATTAACAATATACAAGGAATTACCCATACCACAACCAGAGATATGATTGTAAGGAGACCAAAGTCTTGCAAGGCAAAATTATAATCATTCGTAATTGCAGTGCCCTCAAAAAATTTCAGAACCCCAAACATTACTATTCCGTAAATCAGAAAACCAAATCCCAACAATACCATAACAAGCCCTATTACCCAGCGGAAGAATTTTTCTAACATGGTGCTTCCTGGTCTGTCATAGAAAGTCTCTGTTCCATCTATACCTTCTGCCCCTTTAACACCAGGATCGCGCCCCAACATCGAACACTTTTGAGTATATGTTTTTGCCCTTGGGATAAAAATCCAGAAGATTATATAAAGAAGAACTATTCCATTAATAACTCCGTCAAATACATCGTCGAATATTGTCTTATTAGATGCAACTTTAAGAAATATTACCAACAACACAAGAGCTATTCTAATCCATGTTGGATCTATAGAGAAGAAATGACCGAATCCGCTACATACTCCACCTATGTACTTATTCTGCACATCTCTAAACAAACGTTTTTTAATAGGTGTAGAAACTGAGTGGTTTTCAAAAGATGACTCCGCAGATGCACTGCTCTTATTATCTGCCTCTCTCTCTTCATTCTCTTCAGATGCATAATAGTCTGACGGTTGTCCCATTATTGCAATAATCTCCTCTATCCTTTGAGAGTTAACAACTTCATCCTTTGAATATTTTTCCAAAAGTAACTCGGCAATGCGACTCTCAATATCTTCCATTATTTCTTCTCCATAAGAGCTTGATTTATAGTGATCTGACAGCTCTTTTAGATATTTTTCCAAGATGGTGTATGCCTCAAGGTTTAAAACAAAAGAGACCCTCCCTATATTTACATTTATAATATTTTCCATAGTTTAAATTCCATTTTTAATATAATCAACCGTTTTTACAACCTCTCCCCACGCTTCATCCATAAGTTTTAAAGATTCCAATCCTCTATCTGTTAAAGAGTAATATTTTCTTGGAGGGCCGCTTGGACTCTCCTCCCATTTATAAGACAACAAACTCTGATTCTTCAAGCGTGTAAGGAGAGGATAGAGAGTCCCCTCTACAACTATCATTTGCCCTTTTTTAAGTTGTGCTATCATTGGCGAAACGTAAGAAGGCCCCTTTCTGAGGATGCTGAGAATACAATACTCAAGCACCCCCTTTCTCATCTGCGCCTTTACATTGTCGGCATTAAGTTCTATTGTTTTATTTTCTTCCATAATATACACTTGAAAATTTAGATAGGTTTTCTGCAGTTTTTGGAAGTCCCCTGAGTTCACATTTCTCCGCCGGAGTATTGGCTTTAGGGAGTAAAATCCAGAAAATTATATAAAGAAGTAAACCTCCACCTATAACAAATAGGAAAACAAGGAAAATAATCTTGAACAACAGAGGTTCAATATTAAAGTAAGCACCCAAGCCACCGCAGACACCGGCTATAGAACGGTTGTCCGGATCTCTATAAAGGCGTTTCTGAACTACTCCATCCGCCCCCATATAGGCATAACTTGTGTTGAACGGACCGGATTGAGAATTTTGATAAGTTTGCTCGGTTTGGTTATTATAGGTATCTGAATATGGCTTACCATTTGGCAGACCTGTTTGAGTTGCAACATCCTTAACCATTGCCAAGGTAACCACATTCCTAATGGGGGTAATTTGGTTAGACAAAATCTCAGCGATGCGCTCCTCAAGGTCATTCATCACTTGCTCGGTTTGTACACCCTCGCAAGTTTTATAACACCCGAGATAATGGTTTAAGTAATCATAAGCCTCTCTCTCCAAGATGAAGCTTTTGTTTCCAATTGACACATTAATTACCTGTTTCATAATGCTTTATAAATTTAATTATTAATATTTCACTAAATGTTTTACTATTTGACACTGCAAAGATATATAAATTTTTTAATACCATGCAATACAAGGTACTAAATTTTTAATAAAAGGTGGCAAAATTCTTTTACCACCCGTTATTATGCTTAAAGTTTAGGTTATTCTTCTACCGGAGCTTCTGAGTTGTCTGCAGCATTCTCAATTGGGAAAGTAGGTTGTTGATTAGATTGAACCTGATTCTGCAAACTCTTGGTAAGATCGCTCTTTGTATCTGTGCTGCGTCCTGCAATTGTTGCAGTAGCCAAAACACAGCAAATCATTATTACAGCGGCAAAAGTCCATGTTGCTTTCTCTAAAAAATCTGCAGTCTGACGAACTCCAAATGTACTATTTCCCGCACCAAAGTTAGCGGCAAGTCCGCCACCTTTTGAATTTTGCAAAAGCACAGCAATTGTTAAGAAAATGCTTGCCAATACAATAATTATTACAAAAACTATATACATACTATAAATCTTTATTTTTTTCTATCTCTTTAATAAGGGTTGCAAAGTAAGCACTTTTTTGTGGATATAACAAAATTAGTTTGGAAAAAACTTCTATCGCTTGCTCATAATAGCCCTGTTCTGCGTATATATGACCTAAAGTTTCTGTAAAAAAGGCTAAGTCATCATAATTCACTTTGCCATCCTTACCAATTATATTGCTCACTTTTTGCTCTGCCACCGGGGTATCTCTATAAAATTTGCTCGATTTAAGCTTCAACTCCATATTATCTTCCTGAGGAATGGCAGCCATATCTTCCTTTGAGAAGAAATCGGAACCGGCAACAATTATCTTCCTTTTAGGTTTTGTATCATCTTCGGCGATAATATCATCATTTATAAACTCCTCTGTTGCAACCGTTTCTACAAACTCTTCTCTATTATCCGGTTGTGTTTTCTTTCTGACAACCTTATTGTAAAGTGCTTGTCGGGAAGAGAGGAAAATTGCAGAATGTTTAAGAGAAGAGAGAAAAACCTCATCTCCCATCTCCCTCAATTTTATTAAAAGTAGATGGCGTGCATAGGAAAACCATGGAGATTGCTTAACAATCTCATCCAGCTCCATAATATCCAACTGTTCGAGTTCTGAATATTTACTCCCCGTCTCCATGTTCTATTTCCAATCTGCTACTGTGGCATTAAATATGTCTTCAACCAATGTCTCTATAATCTGCTCACATAGAATAGCTTGAACACTATCTAATGAGTTGTTCGAATCGTAATCCTGATATGCGGCAAATGTTCTTTCAAAATTATCCTCAGGGTATTTTTCGTTTACAAATTTAATTCTGACAGATATTGTAAGGCGGTTCATACTTGCCACCTCTTCCGATGTGATTGCCGTTGGTGTAACCTCATAAGTGGCTATATATCCGCTCACTACAAGATCTCCACCCTCGGAGAGCATATCTAATTTCGTGAGTTTTCTATATTTATCCTGCAGAGCAACTGTCATGTCATTGGCAAGAGTGGGGTTAACCTGCATCGCTCTGTTTTCTATATTGACAATGGTTATAGATTTAACATCGGGCTGAATAGAAGTTCCTGAAAATGTGTAAATTCCACATCCCGACAAAAACATCGCGATTAAGGAAAAAAATAACAGTTTATATCTTTTGTTCATTGTATTTAACATATTATTATTTTGTAACCTTTTCTTAAAATCCCGTTTGCTAATTCTATTTGTAAATATTAATTACTTGCTCTGCTTGTAGAAGTTATCTTAGTAACTCTATTTTTAATGGCATTTGCTTTTTATATTTGTTAATACTGTCTGCCAATAGCACCACAAGTGTTATTTTATATCTTTTAAACCATGTTCAAGAATTTTCCTGTAAAGTGTTCTTTCAGAGATACCTAACTCCTTGGCTGCGGGACGGCGCTTTCCTCCGTGTTTTTTAAGACACTTCTTTATTAACTCAATATTTTTATCTTGTATTGAGAGATTGTCTTCTTGTTCATCCTCTTGCAGTTCTTCATGAATAATATACTCATTGACAGGTGATTTACTCTCCTGAATATGATTCATGGCGGGAGATTGATTCATCGCAACACCCTGAGCAGAAAGGGAAGAAATTCTCGACTTTAAATGTTCAATATCTTTCTTGAGATTTCCAATCATAGTGAAGATCAACTCTCTGTCATTCATGAAGTTGGTCTCATAGGCACCCCCTGTTAATACTGGTAGGTTAAGATTAGTCTGAGTTGGTAAATATTTAGAAAGGGTATTGTCATCTATCTCTCTATCCGTCTCTAAAATAGAGATTTGCTCCGCAACACTCTTTAGTTGGCGAATATTGCCCGGCCAGCGATACTCTGTTAAAAGCAGTTGCGCATCGCGAGTAAGCTTAATTGGAGGAATATGATTTTTATCTGCAAACTCAACAGCAAACTTTCTGAATAACAGGTATATATCTCCCTTGCGCTCTCTGAGGGCAGGAATAGAAATCGGGATTGTTGCAAGGCGGTAATAAAGATCTTCTCTGAATTTCCCTTGCTGCATTGCAACTTGAATATTCACATTTGTTGCCGCAACAACTCGAACATTAGTTTTTTGAACTTTTGAAGAACCTACTTTAATAAATTCTCCGCTCTGAAGCACACGAAGAAGTCTAACTTGCGTTGCCATAGGAAGATCTGCAACCTCATCCAAAAAAATTGTTCCACCGTTGGCAACTTCGAAATACCCTTTGCGAGTCTCTATAGCCCCTGTAAAAGCCCCCTTTTCGTGCCCAAAAAGTTCAGAATCCATTGTTCCCTCCGGAATTGCACCACAGTTAACCGCTATATACGGTCCGTGCTTTCTTGGAGAATTATTGTGAATAATTTGTGGAATAACCTCTTTTCCAACACCGCTTTCCCCCGTTACCAAAACAGATAAATCTGTAGATGCTACCTGCAAGGCGGTATCTAAAGCGTGATTGAGTTGAGGATCGTCACCTATTATATTATATCTCTGTTTTATGCTTTGTATTTCCATTTTATTAAAAGTCAAATCTTGAGCATCCCCTTCTTTCAGGAATGGCAAATTTAGTAAAATATGACAAAATTTCAGTATTTTTGTGTCAACCATTAGAAAACTTTTCTAACAGACAGCGGGGAGTTTCTATGGTTTATGAATTTTTAACAACTCTGATTTGAAAAGTTTGTAAAATTATGAACAAAATTTTAGCAATAATTCCCTCTCGATACGGCTCAACACGCTTTCCAGGTAAACCATTGGCTCTTGTCAAGGGAGTTCCAATGGTAGTAAGGGTCTATAATAGAGCATCTTCGGTTTTTCCCGATGTGTGTGTTGCCACAGACGATAATAGAATTTATGATGTGGTAACTGCCGCCGGAGGGGTTGCTATAATGACTTCATCGGAACATAATAGCGGAACTGACAGATGTTTAGAAGCATTAAAAAAATATTCTGAACTGAAAGGTAAAAATTTTGATGTTGTTATAAATGTTCAAGGAGATGAGCCATTTATCTCTCCTGTTCAACTTAAATTGCTCGCAGAGTGTTTTGAAGATGAAAGTGTTGAAATTGCAACTCTGGTAAAAAAGGGAGAGAGGGCTGTAGATGTCTTAGACCCCAATAGACCAAAAGTTGTTGTAAACAAAGATAATTTTGCTCTATATTTTAGCAGAAGCGAAATCCCATATAATAGAAACTTTCATCGCGAAACTTTAAACTCACTCACAGACGATGTTGTTGCTAACGGTAATTACTTGTTACACATTGGATTATATGGGTATCGCAGCTCCGTTCTTGAGAAAATATGTTCAATGCCGCAAAGTTTTTTGGAAAAGACAGAGAGTCTGGAACAATTAAGATGGTTGGAAAACGGACTTAAAATCAAAGTGGCTCTCACTTCGGAAATCTCCTATGGCATAGACACTCCGGAAGATTTGGAAAAGATAAA
>CADBRQ010000027.1 GCA_902797115.1 uncultured Bacteroidia bacterium
ATATTTTAAATTAGTTAATATAAATAATATTGGTTCGCTTAAACCAGTTAGTTTCTTCTATTTATTTGTACCAAACTACTATTAGCTGTAATTATTTTTATACAAACGTATTATTTATAATTAAGCTCCCTGTATCATTACTGCAAAATAAAGACTTATTTTAGTGATTGATGGTGCAAAACCGCAATTTTTTGTAGCACCAGCGCAATTTTTAGTAATTGATGGTGCAAAAACGCAAATTTTTGTATAAAAACCGCAAATCTTAGTGATTAATGGTACAAACGCAAAAATGTATTGTTAACACATAAGAATTAGAGTTTCTCCATTTAAAAAGGTGAGGCGACGGGGCTTCACCTTTTTTGTTATAAAAATTCTTTTCCATGTCTGTTTCTACGACAAATTTGGTCTGGCGGGGTATTTTTGCGCTATTGCTACGAAATTTTGCGCAGGTGATACAATTTTTGCGCTATTGCTACAAAATTTTGCACCAGTGATACAAAGCTAATAGTTTTAATTAGGATATTTGCATTGTGATAATTATAAAAAAATAGGTTTGCGCATAAAATTGTTAGCACATAAGGTTTAGAGTTTCTCCATTTATAAATTTTGCGTATAACCATTGGTTTTATTTTAACTCTATTGAATTTGTAGTTACCCAGACGTATAATAAATTATATTTGTAAACGTTTGCATACTTTATTATAGACTTTTTGGTTAAAAACAGTAGCAATAAAACAGCACTCTTGTGTGGAATATCTGCTTTTGCGGTGTTCCTGTGCATTCTATTCGTAAATTCAAGACATATTGGAATCAATTCTTGGTTTCCTCCTATAACCTATAGTTGTCTCTCTGCCATTGTTTTAACAGCAATGCTTTATATAAAACGATCTTTTACTTTCGGAATAGGTAAAATAGATATTGTTGTTATTTTATATTTGCTTTACAGCACACTTCAAATTATTGTATCTGCAGGAAAAAATACAGAACCAGAAACTTATATAAAATTACTTCTGATAGCTGAACTCTACATGATAGGCAGAAACATACCAAAGGAACTTATTTGTTCGCTAATCGTTGTCTTATCTGCTTCAGCTATAATTGCTTTGCTTTGTAAGTGGTTTTTGAATACAGGACAATCCGGTGCTTTTATTGCGATTGGTTTTACCGGATTGATAGCAGTAGTTTTCAATAAGGATTATAAAAAGGGTATCATTATGTACGGTGTTTTGCTCACGCTATTGTCTGCCGGTATCATTATAACATTTTCCAGAGCCGCTATATTGGCAATTCTGTCAGCTGTCCTTTACCTTTTTTCACAATCCGATTATTTCAAAAGGGTTAAACCCATTACAAAAGTATTTACCGTCGTATCTATTGCAACACTGGCGGTTGTTGCTACATACTTTTTGTACACAGTCCGCCCAGAGTCTGCAAATGTCAGACTTTTGCTGTGGAGAGTGTGCGGAGAAAACATTTTAAAACAACCTTTTTTCGGATATTCCATCGGTTCTCTGCAATCGTTGTACATGTATTGGCAAGCGGAATATTTTAAACTTCATCCAAACTCTTTCTTTGTACCGTTTGCAACAAACCATTTTCAATCTTTCAATGAAATTTTACATATTTTATGTGAACAAGGATTTATCGGCTTTTTATTTATAGCATATATTGTTGGTAGAGTTCTCGTTAGAAAAGCAAGCAAAGAATACTATCCTATAAAATCCTCACTGATAGCACTTTTGATAGTATCGTGCTTTTTATATACATCAGATATCTTGCCGATATCAATGCTCTTTCCTCTATTTGTAGGTATTCTGAGTTCTGCTGAACAACCAATATCTTTTCTCAACAACAAAACAAACTATCATAATGAAATCTCTTCTTCTGTGATTGTGAAATGTTTATTATCTGCAGTTTGTATAATTGCGATAATATTTTCTGTTAAAATATATTACAGGTACGACAATGTGAGTAAAAATTTGACGGAATATATCAGAGAAGATAATAAAAGAAGTATAACCAATAACGACGAAAGTCTTATTTTAAGAAACAGAGAAATGTCTCTTGCATACGCCAGTTACTCATATAAAGAAGCAGATACAAATAAACAGATAGAAATACTTAAAAAAGTTTCAAAAAAAATACCCACATCAGATATTTTTCTCAAACTTGGAGAGTTGCAGTTGCAAGACAATTGTCTGGAAGAGGCGAAACGCTGCTATCTGCTTTCATATCACATGGTTCCAGATAGAATTCTCCCTAAATACCATTTGTTTAATTATTATAAAGAGACAAACAACACAGATAAAGCAAAGGAGTGGGCGCAGATTATTTTAGAGAGTAATCCTCGAATCTATAATGCTGTAACTCTTGAAATAAAACATTATGCAAAAGAATATTTGAAGGGTCTATGAAAAGAAAATTAATAATAAAATTGTATTAAAATATATGAAAAACAATTTATCAAATTTAATTTTAAAGAAACACCTATTGGCAATCGGCTTATTGTTTCTTTTTGTTTTTTTCTTCCTCTCTTGTCAGAAAAACGATAAAAGTTTTGAACAAGAAAAAGCCTCTAAAGTTGCTGAGGCAAAATCTTATTTTGAAAGTAATGCAAAAACATTAAAGTTTTTTGCTTTTGAAGGAGATGATGACCATAATACTGTTTTAACAAAAAAAGTAAATGAAAAAAGAAGCAATCTGGTTATAGATTGGGATTGTGCCAGAGTTGTCAAAACAGCATCTGTGGATATTATAGAAGTTCCGATAAAAATTTCTTCACTGCTGTACGGTATTATATATGATGGCTTTGGTAATTCACAATTAAACAGAAAACAGATTCAGGTTAAAACTTCTCTGATAATAGAGGTCAATGATGATGGAAATAACTCTCACTATTTACTCACTTTGTGTGGGGTAGGAAAAAACAGTTCGCAAAGTGAATATTCTTATGCTGTAGATAAATCGGATTTTACAGGTTATGAAATTTTCTCCGATGAAGCAGGGAAAATATTCAAAGTATATGGATATGAAAACGGCGTTCAAAGAGTTTCTAAATTATCTCATATTCACGGCAGTATGATAGACAGCACCGGCAAAGATATTCACCATAAGGGATTAGCTTTACGGGGAACTCTTGGACTACAAACTAAAATGGGATATATTCCTGAAAACGGAGAGTATCAAATATTTATTAATTGTGCAGAGTGCGGAACTCGTAATTTAAGTTTCAATTCGCATTGTTCTTCCTGTGGAGCATATTTAGAAACATATTATGGAGAGGAGAGGTGCCCCTTATGTTTACAATCTTTAGATAATTGTTTTTGTTGTCCAAATTGTGATTGGTTTCCGTGTGTGTGTGAACAAGACCTCGGTCCTGATAATTGCCAATATTGTGGTTTACTTGGTTGCACCGGTCAATGCCTTGGAACGGCAAATCCACCAGACCCAGGAACAACCAATAACATCGGAAGTGTATCACTAAGCATTTATCCTATCGGAACAGGTTCTGCTTCTGCCAGCTATAGTTGGTATAGCTGCAGTTACATGTTAAGCGCCACAGCAAATGCCGGTTATACTTTTGCGTATTGGGGAAACCTCAACAACGAAGTTGTTTCCACTTCAAACCCATATCATTTATCTACCACTGCACATGTTCATTTAGTTGCTGTATTTACACAAAACTAAATTATTAGAAGAAATTATATATGATATTTCAATCTCACAGATCAATTATTTTATCCACTTCCATATTAGCACTCTCTCTGCTGTGCTTTCAGGGTTCAGTGTTGTTTGCAAGAAAGAGTAGTATATTGCTATCGCAAGAGGTTGCTGCTTTGAAGGATACAACATTTGAACACAGATACTCGAACTACACCCAACTGCTTTCTCCTGAAAAACTATATCTGCATACCGACAGAACACAATACTGCGTGGGCGATACAATCTGGTTCAAGGGATATCTGCTCAACTCGTCGTTGGAGAGCGAATTTTCAGAGAGCAACTTTCTTTATGTTGAACTGATAATTTATCCATTTGCAAAAGAACCTTTTTCCGGTAATATACAGGAAGAGGCACTGATACTAAGGCGCATCAAGGTTAAACGAAGAGAGGGAATACTTCAGGGATATATACCTATAACCGATGAATGTGTTACTGGTGGCGCCGTACTGCGAGCTTATACTCATTGGAACCTCAACAGAGCGTTCGAATATATCTCATACAAGAACATAACCATTATCAATCCTATTAAGGACAAGTATGTGGAAGAGCTGAAGGAGAAGAAAGAGAGAACCCCTGAGATATATACCGGTTTAGGAGTGGAGAACCCCTTTAAGGAAAAGGAGAAAAAGAGAGATGTTTCGTGTGTCTTTCTTCCTGAGAGCGGAAGATATCTATTAGGAGAGAGAGGGGCTATAGGAATTAAGGCAATAGATGAGACGGGACTCGGTATTCAGGTGGAAGGAACGGTGTATGATAAAGATGGGGAAGAGATAACTACGTTTATAACCAATCAATATGGCTTTGCAAAGATATATCTATCTCCCATCTCTTCACAGGAGAACTATACGGCAAAGATAAGAGACGGAAGAGGGGTGGAAAAGAGTATAAAGCTCCCGTCTCCGGAACGAGAGGGAGTGGCAGTAACCATGCAGCGAAGAGGGGCGAACATCATAAGCAGGATTGCCGTGTCTGACAAATACAACAAAGATTCGCTGTATTTTCTTCTTTGCAACTCTACGGAAGTATATTACAACGAACCTATAAGCAAAGTGGAAAGACTCTCTATTCCTCAGGCAGGCATGGCGGCAGGTATAAACAATGCTCTGGTGGTTGATGCGAAAGGAAACATTCTAGCAAAAAGACCATTCTTTGTAATGCCAGAGATTAAAGACACCGTAACTTTTACTACAAACAAGCAGAGATATGGAAAGAGAGAGTTGGTAAGGGGAAAGATAAGTTTAGGAAGGCCGATAACAGGAGATTTTTCTATATCGGTAACCGATGATGAACTGGCTCCATACGACAGTTTGAGCGGAAACATACTTACACACATGCTGCTGGGAAGTGAATTGAGAGGACACATAGAGAACCCGCAACAATACTTCGATAACACAAAGCCTATAGCAGAAAGAGAAGAGATGTTAGACATGCTGCTTATTACGCAAGGATGGGAATATTATGACTTACCGAAGATTTTAAAGGGCGAGTATGAACAACCAAAGTATGGAAGAGAATATATACAGAGTATTGCGGGACGGGTGAAAAGGAGTGTATTCAGGAAGAAAGCAGAGTCTGTGATATCGTTTGTGGCGCCAAAGATAAACTTTGCGGCCATAGGAGATTTGGATGAAGAGGGATACTTTGAGCTTAAGGATATAGATTTCCCGGACAGTACGCAGTTTATAGTGAATGCCACCGATGCTGGAGGAAAGAACAAGAAATCTTTCTTTCCGACAATATATGAAGATACTTTTGCAGGAGAGGTGGAGTATATAAGAACGCCTAAAAACAGGATAAAATATACCCCGAAAGTGGCGGAAATACTAACGAACAGGTATTATGAAGAAGGAGGAACCCAAGCATATACACTCAATACGGTTACAGTGTATGGAAAGAAAAGAACTATGCCCGACTTGTCCCCTATCTCAAATTTTATGTTCAAACCTACACAGATTAGAGAGAAAAAGGATATGTATGCCTATGAGAAGCACGGATACGATTTGATAAGTTATATTGCAGATGAGTTTCATTTGAAATACCGTTATAACGAATATGGAAGCAGAATACTCTTATGTAAGGTTTTTCAAGTAGGTTCAAGAATGAGTATGAACGGCCCAAGAGGTGTTCCGGCAAAAGTTTATATAAATGGTATGGAAGTTCCTACCGGAGATTTAGAGGGTTATGTGTTGGAAGAGGTGGAAAAAGTAGCCTATGTTCCGCCTCATGAAGCAGGTCCGTTTGCTCTTTTATATCAAATGCCATCAAAAGCTGCTCCAGGCATTATAATGGTTAAAACAAAACTAAGAAAATTTTCCCAGAGACCTAGAAACATCTCTAACGGCACCCCTTTGGGCTGGCAGAAGCCCAAAGCCTTCTATGCTCCTGAATATGATGTAAAAGGAAAAAATATTATAGACACAGAAGCGGACAGAAGATCTACAATATACTGGAATCCTTCTGTGGTGCTGAATACTGCGGGAAATGCAGATTTTAAATTCAACACATCAGATGGTGCTGCAGATTATACTGTTATAATAGAGGGAATTACCTCCGACGGAGAATATGTTTTTTCTAAACATAAAATAGAAATTTTAGAATACGATTAAAACAAGTGTGAACACTTTACAAATGGCAGAACTTACATGAGACCGAGCTCTAATTTTGCCTCGTCGCTCATGCGGTCTATTCCCCATTCAGGAGTAAATGTAAGCTCTATCGTAACATTGCTCCCAACCCCAGGCACATCGCGAACAGCATTCTCTACATCTCTAACTATCTCATCTGCAATAGGGCATGTTGGAGAGGTTAGTGTCATTTTTACATATACATCATATACTGCAGCTGTAGATTTTATAATTTTACACAAAGCTTTTGATTCTGTTGTGTTTTCACTTTTTTCTTCTACTCCTTTTTCATTATTTACAGCTGTAACTTTAATTTCATAGATTAACCCAAGATCATATACATTTACTTGGATATCAGGGTCGTACACTTGCTTTAGAGCCCTAACCAAATCTCTTTCAACATCAGTTTTTTTATACATTTTCTCTGCCATACAAACAATGTAAAACAACAACTTTTTAAATATAAGAGAACTCTCTTTATCTTCCTTGTTGCATTTAGAATTTGTTATGTTCTTTATTCTTCTAAATGCTCTTTGGCGTATTGGCGGATGCGTGCAATCATTGAAACCAAACCATTAGCCCTTGTTGGAGAGAGATTGGACTTTAGTCCTATAGTCTCTATAAAATTTAAATCTGCGTTCAAAATATCTTTTGGTGTTTGATTGTCGAACACTCTTATTAACAGCGAAATAATCCCTTTAGTTATTATTGCATCGGAATCTGCAGTAAAGCGCAACCGGTTCTCCCCGCTCTCTCCCTCTTCTATTCCCTTTTTACACACAAGCCACACTCTGCTTTGACACCCTTTAATTAAATTCTCCTCCTTTTTTTCCTCCTCAGCGATGGGTTCTAAATTTTTTCCCAAATCTATGATATATTCATATTTGTCTAACCAATTGTCAAACAGGGCAAACTCATCTATTATTTGTTGCTCTATCTCATTTATACTCATATACTTTCTTTGTTTTTACACTTTATATCTTATTCATTCTTGTTTTCTTAAAAATTCATTCCTGTTTCAATCTCTCTTTCCTTTCTCAATACCCCTTCTCTCTTTAAACCCCTACTCGCAGCTTTTCAATATAGCATTTTCTTTGCCCTTTTTAATCCCTCAATTAATTGGCGCGCCTCGTCTATAGTGTTGTATGGCCCGAACGAGGCTCTTACTGCTCCCGTTACACCCAAACTATTCAATAAAGGTTCTGCACACATTAAACCACTGCGCACTGCAATTCCCAATTGATCAAGGATTTGCGCAACATCACTACTGTTAGTTCCTTTAATATTAAAACTAAACAGAGCTATTTTTTTATCCACAAAACTTTCATTCTCAAGATCTTCCCCAGGTCTCCCATAAATCTCAACATCTCCAACCTCATTATCTAAAGCATGGAACATATATTCAATAATTTTCTTTTGCTCGGCTTCAACTGCTTGCTGTAAATTTTTGTTACTGCCTGAAAGCCAAGAACTTCCCCTCCCCCTAATTGCCTCAACAAATTTTATTGCAGGACTCAGCGATGCGGCACTTACGAAATTTGGAGTTCCTGCTTCAAACTTCAGAGGAAGAGGTGCATAGGTTGTTTTCTTATACGTAACAGTATCAACCATATCTCCACCTCCCATAAAAGGGGGCATTTTCTCTAGCAACTCTGTTTTGCCATATAACACTCCATGTCCGGTTCCGCCATAGAGTTTATGGGTGGAAAAAGTATAGAAATCTGCATCGAGAGAAGAGAGGTTAATATCCTGGTGTACAATGCCTTGCGCCCCATCAACGAGCACAACGGCCCCTACTGAATGCGAATGAGAAATAATTGCATCGAGAGGATTAATAACCCCCAGAATATTAGAGATGTGTGAAATTGCAACAATCTTAACACCTTCAGTTATAATAGATTCAAGCTCTTTTAAATCATACTCTCCGCCTTTTGTTACAGGTAGAACTTTTATCTCCGCCCCTACCCTTTGTGCAATTAATTGCCAAGGAACTATATTTGAATGGTGGTTGTCTGCACCTATAACAATTATATCTCCTTTCTTTAGGAACTCTGCTCCATAAGATTGTGCCACCAAATTAATGGCGGCAGTGCATCCCGATGTAAAGATGATATTCTCTTTTCTGCTTGCCCCTATAAATTGTGCTACGCCACACCTTGCCTCTTCGTATATTTCTGTTGCAATGTCAGATAGTTCATACATTGCCCTATGGACATTTGCATTAATTTTTCCGTTCATTTTAGAAATCAGATCCAATACGGTTTGTGGTTTTTGGGCAGTTGCTGCATTGTCTAAATAGATAAGCTGCCTACCATGGCTGTTTTGTGATAATGCCGGAAATTGCTCCCTGATTTTTTCTAAAATTGAATTCATCTTCTTAACTTTGGACTGCAAATTTAATAAATAGATAGATAATGTACGACTATATTAAGGGTGAACTTACAGAAATCACTCCCACTCAGGCAGTTGTGGAGAACAATGGTATTGGCTATAAACTTGAAATATCTCTTTCTACATTTGCAGACATACAGGGGTTTCTTAATAAAGAGGTTAAACTGTTTATATATTATCACGTTAAGGAAGATGTTGCAATGTGGTATGGTTTTAACTCTAAAGAAGAAAGAGGGATGTTTGTATTATTGATTAATGTGAATGGCATTGGTCCGAATACAGCCCGAATGATTCTTTCGTCTCTTACCACAGAGGAACTTAAAACAGCTATTATTTCAAACGATGTTAACAGAATCAAGAATGTTAAGGGGATAGGAATTAAGACAGCTCAAAGAGTTATTATAGATTTAAAAGACAAAGTTGTTAAAGGCGCAGATACTTCTACCTTGCCACTTTCCGGCGCGGCGGTTAATCCTCAGAGCGAGGAGGCATTAGGTGCACTTACAATGCTTGGTTTTCCTAAAGCCGCATCGCAGAAGGCAATAGGAGAGGTACTCAAGGAAATTCCAAATGCTCCTGTTGAGGAAATAATTAAAAAAGCACTTAAAAAATTATAGATTTTATTACTTTTGCTCAAACTTAATTTTGCGGAGAGTGAATGTGTATGCCAACGTATTTGTAATTTTTGGAGTAGTGAGATAAATTCCTCTTTACTTATCTTGATCTTCACGTGGGACAACTAAAATAGAATTTGAGTTTTAAACTTTTTACTTCCGCTATTATTTAAGGAGAATAAATAATTGAAAACCAGACAATTAACAAATATAATTAAATAATTTATATGAATATTCCATCAAATTTAAAGTATTCTAATGACCACGAGTGGGTTAGAGTAGAAGGCAATATTGCCGTTATAGGTATTACAGACTTTGCACAAAGTCAACTCGGAGATATAGTATTTTTAGATATCCCTTCTGAGGGAGAGACTCTTAATGCGGGTGATGAATTTGGCAGTATTGAAGCTGTTAAAACTGTTGCCCCAGCTCTTATGCCTGTTGGCGGTAAGGTTATTGAGGTTAATCCTGCTCTTGAAGCAGCTCCTGAAAGTGTAAATTCAGATCCTTACGGAGAAGGTTGGCTTATAAAAGTAGAGATGAGCAATTCCGCTGAAGTTGAGGACCTTTTAGACGCCTCTGCTTACGAGGGAATATGCAAATAACACTATTATTTTACCATTTTAACAACTTATGAAATATTCTTTTGGCTCTGACAACCATTCCGGTGTTCATCCAAAGATTTTAAAAGCGATAGAGCGCGCAAATACCGGCTACTCATTCGGTTATGGTGAGGACTCATATACAGAGAGTGTTCTTGCTAAAATAGAATTGTTGTGTGGAGGAGATTGCAGCGCTCTGTTCGTTTTAAATGGAACCGGAGCAAATGTTGTAAGCTTGAGCGCTTTTCTTAAACCATTTTCTGCAGTTTTGGCACCTTCAAGCGCACACATTTTAGATGATGAGTGTGGTGCCGTCGAGCGCTTTAGCGGATGTAGGATTATCCCTATTGAGTGTTGTAAAAATGAAATAGGTGAGTATAATGGAAAGGTTAATGTAGATAAGGTAAAAGAATTTTTAAAGTTCGGTGACCAACACAAAGTTCAACCAATTATACTATCTATCTCTCAACCAACGGAAAATGAGACTCTTTATACTTTAGATGAGATTTCTTCTCTTGCATCTCTAATGCATTCGTATGGGTGTTATTTACATGTTGATGGCTCTCGTATTTCAAATGCCTGTGCAGCTATGGGTATTGGTATAAAAGAGATGATAAAGGAGACCGGTGTAGATGTTCTTTCGTTTGGTGGTACAAAGAATGGGCTTTTAATAGGTGAAGCCGTTATTCTCTATCATCGTAATAGAAATTGCGATTGTTCCACAAAGAACAATTCTGAAAAAACACTTTTAAAACGCAGAGAATCAGAGCTTAAGTTTTTAAGAAAACAAGCAACACAGCTCTACTCTAAAAACAGATTTATTGCGGCTCAATTTGAAGAGTATATAAAGAATGATCTATATTTAAAAATGGCTAAGCACTCTAATTTAATGGCAAAATATTTAGAAAAGAAATTGCTTACACTTCGCAAGCAGGACGGTTCTTTTGCTATTAAGATTACCAAGAGTGTAGATGTAAATGCTGTATATGCAATTCTTCCATTTACAATGCCACAGATTAAGAGACTTCAGGAAAAGTATTTATTCTACCTTTGGGACACTCGCAGAAAAGAGGCACGTTTGATGTGTAGTTTTAACACAACAAAGGAGGCAATAGATTCTTTGGTAGAAGATTTCAGAAAGTTACTATAATCTCTAATCTCTGCAGTTCTCAGCAATCAATCGTCAAATTAGAGATATCTGTTTTGCCCACTCTTGAGAGGTAAAATGATTTAAATTAGCCCTTTTTTAGGGCTTTTTTATTTTTATTAGTAAATACTTATCTCGATGGTGATTTGTTGAAATTTGGACTGTTTTTGTGGCTCGTTTTTTTTAACACTTATCTTGGTTTACCCCTTAAAATGAATTTTTATGACTTTTTTACAAGTTTCTAAAAATAAGATAGTTAATCTATTTTACTTAAAGTTCTGTTTTATATTACCCCGCTTTATATAGAGTTATTTCTTAATAATAGTGATTCTTCTTTTTTCGGAGTTTTATAAAATTTTATCACATATATTTTTACTTTAATTAACGATAATTTAATTCGCTGTTAATAAAGATGTTAATATATAGTGCCTAAACTAACAGTTAAAGCAAAAAAGAAGAATTTTAAGCAAAATTATCGTCCAAAATAGACCAAGAGAACCGATATGTCTGCCGGAGAAACCCCACTGATGCGCGAGGCCTGTGCAATAGTTTCCGGACGATATCGTATAAGCTTTTGCCTACTTTCAAATGATAAAGAGGTAACTTTATTAAAATCAAAAGTTTGCGGAATTTTAATATTCTCTAAACGGTGCATCTTATCTGCCAATGCCTGTTCTCTAACTATATAACCACGATACTTGATAGCTATTTCAGTTGCATCTAAAACCTCTCTATCTAAAAATGAATTACTAGCTTTGTTTGCAGTTTTATTTACACTTTTAACTTTTCTGTTGCATCGCGATAATAAATTATGAATTGAAAAACCATCTGCCATATTGTGTTTTTTGCACATCTCTTTCAGGCACTTTTCAATAATTGTTCTTTGTGGAACAATTGGAAGAAGTCCCTCTAAAGAGACATCGGGACGAATTAATAAAGCAGATAAATTTTTCCCCTCTTTTATTGGCTGTGTTCCTATTTTTTTGAGTTGGCGATTGGCCTTTTCGGGTGAAACTTTGGTCGAATCGAGATAAGAAGAGATGGTTTTAACTACCTCATATTTATCTTTCATTAATTCCAACCGCTCTGTTTCTGCCAAACCCACAGAGTGACCGATTTCTGTAAGGCGAAAGTCTGCATTATCTTGTCTTAATAATATCCTATATTCTGCTCTCGATGTGAACATCCTATACGGCTCATCTACCCCCTTTAAGACCAAATCATCTATAAGAACCCCAATATATGCTTCATTTCTTTTCAGTATGAGAGGACTCTTTTTCTGTATGCTCAAACTTGCATTTATTCCGGCCATCAATCCTTGAGCGGCAGCCTCTTCATAACCGGTAGTTCCATTTACCTGTCCTGCAAAATAGAGCCCTTTTATTATTTTTGATTCTAATGTATGATAAAGTAGGGTTGGGAGGAAATAATCGTATTCTACAGCGTATGCAGGACGGAAAATTCTCACATTTTCCAACCCCTCAATATGTCTCAATGCTTCAATCTGAATATTTAGCGGAAGGGACGAAGAGAATCCTTGTAAATAATACTCATTAGTATTCCAGCCTTCTGGTTCTAAAAAAAGCAAATGTTGTTCTTTATCTGAGAATGTACGAAGCTTATCCTCAATACTCGGACAGTATCTTGGACCAATACCGGTGATTTTGCCGCTAAATAAGGGCGAGTCTTTAAACCCGCGCTTAAGAATTGAGTGCACCTTTTTGTTTGTGTGAACCAAGTAACAGCATTTTTGTTCTATTCCTTCTCTTTGAATGGCAGATTGAACAGGGAGGAATGAGAAGCGGGCTGGAGACGAATCGCCGAACTGAATCTCTAATTTATTTAAGTCTAAAGATTTGGCATCTATACGCGGAGGTGTGCCAGTTTTCATTCTTCCGCTTTTAACGCCAAGCAGCTCGAGTTGTTCAGTTATCCCTTTTGAAACAGGTTCGCCAATGCGCCCCCCTTCGGTACTTTCGTGTCCGATAAACATTTTACCATTCAGAAAAGTACCTGCGGTAAGAATGATTTTTGATGCTTTGAATTCTGCTCCAAGCTGTGTACGGACCCCAGAAACTTTTTTATTTTTTGTTATAATAAGTTCACTAACAGTATCTTGCCAGATTGATAAATTGGGAGTTTGCTCTAAAATGTATCTCCAATTTAGGATAAAATTTTGTCTGTCACATTGAGCTCGCGGACTCCAAACTGCCGGCCCTTTTGAACTGTTGAGCATCCTGAACTGTATTGTGGAAGCATCTGTTACAAGCCCCATACTTCCGCCAAGTGCATCTATCTCCCTAACTATCTGTCCCTTAGCTATTCCACCAACTGCCGGATTACAAGACATCTGGGCAATCTTGTTCATATCCATAGTAATAATGAGCGTATTGCAACCCATTTTAGCACAAGCGGTTGCTGCCTCACATCCTGCATGTCCTGCCCCTATAACTATGACATCGTATTTATTTGCGCCGCCCATTTTCTTGTTGTTTGTAAATACATTTAACAGTAGAATTCCCAATCTCCTCGGCGATGCGTTCTAATGCATTGTTTTCTGCTTTTCGCATCTTTTTTTGCTGGGCTGGGGTAAGATCGTTTTCTCCAATTAAATGAAGGATTCCATGCACCATCACGCGGCACAGTTCACTCTCAAATTTATTGAGATATAACTGTTTATATCTTTTGGAGTTTTCAAGAACTGTTTCTATTCCGATGTAGAGGTCTGCATAAATTTTACCATCGGGCATTCCTTCAGAATAGTCGAAGGTTATGATATCTGTGTAATAGTTGTGTCCCAAGGTAGAGCGGTTTAAGTTTAACATTGCCGCATTACTGAGGAAAACAACATTAATTTCTCCTGCACAGAAGTTTCTCTCTTTAAGCACATTAGAGAGCCATTTCCGCACAGTGTTTTTTCCTTTGAAATTAAACTCGATATCTTTTGTTATAAAATTTATCATACCGTCCCGAAAATCTGAACACAAATATAATTGTTTTTATTGCAAATATTCTTCTCATCGCGATGCGGCATGAACTAACTAATACTTAAAATATTGACTTTTTATTGATTCTTTTTATTTGGATTATGGTTTTTCTCTCTATATTTTTGCAATGTGGTAATAAGAAGTATACTAAAATTAACACAACCGACATACTGCAAATGTTAAACACATTTGAAAATAATAAAAAAACTGAAAACTTTTGAAGCGTATTTGGGAATAGAAGTAAGATAGTTATGGATGATATTTTTAACATACCGGATATAAAGGATGCTATTGAAATTAATTATGGGATAGCAGATTTTGATGATATGATAGAAAACAATGTTGTTAGAAATATTTCCTTGTTTTCAGATGAAATAATAGATGGACCTTTTTCACCAGAATAAATCCATTAAATTATAAATCAACAGTTTATGGGTGATAAAACAAGTGAAAAGTAGTAAACGGTGTTGCAAATAGATTAAAAATTAAATATTTTAAATTAATAAATAAAGGAATATAAATTATGGCAAAGGTTTCAGTTATAGGCGCCGGAAATGTTGGTGCTTCGTGTGTTGAAGCAATGCTTCATTTGAATTTTTGTTCAGAGATAGTTCTCTTGGATATTAAAGAGGGGCTTTCTGAGGGAAAGGCAATGGATATGATGCAGGCATCTAAGCAGTATGGTTCTAACACTCAGATAATAGGAGTAACAAATGATTATTCTAAAACTGCCGACTCCGATGTTGTTATTATCACAAGCGGTATTCCAAGAAAACCTGGAATGACTCGCGAGGAGCTTATTGGTGTAAATGCAAAGATAGTTACCGGCGTTAGCGAAAGTGTTTTAAAATATTCTCCAAAGGCGGTAATAATGGTTATTGCAAATCCTATGGATCCAATGACTTACCTCACTTTAAAGAAAAATAATCTTCCTAAGACACAGGTTGTTGGAATGGGAGGTCAGTTAGATTCAAGTCGCTTTACATATTATCTTGCACAAGCCCTCAACTGCCCAATGAGCGATGTTGAGTGTATGGTTATAGGTGGCCACGGAGATACAACAATGATTCCTCTTATCCGTTTTGCAACATATAAGGGAATTCCTGTAACAAAGATACTCAGCAAAGAGGAGTGTGATAAGGTTGTTGCAGATACAATGGTGGGTGGCGCAACTCTCACAAAACTTTTAGGAACAAGCGCGTGGTATGCTCCGGGAATGAGCGCAGCAAGTATGGCAAAATCTATCGTGATGAATGAGAGAAGAGTTTTCCCTTGCTGTTGTCTCCTTGAAGGAGAGTATGGTCAAGAGGATTTGTGTATAGGAGTTCCTGCAATACTTGGTAAAGGTGGCTGGGAGAAAGTAATTGAGTTAGAGCTTGATGAACAAGAGAAAGAGCTGTTCCGAAAGAGCGCGGATGCAACAAGAAAAACAGCAGATATTCTCAAAGAGACAGGAATACTTTCATAAATATGAAGATAACTATAAAAAAATAATTAACCATTAAAAACAATGTTATGGAATTAAAAAAATCACCTAAAGCAAATCTTGAGAACAAAAAAGTTTTGTTCAGAGAGATAGGTCTGGTGGCTGCGCTTCTCCTTGTTTTGGCGTGCTTTGAGTACAGCACTTCAGATAAGGATGAAACAAAGGTAAATGATACCGTTGCAGCTTTTATTGAGGAAGAGCAAGTTCCTATTACAGAACAAGAACCACCTCCACCACCAGAGCAGATTAAAGAACCTATTATGACAGAGGAGTTAGAGATTGTAGATGATGATGTTAAAGTTACAACAGAGTTTTTAAGTTCTGATGACAATACCAGTCAGATAGAAATTAAGCCTTATGTTGAAGCAACTGTCAAAGAGGAAGAAGAGGTTGAGGATGAGATCATCCCTTACACCATTATCGAGGAAAAACCTAAATTTATGAATCAAGAGGCAAATGAGTTTACCAACTGGGTTTATAGCCAAATTGAATATCCGGCAGATGCTCAAGAGAATGGAATTCAAGGTCGTGTAACAGTTCAGTTCCTTATAGATGTTGATGGCTCTGTTAGGGATATAAAAGTTGTCCGCGGAGTTCACCCTTCTATAGACAAAGAGGCTGTGAGAGTTATTTCTAAATCTCCTAAATGGTCTCCTGGAAAGCAAAGAAACAAACCTACCAAGGTTCGTTACACCCTTCCTCTTGTATTCCAGTTGAGATAAACTCTTAAAAACTAACATTTTAAAGGGATGTCAAATTTGTGGCATCCCTTTTTATTTATGGTCTCACTCTTTTTTGTACCTTTGCAGCCGACCGAAGAGCAAGAACGAATCGGCGATAAAAATAAAAATTATGACACAAGAAGAACTTTTTAAAAATTTGATCTCTCATACGAAAGAGTATGGTTTTATTTTCCCTTCAAGCGAGATATATGACGGACTCAGTGCGGTTTACGATTATGGACAAATGGGAAGCGAGTTAAAGAACAATATCAAAAAATATTGGTGGGATGCAATGGTTAAGCTCAATGAAAATATTGTGGGAATAGACTCTTGTATTTTTATGCATCCTAAAATTTGGAAAGCAAGCGGACACGTAGATGCCTTTAACGATCCGTTAATAGATAATAAAGATTCAAAGAAACGTTATCGCGCAGATGTGCTTATAGAAGACCACATTGCAAAGATTGAAGCCAAAATAGAAAAGGAAGTTGAAAAGGGGAGGAAAAAGTTCGGCGATGCGTTTTCCCAAGAGCAGTTCAGGGCTACAAATCCGAATGTTCTGCGAAATGCTGCTAAGATAGAGGAGATTAGAAAGCGTATGGCTAAAGCTCTTAATGATAATGATTTAAAAGAGCTTAAGCAGCTTATCGTTGATTGCGAAATTGTTGACCCTATTTCAGGAACAAAGAATTGGACAGATGTACGTCAGTTTAATTTAATGTTCTCTACTCAACTCGGAAATATTTCAGATGAGAGTGGAACTTTGTATTTGAGACCAGAAACTGCACAAGGTATTTTTGTCAACTTTCTGAATGTTCAGAAAAGCGGCAGAATGAAGATACCGTTTGGTATTGCACAAATTGGTAAGGCCTTTAGAAATGAGATAGTTGCAAGGCAGTTTATATTTAGGATGAGAGAATTTGAACAGATGGAAATGCAGTTTTTTGTTCGCCCCGGAGAAGAGCTTTCGTGGTTTGATTTCTGGAGAAAAAAACGACTTGCCTGGCACCTTGCTATTGGACTGGGAGAAGATAAATATCGCTATCATGACCATGAAAAATTAGCACATTATGCGAATGCCGCTACAG
>CADBRQ010000028.1 GCA_902797115.1 uncultured Bacteroidia bacterium
TCTTCAGAACCGATATGAGATTCTTTCTTGGCAGAAATGTTTAAACTGCTTAATATAAGCAGAATAGAGAATATGCAAGAAAGAAGGGTTTTCATAAGTTGGTATATCTGTTGTTGCTATTGCAAAGATAGGGAAATATATTTCGTACGCAAAATGATGTTCTCTTTGAATTGCTATATCATATCTACTCTTACAACATTTTTTGTAAATTTGTCGTCTATGGGATTATTCGGAAAAAAGAAGAAAGAGTCTTCGACTCATTTAGATTTGGGGCTGAGCAAAACTCGTAATGGCTTTTTTGCAAAAATTGCAAGAGCTATTATGGGGAAAACTACTGTAGATGACGAGGTTTTAGAGAATATAGAAGAGGCGTTAATAACTTCTGATGTTGGAATAGCAACAACTGAAATTATAATTGAGCGTCTTCAGAAAAGGGTTGAGAAAGAGAAAGTTATAGGTACAGACAAGGTGATGGAGGTGCTCAAGGAAGAGATAGAAAATATGCTTGTTAAACCTCAAACCCAAATTTTTGATTTTGAGAAAAAACCGTATGTTATTATGATTGTTGGAGTTAATGGTGTTGGCAAAACAACAACAATAGGGAAAATTGCTTCACAACTAAAAAACTCCGGTAAATCTGTAATGATAGGGGCTGCTGATACCTTTAGAGCGGCAGCTGTGGAACAGTTGGACATTTGGGCAAAACGTGCAGGAGTAGAGATAGTTAAGCAACAGATGGGGGCAGATCCTGCTTCTGTAGCTTTTGATACTCTCTCTTCTGCTGTGGCAAAAGGGGCAGATGTTGTCCTTATAGATACTGCAGGCCGTTTACAGAATAAAGTAGGTTTAATGAACGAACTTACTAAAATTAAGAATGTTATGAAGAAGGTAGTTCCCGATGCGCCTCATGATGTAATGTTGGTTTTAGATGGTTCTACCGGTCAGAATGCTTTTGTGCAAGCAAAGGAGTTTTCTAAAGCAACACAAGTTACCTCTCTGGCAATAACCAAGTTAGATGGGAGTGCAAAAGGGGGAGTTGTAATTGGAATAGTGAACGAACTGAACATTCCTGTAAAATTCATAGGTGTAGGAGAGCAGGTGGATCAACTCCAAACCTTTGATGCAAAGGCATTTGTAGAGTCATTGTTTACCCAAGATAATTAATTTTTTTACTATTTATATTACTTACAATTGGCTAAAAGAGTATGTCAAATTTGACCTGACTCCTTCGGAAGTTGCTAAAGTTCTTACAGATATTGGTTTAGAAGTTGAGCATCAGCAAGAACAAGAAGAGATACCAGGCGGTCTGGAAGGGGTTGTTGTGGCCGAAGTGGTTGAATGTGTGCCACATCCAAATTCAGATCATTTACATGTAACCAAAGTCAATATCGGAAGCGGAGATCTATTGCAGGTTGTATGCGGTGCCCCAAATGTTGCTGCAGGTCAAAAAGTTCTGCTTGCTACTGTCAATACTAAACTCACTTTAGGCGGCGAAGAGATAAAGATTAAAAAATCTAAAATCCGTGGTGTTGAATCTTTTGGTATGATTTGCGCGGAGGATGAGTTGGGGATAGGAACAGATCACTCCGGTATTATGGTTCTTTCTCCCGATGCGCCTGTGGGAATCCCTGCTAAAGAGTACCTTAACCTTAAGAGCGACACTGTTTATACTATAGGACTTACACCTAACAGAGTTGATGCCGCATCGCTGATAGGAGTGGCGAGAGATTTCTCCGCCTATTTGAAACTCAATAATTTAGGTGGAGAATTAACCCTTCCTTCTGTTGACCAATTTAAAGATGGAATAGAATTGGGTAACGGCTCTGAGGGAGCTATTGCAGTAGAGGTTCTTAGACCAGAACTTGCTCCTCGATATAGCGGTATCACAATAAAGGATATTACTGTTAAAGAATCTCCTGAATGGCTGAAAAAGAGGTTGTTAGCCGTTGGTATGAGACCAATTAACAATATAGTTGATATAACCAATTATATTCTTCTTGAAACAGGAAATCCACTTCACGCATTTGACGCAGAAAAGATTGTCGGCGGCAAAATAGTTGTGAATACATGCCCCAAAGGGACTAAATTCAAAACTTTGGATGGTGTGGAAAGGACTCTGAACGGTGAGGAGTTAATGATTTGCAACACAGAGACTCCAATGTGTATTGGAGGAGTGTTCGGAGGAGAAGAGAGCGGAGTAAAAATGGCGTGTGATGGAGAAAAAGGAACAACGGCAATATTTTTAGAGAGTGCATACTTTAATCCGGTAAACATTCGTAAAACCTCTAAGTATCACGGACTTCACACAGAAGCTTCGTTCCGCTACGAGAGAGGTTGCGACCCTCAAATGACCGAATATGCCTTAAAGAGGGCAACACTAATGATTCTAGACCTTGCCGGAGGTAAAGTTGTTGGACCAAAAGTAGATATTATATCTGCCCCTATCGAGAAGAAAGAGATAGAACTTAATTACGGCAGAATAGAGAATCTTATTGGCTATGGAATTGGAAAAGAGACAATTAAGAAGATTTTGGAGTATCAGAATATGGAGTTTGTCTCAGAAAACGAAGAGGGTTGCATTGTGAAAGTGCCGACATACAAAGTAGATGTGTATCGCGAATGTGATGTGGTTGAGGATATTCTGAGGATATACGGCTACAATAACATTCCACTTCCGGAGGGGATGAAAATTTCTGTGAATGTGACAGCGCAGCCATCTGAAGAGAAGGTTAGAAAAACTGCGAGTGATTACTTAGCTGCAAACGGCTTCATGGAAATTATGAACAATTCTCTTACCAAGAGTGCATATTATGACAGGCTATCTACTTATAAGAGAGAGAATTGTGTGATTATATACAATCCGTTGAGTTCAGACCTCAATGCTATGCGCCAAACACTTATTTTTGGTGCTCTTGAGGTAGTGGCGTATAATATTAACAGACAAGTCTCTGACCTTAAACTGTTTGAGATAGGAAATGTCTATTCCTTTAATCCCGATGCGTCTGCTAAAGTTGAAACTACTATTTCGCAAATGCTTGAAAATGAGGCAACAGAAAAGCAGATTGGAACAGAGAGAATGAAGGCATACAGCGAGGGACAGCGTTTGATTATGGTTGCAACAGGCACAGTTGCAAAGCAATGGAGAAGCAGTGTAATTAATGCAGATTATTTTGCTCTGAAAGGATATGTAGATTTGCTTTTGAAAAAATTTGGTATCACATTTAAAGATCTTGTATATGAAGGGGCTCCAAGTGATATATTCTCTCAAGGTCTTCACTATAAATTTAAGGCAAGCGGTAAAGATTTATTCACGATAGGTGGAATCTCTAAAAAATTGCTAAAAGAGTTTGGCATTAAACAAGATGTCTTTGTGGTTGAAATAAACTGGGATAACCTTTATTCAAAAGTTCGAAAGAACAGGGTAGGTTTTTCAGAATTACCTAAATTTCCAGAAGTTAAGAGAGATTTAGCATTGCTTTTGGACTATAATGTCTCTTTTGCGGAGCTTCGTTTGGCGGCATTTAATGTTGAGAAAAGGCTTCTTACAAATGTAGTTTTGTTTGATGTTTATACCGGAGATAAAATCCCTAAAGGCAAAAAGCAATATGCAATAAGTTTCTATTTGCAA
>CADBRQ010000029.1 GCA_902797115.1 uncultured Bacteroidia bacterium
ACAGATTAATGCCAACAAGCAACAGGATTTAACAGGTGAAAGCATTGTTGAGAGTGGCAATGTAGTTGGATAAACCTTGTACAAGATAGAAGACAAATACTAAAATACTATTTGCTCTCTCTTGTTATTTCCATAAATAGACTTTGTCTGAACGGCGGAGGGTGGTGGAGATAGGAATTGAGCAATATTCTCCTTTGACTGCCTTTTGCACGGGTTTGAGGTCTACGCGTATCTCCTTGATAGTGTGCTCTATACATCCAAGAGTAGGTCCGATGATAAGCACCTCGTCTCCAATATTGAGCTCTCCAGATTGTATAAGCAGCTCTGCTACACCAATTTCCGAGAAGTAGTTTGTAACTTTGGCAACATACTCCTTCTGGCGTGTGGCGTGACTACCATAAACGCTGCTCCACTCGCCAAGTTTTGCTCCCTGATAATAACCATCCCAAAATCCTCTGTTAAAGACTGTTGCAAGTTTAGATTTAAGCTCCGCCGCAAATTCCGGCGTGAAGGTTCCTTGCTCCACAGCGTCTGCGGCTTTGCGGTAGCACTCTGTTACAAAACGAACATATTCTGCACTTCTGGCGCGCCCCTCTATTTTAAAAACAGTTACTCCGGTATCTACTATCTTATCTACGAATTCAATGGTACACAGGTCTTTAGGAGACATCAGATATTTGTTCTCCACATTGATTTCGCCTCCGGTTTCGAGGTCTGTTGCGCGGTATCCTCTGCGGCACAACTGATAGCAGCTACCTCTGTTTGCACTTGCACCGTACTCATGCAGAGAAAGATAGCATTTTCCCGATATGCTCATGCAAAGAGCCCCATGCACAAACATCTCTGTTCTAAGGAGGTTTCCGCTTGGACCGCAAATATTCTCCTCAGCGATGCGTCTGTTTATCTCTTTAATCTGCGGCAAGGTAAGCTCACGCGCAAGCACAATCACATCGGCGAATGAAGAGTAAAATTTTACTGCCTCAAAGTTTGCAACATTGAGCTGGGTTGAGATGTGCACCTCTAATCCAATCTCTCTACATAACTGAATAACAGCCATATCTGAAGCTATGATTGCATCTATTCCTGCAGCTTTCGCCATTTGCAAAGTGGCACGGGAGTCTTCAATGTCTTCGTCGTAAACAACAATGTTGAGAGTGAGATAAGTCTTGACCGAACTCTCCCTGCATATTTTCACAATTTCCGGCAAATCATCTGCCGAAAAGTTATTGGCGGAGTGAGAGCGCATGTTCAAGCGTCCAACCCCGAAATAGACAGAGTTTGCCCCTCCCTGAATTGCCGCCCTCAGGCACTCAAAATTCCCTGCAGGAGACATGATTTCTATGTGGTTTGAACTATTTTTCATTCTATATAAATGTTTGTGAATGTGGATTCATATCTTTTTTATGGCCGTTATCACTAAATAGGTGTTACAAAGATAATTTTTTTTGTTTATTGTTTGTACTGTAACTACTTTTTAGTTACATTTGTAATATGAATACATTAAAATATAAAGGATTTTTAGGCAGCGTAGGATTCCAAGAATCTGAGGGACTGTTTGTTGGAAAGATAGAAGGTATAGATAGTCTTATAACCTTTCAAGGAGAGAGCATCAAGAAATTAACGGCATCATTTCATAAAAAGGTTGATGCGTATCTTAATGAATGCAAGGTTAACGGGATAACTCCTAAGAAAAGCTACAGTGGCACATTAAACATTAGAATTTCTCCTGCAACTCATAATTCAATCGCAGATTTTGCGGCAGAACAGGGCATAACCATTAATTCGTTCATAAAAAGAGCATTGGAAAAAGCTGTTAAGAGTCCGGCTGAAGTCTGGGAAGACAAAAATTTTATGTATAGAATCTCAGAGAATGTCGGATGTGTACATGGTGTTGGCTCTGTTTTAAATGAGCCTAAAGCCGTTTATGGTTCCAAAAGTGTTGCAGAGATTTTAATTCCAACTGCGGAACTTCCTTTTGCAGAGAGTCTTGCAGATAAGTTGGGATGGGAGATTTTACGTCATAGTAAAAAGACAGGGATTGAGGTTGCTTTAGACGAGATAAAGCGGGGGGAGGTTATTGAGTATAAAAGTTTGGACGATTATATAAATGATGTGAGCAAGAATGTTTAAGATAATCATTTCCAAATCTTTTAACAAGGATGTGAAATTATGCATCAGAAGGGGCTGCCAAATGGACAAATTATGGACAGTTATTGAGATACTTGCTGAGAAAGGTTCTTTGCCATCCAGATACAAAGCCCACAAATTAAGTGGTAACTATGCTGGTCTTTGGGAGTGTCATATAGCTCCAGATTGGCTTTTGATATGGAAACAAGATCATGAAGCACTAACTCTTTTAATGACCAGAACAGGTACTCACTCCGATCTGTTTTAAGTGTGATATAGACAGTATGCTATAGTGGTATATTTTAAAAATAAAAGTTATATTTGTGGTGCAGTCGATAAAAGAGAGATTGTATAAAATATTGTATATATAGCGTTTGCTATTTATTCGGAAGTCTGAAACCTAGTAAATTTCAAAACTTTGTACACCGAGTAAGTTGTAAACGTCTACGTGTTGGCGTGGGCGTAACTTATTTAGTACAGGGCTTACTAGGGCCTCAGGCTTGGATAGGTGAATCCACGCCTTTTTTGCGCCCAGCATGTAAGCTTGACGAATATAGCTACCGCGTTATGGTTTTATAGAAATTATAAGCACACGTAGCAACATAAAAGATAATGTCATCTATATAGGTGACAATCTCGAGATAATGAATAGCTCGGCATTCTCTGACTATTCGAATTACTTCAAAATGATATATATAGATCCTCCGTATAATACAAATACGAGTAAATCTTATAATGATAAAAAGGCAGAGGATTTATGGTTGCATTTCATGAAAGAACGATTACAAGTTTCTAAAAATTTTTTACGTTCCGATGGAGTTATATTTATCAGTATTGATGACAATGAATATGCAGCTCTTAAACTTTTATGTGACAGTATTTTTGGAAGAAAAAATTATGTAGGAACTTTTATTACTATGCAGGCTCAAAGGAGCAATGCAAAACTGATCAACATAGTTCACGAATATATATTGTGTTATGGAAAGAATAAAAGTAAAGTGAACAACTTTAGAATAAAAAGAATCCATAAGCCAGAAGATAAACAAATAATAGATCGGGTTAATTTTCAAATTAAGAATTGCATAAATAAATACGGACTTAATGATGCCAGAAATAAATTACCTCACATACTAAAGGAGATATGTTCTGAATATAATATCTCTTGGATTCGTAATTACTCTAATATTGATGATAATGGAAAAATATATTTTTCTGTAGATTTATCAACTCCTTCAAAACCAAGAGAAGTAAATATCCCTGAAATAAATCTTCATTTGTTACCACTTAAAACGCGAGGTTGGGTAAGTGATGAAAGATTTAAAGAATTACATAAGCAAGGCCGTCTTTCTTTTAAGGGTTCACGACCTTACGAGATTCATTATTTGGAGGATTCAGAGGATAATGCTTCTTCCTTGTTAAAATTTTTTTCTAGACAAGGAACAGAAGATTTGAAAAAAATAGGGCTACAAGGATTATTTGATACTCCCAAACCTGTAGAACTATTAAAATATTTAGTAAGAATATCAACCGACATAGACGATGCCGTTTTAGATTTTTTTGCAGGGTCTGGAAGTTTAGCTCAAGCTATTTGGGAGGTTAATAAAGAAAGCGGAAGAGATAATAAGTTTGTTCTGATTCAATTGAATGAAGAACTTAATCAGAAATCAGAACCATATAAGAAATGTTTGGAATTGTCAATCGAACCAAATATGGAAAATATTATCGACTATCGTCTTAAAAGTTTTCTTATTGCTAATAATATGAATCAACATTATAAAATCATTAAAACATATAAAAATGAAAGACAATAAAAATCTTGATATATTTTATAAAGGTGATTATCAGCCTATTAATAACGAATTATTAAGTGAAGGGATGGATATCTTACAAGAAGTACAAGCCATTCAAGAGAAGTATAATAAAGAAGATACAGATACTTTTATCAATGAATTAAGAGATTCCATAACAGGTAAAACACTAGGGTTTAATTTAATTAATACCGAGAAACATGGGTTTGATTGTAAATGGTCTCAAAAAAGAGACTTGTTTTTAGAAGTAAAATCCGCTTCTTTTAGTGCTCAAAGTTGGGCCGCTACATTTAATGATACTAATTTAGATAAAGCAGAAGCATTCAAAGATAGGAAATTATGGCTGGCGCTATCTGTTTGGAAGGGAGCAAGTGATTTATTATTCATTTGTTACGGTCAACATGAAGGAGTTGGAGAATATTTGGAACATAAAATAAGAACCAAGAGACCGGAAAGCAGAAGTACACAAACTATCTCTCTCTCAAAATTGGTGTTTAAATATGATTTTAAGATATTAACTATTAATAAGACAAAGGAAGAATTGTTCAATATCCTGAGAATGAAAAGTTCTTCTTTTACAAAATTAGATTATCAAACTCACATTGTTTCATTAAAGGAATATGTAAAACAAATATCTACACATAATAAAAAATTCATGTCTATTGCCGAATCTGTTCAGTATCAGAGATTATAATACTATGGATTCTATTTTTTCAATCACCATCTGAGGGGTAACCATGTTCAGGCAGGCGTAGGGGGTCTCTGTTTTAAAGCACTTTTTGGCGCCGAAGATTGAGCATGGGCGGCATGGAAGATCTGCTTCTACCGCGTTCTCATCTTTCTGTCCCCAGCCGTTGTAGCCGGCGAATTTGTGAGTAGCTCCCCAGACGCAAACTACGGGTGTTCCTACAAGGCTGGCAAGGTGCATGTTTGCGCTGTCCATGCTTACCATAACATCTAAAGCCGCCATGCTTTCCAACTCCTGATGCAGTGTATGCTTTCCTGCAAACAATTCCGTATTAGGGTATTTATCTGCCCACGGCTGCATAATCTCAATCTCTCTCTTGCCTCCTCCGAATAGATATATTTTATACACAATCTCTTTGGTATGGTCATTTATGGGTATATCAGTAATGCTGTGTTCCGCAAAGTACTTTACAACCTCCTCCATCTTTTCTGTCGGCCACTCTTTTCCTTTGTGCCCTGCAAACGGTGCAATGCCTATTTTAATAACTTTTCGCGATACGGTCTCTTGGTTTGAAAATGCTTTTGCTCTCTCTTTGCTCTTGCCGGCATTTTCTTCTGTAAAATGCAAATCTTTAAGCCCCAACTTTACAAAAACCTCCTCCATGCATCGCTGGCTTTTAATGATTTGCACAAACTTTTTATTGTTCTGACGACACAGGGCAGCCCGTTCCTTGCGATGTTTGTTTATTTTGGCAACTTTTACTCCGCAGAGCCGGAGCGTTATGCGCAACAGCTTGGTTCTTAGTACATCGTGAATATCTGCAAAGTGAGTTATGCCGTATTCCCTTTTAACTGTGCGGGCAAATTTTATAAGACCTTTCCATGAGCCGCAATAGTCTGGTGCGCCATGTTTGGTATTCAGCGGTATGTAATGCAGATTGCTAATATTCGTTTCTTCAACTGTTTGCAGATGTTCTGATTTAACATCATGAGTCTCTGTTACAGCATCTTGAGATGAGGCTTCGTAGTTCTTGCAAGCATTATTGGACAAACTGCCATTTGTTAGAAGGGGAGCGCATCGCTGAGCGGGATAAGAAAACATTGCCTCAAAGCGGGGCTGGCTTACCATATAAAAGTTGCAATCGGGATTGGCTGAGGCATAGGCTCTTACCAGCGGTGCACTTATTGCCGCATCGCCCATGGCAGAGAG
>CADBRQ010000030.1 GCA_902797115.1 uncultured Bacteroidia bacterium
CAAAAAGATATCTCTTATATGGCTGCCCAACCAATGCTTATCAAAAACGGTCAAGCTGTTTTGCCTCTTGCAGATATGCCAGGTTTTAATGTGAAAAAGCACAATAGAAGCATTGTTTTTACAAAAGGTAAAAAGGTCTATTTCCTTGTAATTGACGGGCGTGCAAAGGGTAAGGCAGAAGGTATGAGCATTGCTGAAATGTGCGACTTGCTTCTCTATCTTGGAGCGGAGCAAGCTCTCAACTTAGATGGAGGCGGCTCTTCAACTCTTTATATTTCTGAACCATATAAAGGGAGTAACATTGTAAACTACCCATCGGACAATCGTAAATTCGATCACCAGGGTGAGCGCCATATCTCCAATCATATAGGTGTTTATGCCCGTTAATTTTTGAGCTCAATTCACATGGACAAAAACTTCATTGTAAACTTATATACCCTTTAGGAGTTAGTCCGGTGTGCTTTTTAAAGAACTTTCCGAAGGAACTCTGATCGGAAAAATTAAGGGCCTCTGCAACAGCGGCAATGGAGGCATCGGGAGCTTTAAGTAATGCCTTTGCCCTAAGAATAAGAAGGTTAGAAATCCAATCTCCGGCAGTTTGATTAGTTTTTTCTTTTAAAATCAAACTCAAATACTGAACACTGATAAAGAGCTTTTCTGCATAAAAGGCAGGGCTGTGCTCTTTAGTGCAATGTTCGTTCAGCAGAATAATGAAACTCCTGACAATGCTGTTTTTTCTTGTATCGGAGCCGCTTGTCTGTTGCACAGAGTTTCTGCTGTTGATTACATATAAAAACTCCAGTCCTAAAGTGTAAAAGGCAGACTGTATGAAATATTTCTTCATATCGCCCCGTTCTTCCTTGAGATAAAAGTATAGAGTCTGAAATCTTCTTTGAAGTGCAAATGTCTCTGAATCTGTAAGTTTAAGAAACGGAACTCGTTCTGTCTGAGGAATGAAATTAGCAGGTGTTCCATAAAAACTGATACTCGTGGAGGTCTCATCCATAAAATCTTTTTTGAACATCAGCACAAAATATCTTCCATCTTCAGATAGTTTCGGTTTTTCTACAATATCAAAAGGTGAGATGAAAAGGAGAGTACTCTTTTCTATCGCGATAGGTTCGTAATTAATTGTGAGAGATAGAGTTCCATCTGTAACAAGAATGCAGCAAATTATATCCAGACGCATGGCAAACTCCTGCTCCCACTCATGCTCAGAAGTTTGTTCGCTCAATCTGGTATAATTGACCATCATGATTTTATTCTCCCAGCAATATCCGTGAATTTTTTTTTTTTTTTTATCTAAATCTACCTGAACCTCTAATGGCAACGATATATGTTTAGATTTCATTGTATTTGGAACAAAATTTTGCGCAAGATAGCTCTTTTATCCGATTATTTGTATAGAATTGGACCAAAATTGTACAATTAATACCTATAATAAATAGAGTAATTATAACCACCTTTGCATCCGATTTATAATTTAACAAATAATTTCGGAGAGAGAACGGCTGTATATCTGTAAAAAAATAGGATGATAAAAAGGGAGCAAATAGAGGAGTATGTTTTTAGAAGAATCTCAAAGGAGGGGATTAAAGCTGTAAGAATGAGTGATATAGCTGCCGGTCTAAAAGTCTCGAAAGCAACCCTTTACGAATGCTTCTCTACCAAATCGGAACTTGTTGAATCTTGTGTCATTAATGCTTTTAATCAGGTGATGTCGAAGATGAACAGAACATCAGAGACAATTGCTAACTCACTAAAAGCAATGGTTTTTATGAGTATAGATTTCTTCAAATTCAAGATGTCGCTCTCACAACTCTTTCTAGAAGAATTGGCAGAGCAGGACTCTATGGAGAAATTCTTTTTACAAATGAAAAAGGAGGCATGCACATTGGGAAATAGGTTTATGCAGAGTTGCATCAGCGATGGTTTCCTAACAAATTTGGAAAGTTTTGAGGACCTTAATGAAGAGTTTGCACGCACTGCTAAAATAGAGCAAGAGTATGATAGGATTACTCTTACAAGCCGGGAGGTGTTTGACCTCATGATTGTATCGCTGATGAAGTTTGCTACACCAAAAGGAAAAGAGATTCTGCTGGAACTGAGAGAGAATTATTCTTAAAACTATATAGTAATAAGATTTAGAGTAGAGCGGGAATGGAAAGGGATTTAGAGTGGAAAGATGGTGCAAAAAGAATAGGGTGGGAATAAAATGAGAATGGAAAGAGAATGAAATGAGAGTAGAAGGAAAGTGAAAATGAAAAGAAGTGAAGTGAAGTGAAGTGAAGTGAAGTGAAGTGCAAGGAGAAATAAAAGAGGATAAAATATTAAAAAATAAAATAATGAAAAGAGTTATAAAAACATTTATCGGCACCTTGAGCATAGGCATTGTTATCTTGGCAAATGCTTTTGTAACAAATGCTTTCGCCCAAAGTGCATCAGATACTTTATATCTGAATCTTGAAGAAGCGTTACAGATAGCCTTGAGTGAAAGTCCTACGGTACGTGTTGCAGATATGGAGATAGAGAAGGTGAACTATGATAAGAAAATTGCATATTCTTCTCTTTTTCCAGATGTTAGCTTTGCCGGCTCTTATCAGAGAACCATCAAGAAGCAAACAATGAGCATGACAATGGGGGGGCAGAGCCAAAGCATTAAAGTAGGTATGGATAACACCTACTCTGCCGGTTTTAACGCGAGTGTGCCAATTGTAAATGTGGCTCTCTGGAAGAGTTTAGATATAAGTGCAAAGAGCGTGGAGCTTGCTATAGAACAATCTAAACAAAGCCGTCAAAGTCTTGTAAATCAGGTTGAAAGTGCATTTTATGCATCTCTTTTAGCTCACGATGCGTACGAAGTTTACAAAGAAAATTATTTGAATGCTCAGGAGATTTATGAGCAAACGAAGGCAAAATATGATGCGGGTCGTGTAGCTAAATATGATATGATACGAGCTGAAGTGAATATGCAAAATGCAGAGCCGAATCTTTACTCGGCTCAAAACGCAATAGTTCTGGCGTTATGGCAGTTAAAGGCACTTATCGGGATAGATTTGAATAAAGAGATAAAATGTAGAGGAAGTTTAGATGATTATATCTCTAAATTTGGAGAGATTAGTATGGCGTCGGATGAGATATTTGTAGAGAACAACTCTCAGCTTAAACAGTTGGCTATTCAGAGCGAGATACTGACAGATACATATAAGACAAAGGTTGCACAATTCTATCCAACGCTTGCAGGGACAGTTTCATACTCTTGGGTCTCTATGAACAACGACTTCAGGTTTGCTCACTATAAATGGAATCCATATTCTGTTGCTGGCCTTACACTCTCTATCCCAATCTTTTCCGGAGGGGAGAGGTATTATGGTCTAAAGCAGACAAAAATTCAGCAAAGTCAACTTGCTCTTCAACAGGAGAATGCCAGAAGAGGTTTGATAGTCTCTGCAAAGAGCAATTTAAACTCTATGGAAACAGCTCTTAAACAATATAATGCGGCTGTTAAGACAGTTGATGGAGCAAAGACAGGATACGATATAGCCAGAAAACGTTATGAGATTGGAAGCGGTACGGTATTGGATATGAACGATGCGCAACTTGCTTTGCTTCAGGCAAAACTGAACGTTAAAAATTCCATTTACCAATATTTGGTTGCCAAGAGTGCTCTCGACTTAACATTGGGCAAGAATAATTTTTAACCTAAAGAGTACGGAATAAATTTTTACGAAGAAAATAAAAACGATATACAATGAGAAAAAATTACATTAAGAAAATTGTCTCTGCAGCACTGAGCTTTGCAGTTGCAGCCATTGCTGTTATATTTGTTTCTTGTGGCTCAAACAAATCTACATCTACACAAGAAGTTAAAAAACAAATGGTTACAGTTAAGGCGGCTGAACTTAGAGATGTGGATCAGATAGAGACATTTACAGGAACGGTTGAGGGTTATAACACTAATAACATATCTCCTCAGACAAGCATCCGTATAGAGAAAATCTATGTTGAGGTGGGTTCCCATGTAGCCAAAGGTCAGAGGCTTGCACAGATGGACCAAAGCAATCTCACACAAGCTCGCCTGCAGATGGAGAACAACAAATTGGAATTTGACAGAACAAAACAGCTGTTTGAAGTTGGAGGCGCATCGCAGAGTGAATATGATGCAAGAAAAATGGCATACGAGGTTTCGCAAACTGCATATAATAACCTCCTTACAAATACATATCTTGTATCTCCTATTTCGGGCATAGTTACAGCTCGTAATTACGATGCCGGAGATATGTACACTATGGGAATGCCGCTATTTACGGTTGAGCAAATTCGTCCGGTAAAGATAATGGTCAATGCACCGGAGAGTTTGTTTGGAAAAATCAAGAAAGGGCAAACGGTAGATGTTAATTTAGATGTATATCCGGATGAAGTTTTTAAAGGGAATGTTCATATTGTTTATCCTACAATCAATTCTGGCTCAAGGACTTTTCCTATAGAGATAACTATTCAGAATTCTAACGAAAGAGTACGTCCTGGAATGTTTGCGCGTGTGACATTCAAATATGGAACAGAGAAGAATATTGTAGTTCCTGATATTGCAGTTGTAAAACAGTCCGGAAGTGGAGACAAATATCTCTATACAGTTGAAGATGGAAAAGTTGTTTTCCACAAAGTTAAACTTGGAAGAGTTTTTGGGACAGAGCAGGAGATTAAAAGCGGTGTTGAAGAGGGAGCTATGGTAATTATTGAGGGACAATATGTTGTAACTAACGGCCAAGAGGTTGAGAGTCAAGTGGGAGAGCCGGCAGGTTTTACTCCCGATGTGTTAAATTAAACTTCTAAAAATAAGGAAATTACAATATGAGTTTATATTCAAGTGCGGTTAAAAAACCGATAACCACTGCTCTGATATTTATTGCCATTGCACTGTTTGGTGTCTTCTCATTTACCAAACTGCCAATAGACCTGTATCCTCATATAGATAGCAACACTATTATGGTAATGACAACATACTCAGGTGCAAGTGCCTCAGATATAGAGAATAACATTACCAAACCAATAGAGAATCAGCTAAATAGTGTCTCTTATTTGAAACATATTACCTCAACATCCAAAGAGAATGTGAGCGTGGTAAGTCTTGAGTTCCAATATGGTAGAGACTTAGATGTTGCAACAAACGATATTAGGGACAAACTGGAAATGATAAAGTCTTATCTTCCCGATGAGGCAAACTCTCCGGTAATCTTTAAGTTCGGTTCGGACGATATTCCTATAATGTTTTTGGATGTTACTGCAGAAGAGAGTCTTCCAGGTCTCTATAAGATTATAGACGATAAGGTTGTGAATGAGTTGGCCCGTGTAGATGGGGTAGGAAGTGTGAGTATGGTCGGACTTGCGCAAAGGGAGATTAGGATTCTTTGCGATCCTCAAAAATTGGAGGCATATAATCTAACGATAGAGAGCATTTCACAAATTCTTGCAGCAGAAAACAAAAATATTCCGCTCGGAAGTATAGAGTACGGCTCCAGCACATACTCCATGAGAGTGCAAAAAGAGTTTACAGATGCTACTGAAATAGAGAATGTTGTAGTGAGCTCTCAAGGCGGGCGAAATGTTTACCTCAAAGATGTGGCAAGAATCAGCGACGGATTGCAAGAGCGTTCGCAAGAGAGTTTTATAGATGGTCAGAAAGGTGGAATGATCATAGTTCAAAAGCAGACAGGAGAGAATGCTGTTGCCATCTCAAAGCAGATAATGGCAAAACTTCCTGAGCTTCAGAAGAATTTACCGTCAGATATCAGAATAGGTGTAATTGTAGATACATCAGATAACATCAAGAAAACCATCGGGAGTTTGGAGAGAACAATCCTTACCACTCTCATCATAGTTATGATTGTGGTCTTCTTGTTCTTGGGTAAATGGAAGGCTACAATAATTATCGTATTAACAATTCCGGTTTCACTTCTTGCATCGCTTGTATATCTCTCTATTACAGGGAATACACTAAATATAATCTCAATGAGTTCTCTCTCCATCGCGATAGGTATGGTGGTAGATGCGGCAATTGTGGTGCTGGAGAATATAAATACCCATATAGATAAGGGAAGCTCACCTAAGCAGGCGGCAGTCTATGCTACCAATGAGGTGGCTATGGCGGTTGTTGCCTCTTCTTTGACAACCATAGCGGTATTCTTCCCTCTAACTTTGGTAAGTGGTCTCAGCGGTATAATGTTCAGGCAGTTAGGATGGATGGTAACAATTATCATTACGGTATCTACTCTCTGTGCATTGGCTCTTACCCCTATGATGTGTTCATTGATGTTGGATTCAAAGAAAGAGAGCCACGACTCTAAATTATATCAGATGATTTTCTACCCTGTGAATAAAGCTATAGAATGGATTAGCAAAATTTATGCAAAAGCTTTGGATTGGGCTGTTCGTCATCGTAGAACGGTGGTAATTATAGGGTTGGCGTTCTTGACACTGGTGGGTGTACTTGCTCTGCCTAATATGAAAACAGAGTTTATTCCTTCCCAGGACCAATCGAGAATAAGCGTTCAGATACAACTTCCTACAGGAACCCGTCAGGAGATTACAAGAGATTTTGCCCGTCAGATTTATGAG
>CADBRQ010000031.1 GCA_902797115.1 uncultured Bacteroidia bacterium
CATCTGATTTTCTTTTATTTGTAAGACACCCCACCGGTTAGGTACAGGGAATGCGCAGCAAATCAGAGGTCATACTCTTCTGAATGACATCATGAACACTTTCTTTAAAAAATCTTAATGAGGTGATTGTAAAACTTTGATTTTAAATCTCCTTTTAAATCTCCATAGGTCAGGTGGAGAGCAATGATGCACATTTCTAAATAGAAAAGGGCTAATGTTCTCTCTATATATAGATCTGGTGATGATTTTCATATCTTTCTGGTGGCGGAGAATAAGGACGATTTCCTATATTTGAATCGCGATTTAATATTTACTGATATGAAAACTAATATTTTTTCACATAGAGCAAGCGGTTTAAGGGGAGCATTGAGATTGATGGCTTCTGTTTTGACTACCCTCATATTTTGCGGTGTTTCGGTGCTTTTTACTTCCTGTGCAAATAATAATGGGAAAACAGGATGCGTCGGAGGTAATGACCTTCAAATTACGGAGGCGCAGATTGATTCTTTGATTGCATCGCTGAGTATTAGGGAGAAGGTGGGAATGATGTTTTATGTGAAGCCGGAGTGCTTAGACACTACGCTTGTATGGGAGGAAGATGATGATTTGAAAGCAATTGCTATGGATAGCGTAAATGCCACTATGAGAGCAGTTTGTAAAGATTATCCTGTAGGCGGTATTCTTCTCGATTCGTATAATATTAAAGATTCTGTTCAATTGAAACTGTTTCTCAAGGATCTTCATGCTCTTCCTTCGCATCCTCTGATTTGTATAGATGAGGAGGGGGGGCGGATTGCCCGTATTGGAAATAATCAGAATTTTGATGTGCCAAGATTTGGTTCGGCTCTCTCTATAGGGGCAACTAATACTCCTGCAAAAGCTTATGAATGTGGTTTTTCCATCGGTTCATATCTCAAGCACTATGGTGTGGATGTTAATTTTGCTCCTGTTGCAGATGTGAATACCAATCCCGATAATATTGTGATAGGGGATCGTGCTTTTTCTAAAGATCCGGAAATTGCCTCAGCGATGGTTGTTTCTTATCTTCAAGGAGTTAAAGATGCAGGTATAATTGGCTGTCTAAAACATTTTCCCGGGCACGGAGATACTCACGCCGATACGCATTTTGGTGGAGCTGAAAGCTTAAAAAGCTGGGAACAGATGCTCTCTTGTGAACTTATAACTTTTAAAGCGGGCATTGCAGCAGGAGCCCCTATGGTAATGAGTGCACATATAAGCGTCCCTAATGTTACCGGCTCCAACATTCCAAGTACAATGTCTTCTTATATTCTTCAGGATAAACTTAGAAAAGAACTTGGATTTGAAGGTGTTATAATATCCGATGCGCTTGAGATGGGTGCAATTGCCAGCATGTATTCTCCTTCTGAGGCCGCAATAGGATGTATTCTTGCAGGTTGCGATATTGTTTTATATCCTAAAGACTTTATAACTGTCTTTGATGCGGTGGTTGCCGCTGTTGAGGATGGTACAATTACACAGGAGCGGCTGAATGCCTCTTTGCGGAGGTTGTTTCAACTGCTTTGTGAAATGAAGAAGATTAGTTAAAACTTCTGAAAAAAATATAGTGGTCTGTAAAATAAATGTATCTTTGTCCGTTCACATAACTAAATGAAAATTATGAAAAAAGATAAATATGTATATGGCTGCCCATTATTGAGTATCTTATTGTTTTGTTTCTCTATAAACATGGCGGCTCAAAAAGATACTTTGACAAATTATGATCTTAAAGATGTTATCATAGAATCTTCCAAAGAGAATAGGGAACTTAGAGAGCAGCCACTCAGCGTAAGTATTGTAAATAAGAGCTTACTTGAGAAAAACAGGGTATTCTCCTTTAAAGATTTAACCTCTATTGTTCCTAATTTTTATGCACCAAAATATGGCTCCAAGATAACATCTTCTATCTATGTTAGGGGAATAGGTTCTCGTATAAATTCATCTGCTGTAGGATTATATGTAGATGGAATTCCTTACTTTAACAAGAATACTTTTGATTTTGATTTTGCAGATATTGAGAGAGTAGATATTTTGCGCGGGCCG
>CADBRQ010000032.1 GCA_902797115.1 uncultured Bacteroidia bacterium
AAATCTATCACGATTGGCTTAACCTCTTTTTTGGCATCCGGTTTTGGTTTATCCCCTCCCGCAGGTGCGGGTTTAGTTTTATCATTCCCTGATTTGCCCGGTGCAGGTTTCGCCTTATCATCACCTGGTTTGCCCGGAGCTGCCGGCTTTTTCTCAAATTCCTGTTGAAGTTCAAACTCCTCTTTGGTCATCACAAATTTATCGTACGCCTCTTTGTTAAAGAAGACTGCCTGAAGAGCACCATTAGAGAAATAGAACATTGCATTGCCATCCAAAGCAAACTTGAAGGCATACTCACCGTAACCGCTGTTTACAGGATAACGAATCTCTCCACCCTCTGCGCTAATGAGTGCAACATTTCCCCCTCTCATCGTATTCTTCTGATCATCAACAAGTAACCATTTGCTGTCTGGACTCCACTCAAATCCCCAATCACCGTCTCTGTATGAATGGTTGTGCCCTTTTGGAAGAACCGTAACAACCTTCTTGCTCTTTAAATCCATCACTTTAAGAATGTTACGCTCGCTGATATATGCAAGTTTCTTTCCGTCCGGACTTACATCTGGTTGGAAATTATCTTTACCATCTGCCACAACTTTCTCTACATTAAGGAGTGTTGAATTGAAGAAATATTTTTCTGTGGTATCTTTCAGAGTTGCTTTGCAGATATTCCAGTTTCCATCTACCTCTGCTGCAAAATAAATTGCCTTGCCATCCGGTGCCCATGTGATCATTCTCTCTTGGTATGGAGTGTTTGTAATTCTCTTTGTTCTTGCATTATCTACACTTACAACAAATAATTCTCCGCGATTTATTATCGCAATCTCCTTTCCGTTAGGGCTCACTTTAAACTCCGAAGCATCTCTGATTGCAAGGTTCTGAATCTTCTGATAACCTGCGTTTGTTGCCACACTTATATTGAGTTTCTTTGGAGCACCGTCATTCTTAACAATGTAAATATCTCCTTTCCAAACAAATATGAGATTGCCATTTTTAGCAATACTGAGTTCTCTTACAGGAAAATCTTTAAACTTGGTAATCTGTTTTTCAGCTTTTGAAGCAATATCTTTTTTATAAATGTTTAAAGTTTTATCTTGCTCATGAGTGTAGTAAACACTCTTTCCATCAGGTGCAAACACTGGGGCAAGATTCTCTCCTACATAATCGGATATCTTTGTATATGAATCTTTTGCAATATCATAAATCCAAATGTCGCGAGTTACGGAAGAGGTGTGATGTTTACGCCAAGGGTCTTCGTAACCTTTTTTATCCTGAAAAACTATTTGAGTTCCTGCCGCATTGTAGCGCGCCTCATCTGCACCTGCCGCAGTTACAAGAATCGGCTTGCCTCCCGTAACAGGAATTGTGTAGAGATTCTTGAACATATTTGAAGGGAATCTAACACTCTCTGCGGGAGCAAATCTACCGCTTCCAAACAAAACATTTTTACTGTCAGGAGTAAAATCGTAAGGAAAATCTGCAATAGAGTTATATGTCAAACGGGTTGGCACTCCCCCTTGAGCATTCATCACAAAAACATCAAAATTACCATAAATATCACTTGCATAGGCAATTAATTTACCATCGTGACTCCATATAGGACGAGATTTGTAGTCATCTCCGCTTGTAATCTGAACGGCTGTTCCACCCTCTGAACTAACCTTGTAGAGGTTTCCCATATAAGCGAAAACTATCTGAGAGCCATCCGGAGATATTGCCGGATTCCTCAACCATCGTGCTTGCTGCTGAGCCTGAAGGTCAGACGCAAATAGGAATGCAAACAGAGCTATAACAATGCTCGTTGCAACTTTTAACATTTTAGATTTAACATTCATAATATTCATAATTCTATACTATTATTTAATATTCTTCATTCTATACTATTATTGAGAAATATTCGTTCTGTATTATCATTAGAGATCTGCGTTCTACATTATCATTAGAAATCTTCATTCTACATTATCATTAGAAATCTCAACTCTGTACCTTTATTCTATGCTATCATTTAATATTCGCGATTCTATACTGTTATTGTCTATAGTGTAAGTGCCCTATCATTCAACCTTTCGCTACACAACAAGATTTCTCACAAATTCTTCTGCCTCAGAGATATGATCAATTTTTCCCACATCACACATTTTAAGCCCTTTCAGTTCCACTCCTTTTATAGGATAATCTTTTGCAACATCCAAATAAAACTCTATGATTGAGAATTTCTGAGAACCAATCTTTTTCGAATAGTTTTTGAGCAAAGGAAATATCTTTGGAGAAATAACGTGCACACCGGCGAATGGAAACTTCTGTAATTTACTATTATCCAGTTCTTTAATAGAGAGTGACTTTAACTCTTTGTAAGGAGATTTTACTTCGCCGGTTTTCCTATTCTCCCACGCCACAAGCATATCGTTTTCATCAAAGAGCAAATATCTCTCTGTTTCTCTGCGGCTTACTGCAATGCTTGCAATCTGGGAAGGTTCATTTCTAAATTGTTCCAACGCATCGCGATAAAAATCCAAAGGATTCATATTAGAAAATACATCTACATTATGAACAAGAAACGGCCTGTCTTTAAGCATTTTACGAGCATGAAAGATTCCTCCTCCCGTCTCTCTTAAAAGATCGTACTCCTTAGAGATTCTAATTACAAGATTATTTGCAGGAAGCTCTTTTTTAAACCGTTTGAGAAACTCACCTATATACGCCTCAATCTGCTCTCCAAAATAGTGAACATTTATTGTAATATCATTAAAGCCAAAGCTATACAGATGCAAAATCTGAAGCTCAAGCATAGGTTTTCCCAAAATAGGAACAAGCGCTTTCGGTCTCTCATCTGTCAGGGGCTTTAGTCTTGTACCAAGTCCGGCAGCAAAAATAAGTGCCTTCATAAGCGTTTGTATATTAGTTTTATAGTTATTTCATCATTAAAGTTCTCTCTCCACATTCAACTCTCTGTGGGTAAGAAGCACTCTGACATTAAATTTCTTTGCCACTCTTGCTGCCAGATGTTCGGCACAATAAACAGACCTGTGCTGACCTCCGGTACAGCCGAAACAAATCTGAAGATGGGTAAACTTACGCTCCATAAATTTCCGGACATGGGCATCTGTAAGTTCATATACATTTTTAAGATATTTGGTTATTCCCCCTTCGTCTTCTAAATACTTGATAACCACCTCGTCCATGCCGGTAAACTGACGGAAACGCTCAAATTTGCCCGGATTTTCCAGCGCCCTGCAATCAAAGACATATCCACCGCCGTTACCGCTGTCGTCCATCGGAATTCCTTTTTTATATGCAAAACTAAAGATATGCACCTCAAGTTTGGTCTCTCTACGCAAATCTCTCAGTTCCCGCATATTGGTAAGTTTTGTCAAAAGTTCCTGCAAATATGGATACTGAGTGAAAGGTTTGTCTATCAGACGCTTCAGGTTGTCTATCGCATACGGAATGCTTTTGAGAAAATGAGGTTTCTTCTCAAAATAACCCCTAAAACCATACGCTCCAAGAACTTGCATCGATCTAAAGAGAACAAACAACCTCAGATTGTTGTGAAACTCTTCATCAGAAACCTCTACATATTTTTTCAGCTCATTTTTATATGTATTGATGAGAATTTCTTTCAACTCGTCTGAATATTTTGCCCTTGCCTGCCAAACAAAAGAGGCAAGGTCGTAGTAGAACGGCCCCTTGCGCCCCCCCTGAAAATCTATAAAATATGGCTTCCCTTTTACCAACATTACATTGCGCGCCTGAAAATCCCTGTACATGAAAGTATTAGCTCCCCCCCATAGTTTCATGAGATCTTTCACCATCTTCTCCATCTCCGCATGAAGCTTAATCTCAGAGAAATCCAATCCGGTTGTCTTCAAGAAATTATACTTGAAATAATTGAGGTCGAACCATATATTGCGAGAATCAAATTCAGGCTGCGGATAGCACACCTTGTAGTTTAAATCCTTTCCCCCCTCAAATTGTATTTTAGGCAACAACGCAATTGTTTTCTTTAGCAAAGAGATCTCGTGAGCATTATAATCCCCTCTTTCCCTGCCATTTGCAATTTCATTAAACAAAGTTGTATCGCCGAGATCCTCTTGTAAATAACAGAGTTTATCTTTACTCACTGCATATACTTTGGGCACAGAGAGTTTGAGGCTTTTAAAATGATTGGAAATCTCAATGAAAGCCATATTTTCCTCTTTAGAAGTTCCTTTTGCCCCTATAATAGATAACTTCGGCCCTGTCAGACGAAAATATCTTCTATTGCTTCCCGATACGGGCAACTCTTCACAAGTTGTAGCTTTTGTCCCGGTATATTGTTCGTAAAGTTCTTCTAATTGCTTCATAAGTGTCGTTGCTTAAAGTCAGAGTCTATATTTAGATTTGTAAATATAGCAATAAAAATTCATGATGACATATCGTGAAGCAAAAAAAGATACTAAAACCTTAATTAAAACTTTAGTGTTTTAAAATCTTCGCTTTTTCTTTTTCGTATTCCTCTTGAGTAAGAATACCTTCATCCAATAACTTCTTTAAATCCCTGAGCTTTTCTACTATTGGGAGCGGACCTGTAGCGGCTGCTTTATCTTTCTTAATTGGTATAGCTTTGTACTCAATGGTATAGAGATAGTTATCATAATCTATCTTTGTGACCCAGGGTTCTGTTACATCCGGTTTATACCAAGCACCGGTAGCCGCATCAATAATAATTCCTTCAATCTGATCTGCGATAATTGTCCCTGCAAAAGACCACCCTCTGAATTTTTTACGTTTGAATTGAGTGGTTTCCGGCTCACAGTCATTTTCTTCTTGCGTGCTTGAACTTTGTCTCTCCCATCCCTTTATACTCCCCATTAACTGTAATTTTAGCATTTGGATGATCTTTCACTTTAACATGAGCATAGTACATAGCTCCGCCACAAATAGTTGCACAGCCTGAAAATAGTAGCGCAATGGCAGCAATAGCCGTACATAGCAATACGTTTACATTTTTTTTCATAGCGTTTTCCTTTTAAATTTTAGTTATACTTTTATGTTTTTATGCTTTTGGATGCAAGTTATAACTATGTTTTGACAACTCTTGACATTTTTAGATAAATAATGAGAAATCATCTTTTAATGCAAAATAAAAAGAAGGGCAACGAGAACCGTTACCCTTCCAACACATATAACATTAACAAAATGAAGTGTAGAACACACTTTTCTTTCAAACTCCCCTGCTCTGGTCTTGTGTGAATTGTGTCCTAAAAGGCAGGCAATTCATTTGGAGCGAAGCAGGAGCGTTTTTCTATTTTTCTAAGACAGGGCGGACTGCACCAGCAAAATACTTATGATGGTAATAGTATACATAAAAACGTGTTCCAGTATTTCGGAAGTCTAGGCGCGCAGCGGTAGAACCATCAGCAACAGCTGTACAACATACAAGGTGATTTTTAAAGTAAGATACACCATCTTCTGTGTCGTAAGTATTATGGACGCGATAACCGATAGCAGGGAAGAAGATAGTAGGAACTGTAGAATAACCTGTTTTAAAATACCAACCATAATCAACAAAGCCACCCTCAACATTTAATTGAGATGGGTTAGTGACGTCGCCTCCTGTTGTTGTGAAACCCGTGAAAGCATTACCGGCAGGTAGACAGTAATCAATAGGAGATGGATCATAAACAGTCTTAACAACTATGTTATCATTAACAGTCCTAGTGTTCTCATTTGCAGACCAAAGATTATAGTATTGATTGTCACAGTAAGTGTAACAATTATAAGTGAAAGGATTTTGGATATGAGTTTTGATGACATTAATACCTCCGCCAGTACTAAAGGACGCTCTATTTATAGCCATACTGGCATTTCCATCTTTATCATACCAAGTCTTATTACCGATGGTACCTTCACCAAGACCTGTTCCTGGAAGCATAGGATCTTTTCTACCATATTGATAGTAAGGAGAATTACCTCTTTCATATTTATCGCAATATCCGTTCTGTATTATATCACAATCAGCTGTTTTTGTACCTATTGTCTGCACTATCCTCATATCTGCCATCCTTGCGGCATAACCCGTATTTGTTCCAATGTCACTCCAACCTAAATTTACAGGGAGGAAGTCATAAGTAACATTTTGGTAGTTCTTGACCGGAATAGATGTCATCTCTTGATCTGTTACCCAGATATGCCAACTCCATGCTACTGTA
>CADBRQ010000033.1 GCA_902797115.1 uncultured Bacteroidia bacterium
AAAGCGCCAATCATACAGATTAGTCCACCATGCAGAGTGAAAGTGCGCCGAAGCAACGAGCCTCCGGAACCCATTGTCTTAAACGTTTCTATATCTTCTTTTTTATTGATAATCATAATTGCAACCGTAGAGACGATATTTACTGCAACGATGAGGATAATGAAGAAAAGTATAATATAAACGGCAAGTTTCTCGGAGCGGATCATCTTGAAAACCGTAGCATTCTGTTCATTAAAATCTTTAAGGGTAAATTTATTCCCCAAAAGTCTCTCTAATTCCCGTTTTCTGCTCTTTTTCAACGGTGGATTTTTTGCAAACAACTCTATCCTGTTAACCTCTTCTTCTGTATATTCGAGCAGCTCCTGAGCAATTTCCAGCGGTATTATAACTTGCTCTTCCTCCCCCATTCGGGCTGTTTGCACATCTGTTTGATGAGATATTTTTGTTATGGGAAGGGTCTCGCTCCAAACGCTCTCAACCGGCATTGCAAGAGATATATCTCCGGTCCTGGTTGGCATATAGATAGTTATGGAATCCATATAAAGCGGCTCCTGTATGCCCAAGCGTTGCGCTGCCACCTCTCCTACAATAGCGTATGGGTTGCCATAATTTTCAGGGGTAGTAAGATCAGATACTGAAGGGTTTTCATAATCTGAGGCTGTTAATTCCAATCGTTTTCCAACTATTGTTCCTATAAGTTGATTGCTTGCATATTGAAGATAAGCCCTCTCCTGAGCCACCGGCACATAAGAAAACTCTTCATTGAAAACCATCAGATTAACAATAGACGAATCGCTGAGGGAGAGCACCTTACCTAAAGTTGGCTCAACTACCAAATCGGGAGCTCCGCTTGAATACATTTTGGTTACTAATGAGTTGAAGCCGTTAAAGACCGAGAGAATTATAATCAGCGCTGCACATCCAACCCCAATTGCCGCTGCACTCACCCCCGATAGTATATTAATAACACTGTGGTTCTTACGAGAAAACAGGTATCGCTTTGCTATCTTCAGCGGCAAATTCATTATTTATTGTTATGTAGTTTAATCTGTGTAACTATATCTTTTTCAACACCCCGGAGCTCTCCATATATTCTGCCCCACACGCATCGCACTTATAAGTCTCTCTTTTGCAGTTATTATCCTCAGCGATACGGTTGTCTAATCTCACTCCACACTCACAAACCCATCCTATTCTGCGGGCAGGCACACCTGCCATGAGGGCAAAATCGGGAACATCTTTAGCAACCACAGCCCCTGCTGCAATGAGGGCGCTTCTCCCTACCGTATGACCGCAAACCACGGTGCTGTTGGCACCTAATGAGGCCCCCTCTTTTATTAAAGTCTTGGCATAAACTCCATGAACAGGGAAATGCGAACGAGGTTTAACAACATTTGTAAATACACAAGAAGGACCACAGAAAACATTGTCTTCCAACTCAACCCCTTCATACACACTTACATTGTTCTGTATTCTAACACCGTTTCCAATACGAACATTGTTTCCTATATTAACATTTTGCCCTAAAGAGCAGTTGCGTCCTATGGTTGCTCCGGATTGAACATGAGAGAAGTGCCAAATTTTTGTTCCTGCTCCAATCTCCACATTATCATCTACATACGACGACGGGTGTACAAAATATTCTTTTTCCATAATTCACTTAAAGTTTTGAGTTGTTTGCAAATAATTTTTCCAATGCCTCTGTGCGCCTGCGGTTAAAGTCTAATTTATGGGCATAGTGAATAAATGTGCTGGTTCTATGATAATCGCTTCCTGTATAGTCAAAAAAGCCCCTGTCTAACAAATCGAGAGCACATTTGAGTGTGGTTTTCCCATAATAACCTGTAAGAGAAAGATAGGTAAGCTGAAACTCTATCCCTTTTTCTTTCAGTTTTTCATAATCATTCCACCCCATGTATCTATATCTTTCCGGATGTGCAAGAATTGGTTTATAGCCCTCTATCTGAAGCGTATAAAGTATCTCATCCATCTCTAAAGGAGCGCTGTAATATGAAGTCTCTACAAGCACATGAACGCCGTCTGAATAAGTAAGCAAATCTTTTGCCTTTACCTTATCCAAAAACTCTTTATTCATCATATATTCTGCTGCCAAACGGACATCTACCCGCCCCGTATAAAACTCCTTAAATTTCTCAAATTTAGCTTTTAAATGAGCATCACTAAAGCCACCTATTGGCTCTCCCAGAAATTCTGGCAATTTATTTATCTCTGCGTACTCTTTTTCTCTGGCCGCCTGAAGAATAGAGCTGGGAACTATTTTATTTTCAGCCCTTAGTTTCTCTATTTCAAATTCATAATTCCTTTCAGAAGAGAATACCGAAGCATTTGCACTCTCATCTTGTATAGATCTGGAAGATTCCGACTTACCACCTTTAGAAGAGTGGGGGTGATGATGATGGTGGGTGCCATAACTTCTTGGATCTACCACCGCTCCGCTAAGCCCCATTGAGTGGGGGGTAAAATATACTCTTTTAACTCCGGCATTTGCCTCCCGTTCCAAAAGTTCTACGCTTGTAGAGAGCGACGCAAACCCATCGTCCACCCCTGGTAAAATATGGCAGTGAATATCGGTAGATCCAACTAAAAACTGCTCGCCCCGTTTTCTTTCTTTTTTAAATAATCCAAACATATTCTTACTCTTTTTTGTCTTTATTTATTTCATTCTGTTCTGTTCTCATTCAACGCTGTCGCACGCTATATGTTGTTACATGTTATCTGTTATTGTACATTTGATTGTAGTAATTTTGATACTCTCCGCTTGTAACATTCTCAAGCCACTCTTTATTGGAGAGATACCACTCTACCGTCTTCCTTATTCCCTCTTCAAAACAAACCTGCGGTTCCCACCCCAACTCCTTTTGAAGCTTACGCGAATCTATTGCATATCTAAGGTCGTGCCCCGCCCTGTCTTTAACAAAAGTAATTAGGTCTAAATCTGCACCCTCTGCTCTGCCAAGCATCTTGTCAACCTCTGCAATTAAGAGCTTTATCACATCTATATTTTTCCATTCGTTAAAACCGCCAATGTTGTAAGTCTCTCCAATGGTGCCGTTATGGAATATTGTATCTATTGCCCTCGCGTGGTCCTCTACAAAGAGCCAGTCCCGGACATTCTCACCTTTTCCATAGACCGGCAATGATTTGCGATTCACTATGTTATTGATAAACAATGGTAAAAGCTTCTCTGGAAATTGATACGGACCATAATTGTTTGAGCAGTTTGTAATAATTGTCGGGAGAGTGTATGTCTGATTGTATGCTCGAACAAAATGATCGCTTGATGCTTTTGCCGCACTGTATGGAGAGTGTGGATTATAATTGGAACTCTCTGTAAAAAAGGATGTGCCGTATGCAAGAGCGCTTCCTTTGGAAGAAAAAGGAGTAGTAAATGGAGGTGTTATCCCCTCAGGATTTGTAATCTCCAAAGCTCCATAAACTTCATCTGTAGAGATATGATAAAACAGATGCCTGAATGAAGGTTCATATTTATTTTGCCTATCTGTTTCTTCCCAATAAACTTTAGCCGCCTGCAAGAGAGAGAGAGTCCCCATCACATTTGTACGGGCAAACACAAATGGATCTTTAATGCTTCTATCTACATGACTTTCAGCTGCTAAATGAATTACAGAGTCTATATTATACCTTTTGAAAATCTCCAGCAGACGCTCATAATTGCAAATATCTTCTTGGATAAATGTGTAGTTTTCAAACTTTTCCACATCTTTAAGATTGGCAAGGTTGCCCGCATAGGTAAGCTTATCCAAATTTACGATGTTGTAATTTGGATATTTCTTTACAAATAACCTCACCGCATGGCTGCCAATAAACCCCGCACCTCCGGTAATTAAAATATTTCTCTCAAACCTATCCATTCAGTTCTAAAAGAATCTCAATTGCTACAAAGTTAACTCTTTTCTTTCAACATTATTTAAAAATATTTACCTTTGTAAAGAGTAGAGTTGTATTCGATATGAAAATTGCAGTTGCAGGAACGGGTTATGTAGGAATGAGCATTGCCACTTTGCTTTCGCAAAACCATGAAGTTGTGGCAATAGATGTAATTGCCGAAAAAGTAGAGAAAATCAATCAAAAAGAGTCTCCTATTCAGGATGACTACATAGAGCAATATCTGAAAAAAAAAGAGTTGAACATAAGTGCAACCCTCAATGCAAAAGAGGCTTACGCCGGTGCAGATTTTATCGTGATTGCAACCCCTACAAACTACGACCCTCAAAAAAATTTCTTCGACACTTCACATGTAGATGAGGTTATTGAGTTGGTAATGAGTATTGCTCCCGATGCGGTAATGGTAATTAAAAGCACTGTTCCTGTAGGTTACACCGCAAGTGCATCGGAAAGATTTGAGAGTAATGGGGTAAAACCTAAACTACTTTTTTCACCAGAGTTTTTAAGGGAGAGTAAAGCCCTGTACGACAACCTGTTCCCATCGAGGATTATAGTTGGATATAATGAAAGTGGTCTGAAGGGGGCTGCCGAAACTTTTGCCGCCCTGATGAAAGAGGGGGCAATAAAGGAAGATGTGCCTGTGCTGTTTATGGGGAGTACGGAGGCTGAGGCTGTGAAACTTTTTGCAAATACTTACCTTGCCCTAAGAGTGAGCTACTTTAATGAACTTGATACATACGCAGAGCTAAAACATCTTAATACTCAACACATTATAGAAGGGGTTTGCTTAGATCCCCGCATCGGGAGCCACTACAACAACCCAAGTTTCGGGTATGGCGGCTACTGTTTGCCTAAAGACACGAAACAGCTTCTGGCTAATTTCAACGATGTGCCTGAGAATCTGATTAAGGCGATAGTTGACAGCAACCGAACAAGGAAAGATTTTATTGCAGACCGGGTCTTGGAAAGGGCGGGCTATTATAGCTACTACGGAGAGAATAATACGTGGAACTCTCAG
>CADBRQ010000034.1 GCA_902797115.1 uncultured Bacteroidia bacterium
ATTGAGAGGGTAGATATTTTGCGCGGGCCGCAAGGAACTTTGTATGGTTTGGGTTCTATGGGCGGTTTGATAGATATTCATACAAAATCTCCTTTCAACTACAGCGGAACGGACCTGCTTCTTTCGGCAGCCACTAAAAACAGTTATAGGATAGCTTTAACTCACTATCACAGAATAAGTTCAAAATTTGCTTTTTCTGCCGGAGGGTTCTACAATACAACAAACGGCTTTTATAAAAATGAATATAGCGGCAAGCGGATAGACAATGAGAAGACAGGCGGAGGAAGAATTCACGCAATTGTCAGACCATCAGCACCGTTGGAGTTTGATATAAACCTTTCATACGAATATACAGATTCCGGCGGATTTCCGTACGGAGAGTATGATGCGGCTGCAAATACTTTTGCTTCACCAAATTACAATTATGAGAGCGGATATAGAAGAGCACTTTTTAATGCAGGTTTGATTGCCAGATATTCTAAAGAGAACTTCACAATCACTTCAGTGACAAGTTTTCAACACCTCGACGACAGAATGAAGATGGATCAGGATTACTCTTCGCAAGATTTTTATACATTGATTCAAGACCAGAAGGAAAATACTATAAGTGAGGAAATTACGGCAAAAGGAAATTTGCGCATCGAGAGTAAGATTATAGGGAGTTGGGATTGGACGGTTGGAACAAGTTGGTTTAATGAAAATTTAAAAATGGATGCTCCGATGAGATTTGGAGGTGATTTTATCCAAATGCTTCAGAACAGTATGGATAGGGCAATGATTCATTCACCTATAAAAGTGCTTCTGACAGATGAGTTTATGCCAATCCCAGGCCATTATAAAACTCCTGTTTCCGGAAATTCTATCTTTCATCAAAGCGTTCTCGGGAATTTGTTTTCTATATCAGGACTATCTCTTACTTTAGGAGTCAGGTGGGATTATCAACGGATAAAGATTGATTATAACACAAGTGCTTCTTTAGCATACAAGACTTTCAGGGGGAATATCCCGATGGGTGAAGGTACTTATAATGTTCAATATCTGGGGAATCAGAAGCATAGTTATTCTCCTGTGCTTCCGAGAATTGCCCTGAAATATGACATTACTTCTGCTCATACAAAGGGAAATATTTACGCTGTCACAAGCAGAGGATACAGAGGGGGAGGATATAATGTGCAAATGCTTGGAGATTATATGAATGCAGATGTTCAAAAGAACAGGGGAGTGCTTGAGAACGATGAGACCATCAATAATGCTTTGGTTTATAACCCTGAGTATCTGTGGAATTATGAAATTGGAGGACATTTTACACTCTACAGAGATAATAATCATTTTGATCAGATCTTCTCTCTCGATGCGAGCATCTTCTATATGCAGATAAAAGATCAGCAGGTTTCCCGTTTTGCAGAGGGGGGATTAGGAAGATATACCTCAAATGCGGGGAGAAGCATCAGCCGAGGATTTGAGTTTACTGCAAAGGCATTTCCTGTTGCAGGTTTGCAAATAGCTGCCTCATACGGATTTACAGATGCAGAATTTACAGAAAACTCTACCGAGATAAAGAGAGATGGAGCTCTGGTTCCTGTAGACTACAAAGGTAAAAAGGTTCCTTTTGCCCCTCGTAATTCTGTGAATGTAAATGGCTCTTACACTCTGAATCTGAGTGAGATGCATAGTGTAACTCTTTATATGGACTATTGCGGATTAGGGAAAATTTATTTTACAGAGGCCAATGACGCATCGCAGAGCTATTACAACATAGTAAATACCCGTTTAGCATTCAATTTTGGACTTAAAAAGAATTCATTTAAAAGTATAGAGGTGGCGCTGTGGGGAACAAACATCTTCAATAAGAAGTATAAGATTTTCTATTTTGAAAATCTCTCTAAGGGATATGCTCAAAAGAGCCGAGGCGCGCAGGCGGGTATAGATTTGAGATTTAAATTTTAATTAGTATATTTGAAAACTCTCCTTGCTCGGAGAGTGTTTAGTGATTTTTTTAGCTTTAACTTAAATATGCAGGAATTTGTAGGAACTATTTCCCAAATTGTGGGTCCCGTTGTAGATGTCTCTTTTACTCTTAAAGAGAATCAGACACTTCCCTCTATTCACGATGCGCTTAAAATTGTTCGTCCTAACGGAAAAGTGTTAACTATTGAGGTTCAGCAACATATCGGTGAAGATACAGTCAGATGCGTTGCAATGGATTCTACCGATGGTTTACGCCGAGGCTTGGAAGTTACTCCAACCGGTGCACCTATTTCTATGCCTGTTGGTGAGCAGATTAAAGGGCGTCTGATGAATGTTGTTGGTGAGAGTATAGATGGTTTGGATTCTTTAAATGTAAAGGGTGCATATCCTATACACAGAGAACCACCTAAGTTTGAAGATCTTACAACAACTCGCGAGATTCTTCCTACCGGAATTAAGGTTATAGACTTGATTGAACCATATTGTAAAGGGGGAAAAATTGGACTGTTTGGTGGTGCAGGAGTAGGAAAAACCGTTTTGATTATGGAGCTTATTAACAATATTGCCAAAGGTCATAACGGGTTCTCTGTTTTTGCAGGTGTGGGTGAGCGTACTCGTGAGGGTAATGACCTTCTGCGAGAGATGATTGAAAGTGGCGTCATTAAATATGGAGAGGAGTTTAAGAGAGAAATGGAAGAGGGAAAATGGGATCTTTCCAAGGTTGATAAAGATGAACTTGCAAAGAGTCAGGCAACTCTGGTATTTGGTCAGATGAACGAGCCTCCCGGAGCAAGAAGTTCTGTGGCTCTGTCCGGACTTACTGTGGCAGAGAGTTTTAGAGATGCAGGAAAAGAGAGCGGTCAACGTAACGACATTCTTTTGTTTATAGATAACATCTTCCGTTTTACTCAGGCAGGAAGTGAGGTTTCTGCTCTGCTCGGACGTATGCCGAGTGCAGTGGGGTATCAACCTACACTTGCCAGCGAAATGGGAGGAATGCAGGAGAGAATCACATCTACCAAATATGGTTCTATTACATCTGTTCAGGCAGTCTATGTTCCTGCAGATGATTTTACAGATCCGGCTCCTGCCACTACATTCTCACATTTGGATGCGACTACGGAGCTTTCGCGTAAGATTGCCTCTTTGGGTATTTATCCTGCGGTAGATCCGTTGACTTCTACTTCCAGAATTTTAGATCCTGCGATTGTTGGGCAAGAGCATTATGATGTTGCTCAAAGAGTTAAGCAGATTCTCCAGAGAAATAAAGAGTTGCAGGATATTATCTCGATACTTGGTATGGAAGAGCTTTCTGAGGAGGATAAGCTTGTAGTAAACCGCGCCAGAAGGGTTCAGAGATTTATGTCTCAACCGTTCTCTGTAGCAGAGCAATTTACCGGAGTACCGGGTGTTATGGTAGATATTAAAGATACTGTTAGGGGCTTTAAGATGATTTTAGATGGAGAGTGCGATTACCTTCCGGAGCAGGCCTTTATGAGTGTTGGAACTATCGATGAGGCAATTGAAAAAGGAAAGAAACTTCTTGAGCAAGCAAACGGATAGCATTTATGAGTCTGAAGTTGAGCATTATATCTATTGAACAGATTATTTTCACCGGAGAGGTTGACGATATTATTCTCCCCGGAGAAGTTGCCCCTTTTGAAATTCTTCCATCGCATGCACCAATTATTTCTACACTGGTTGAGGGTGTTATATCTTTTTCTCCTGTAGTCTCTTTGACAGATGAGCAATTGCCGGAGATGGTGGAGAGAGAGGAGGCAGAAGAGGGTGCAACTGAATCTTCAAAGAGATTGAGAATTAAGATTTCCGGCGGTATTGCAGAGATGAATGAAGATGTTGTAACAATTTGTGTAACACTGTAAAAGTTTCTCTATGACTGAACTTAAAAGAAAATATTTACTTGCATCTCTTGCTATGCTGATAGCTTCATTGATCCTTTCTCTTTTGATTCTATACTTCTGGATAGGGGGATTGAGAATTTATGAACTGCTTCCAATAACATTTTTCTATTGGGCTGTGTATGAGCTTGGTTTTCTGTGGCTTTGCAGAATGGTTGAGCGCAATCCCAAACGGATGCCATTGAGTTTCAGCGTTGTAAAAGGGGTCAGATTTTTTCTGTTTGTAGGTTTTGCAGTCTATTACAGTATTATGCACTCGGAGGATTTGAAAGTTTTCCTTGTTTTATTTGCTATTTTGTATGCTGTGTGGCTTGCTTTTGAAACCACATTTTTCTATAAGAACAATAAAGCATTTTTGGAGGGGACAAAGGGTGAGGAGAAGAAGCGAATTTGAAAACAAAAATTGTAAAGGTAGATGAGAATTAAAGGTTTATCCATAGTGTTTCTGACTCTTCTGATGCTCTGTCATACAGGGTTGGGCAATGGCTATGCTTTAAGCTCAGCTTCTCACAACAACACTTCTGGCACTTCTGAAGAGAAGGGGGAGATAAATGTTCAAGAGATTATTTTTGAGCACATGTTAGATAGTTACGAGTGGCATATTGCAGGGGATATTGTTCTTCATCTTCCTGTTATATTGTACAGTAAAACAAGTGGTTGGCACATTTTCTCTTCTAAGCGGCTCCATGATAACGGGGGACACTACCTCAATTTTTATCCTGCAGGAATAGATTCTCCGCGATACGGAAAACTTATGGAGAAGATGGATGATGGCTCTTTTGTAAGGCCACTCGACTTTTCTTTTACCAAAATGGCCTTAGCTCTCTTTATCAATGCACTGGTCCTGCTTCTTATAATCTTGCCGGTTGCTCGTTGGTACCGTAAACATAAAGATGGAAAGGAGGTGCCAAATAAGTTTGCATCTATGATAGAAGCGGTTGTAATGTATATGGAAGATACTGTCATAAAACCTTGTATAGGAAAGAATTATAGAAAATTCTCTCCTTATCTTCTGACAATATTCTTCTTTATTCTCACCTGCAACCTTATGAGCTTGATTCCTTTCTTCCCTGGAGGTGTGGGAGTTACTGCGAATATGTCTATTACGATGTTTTTGGCAATTTGTACATTTATTGCCATAAACGCTTTTGGCAAGAGGGAGTATTGGAAAGAGATCCTTTGGCCCGATGTTCCAACCTTCTTGAAAGCACCTTTCCCTATGATGCAAATTATTGAGTTCTTGGGACTTTTTACGAAACCAATAGCACTTATGATTCGTCTTTTTGCAAATATGATGGGAGGGCACATGGCAATATTGGTATTAACTATCCTCATTTTTATCGGCTTTAGTGTTGGTAATGTCTTAGGGGGAAGCATGACATTTTTGAGTGTTGCTTTCAACATTTTCCTGAATGTTCTTGAATTGTTGGTTGCTTTCATTCAGGCATTTGTATTTACACTGTTGAGTGCGGTATTTATTGGCGGAGCGCAGGTGGAACACCATAAATGATTGATGAATTTTGAAAATATTAAATATATAAACAATTAAAAATTAATAAATTATGATGTCATTTTTATCTGTTATTTTAGATTACTCTTTGGCAGTTGGTTTAAGTAAGAGTTTAGCTGCCATAGGAGCAAGTATTGTGGTTTTGGCTGCGGCTACAGGTATTGGAAAAATTGGAGCAAATGCTATGGATGCAATAGCTCGTCAACCACAAGCAAGCGGTGATATTAGAAGTTCAATGATTTTGGCAGCTGCTCTTATTGAGGGAGTTGCTTTCATCGCGATTATAGTTTGTCTCCTCTCTTACTTTGTTCAATTGCAATAATAACGTTATTAACCATTTAAGAGTAGAGATTTATGTCTTTGTTGATGCCGGATTTCGGATTGCTGTTTTGGATGCTTATAGCATTCGGGATTGTTTTTTTCCTCCTGGTCAAATACGGCTTTCCGGCAATCACCAAATCTGTAGAACAGAGAAGGGAGTTTATAGATAGCTCGCTTAAAGGAGCTCAGAGAGCGGAAGAGAAGCTTGCAAATCTGGAGAAAGAGAGTCAAGTGCTTATTGCTGAGGCAAATAAAGAACAAGGACGGCTTTTGAGGGAAGCAGGAGCAGAGCGCGAAAAGATTATTGCAGAAGCTCACAATACTGCTGCTCAAAAAGCGCAGCAAGAGCTCGATTTTGCCCGTCAGCAGATTCAGAGAGAGAAAGATGAAGCTCTTTTGAGTGTAAGAAGAGAGGTGGCAGAGCTTTCCTGCAATATTGCTGAAAAAGTTTTGCGGGATGAATTGTCTGACAAGAACAGGCAGATGGAGATGATAGAGAAGATGTTAAATGAGGTGGCAAAAGCTCAAAATTCTGTAAATTAAGAAGTTATGGATGTAGGAGTATTGGCTGTCCGTTATGCAAAAGCCCTTTATGAGTATGCATTGGAGAACAATGTAGCAGATGAGATATATGATCTCACAAGAACTGTAATTGGCTCATTTACAGCAAATTCTTCTCTTGCAAGAACTATAGAGGACCCCCTCCTTTCCAAGCAGGAAAAGCTTGCCCTTATGAAAGCATCTGCAGGACTTAAAGATAATCCTTTTGCAGTGGCGGAGAATTTCTTCAAACTTCTGATTGCCAATAAAAGAGAGAATTATCTTTGCTCAACGATGCGTTACTTCCAAGTAATCTACAGAAAGAACAATAATATTGGAACTGCAAAAATTAAAACAGCGGTGGCTCCGGAAAAGGAGATGGAAGAGAAGATAATCCGCCGCGCTTCCGATATTCTTGGAAAATCTATTGAGTTAGAGACAGTTGTAGATCCTGAAATTATCGGCGGTTTTATTTTGGATATTGACGATTACAGGATAGATGCAAGTGTTCTTTCTCAAGTGAACAAGATTAAAAGAAAATTAATTGATAAAAACAGAAGAATAGTTTAACTATGGCAAATGGTATTAAAGCAAGTGAGGTTTCCGAAATTTTGCGCCAGCAACTATCTGGTATAGAGAATGGTTTGCAGTTAGATGAGGTTGGTACAGTACTTCAGGTAAGCGACGGTGTTGTCAGAATTTATGGTTTGAGAAATGCCGAAGCAAACGAGCTGCTTGAGTTTGAGAATGGCGAGATGGCTGTTGTCATGAACTTGGAGGAGGACAATGTGGGTGCTGTGCTTCTTGGTCCTACAGATGCTGTAAAAGAGGGATTTACTGTAAAAAGAACTAAACGAATTGCCTCTATAATGGCAGGTGAGGGTATGCTTGGCAGAGTTATCAATCCTCTCGGCGATGCGCTTGATGGTAAGGGAGCTGTTGAGGGCGATCTGTACGAGATGCCTTTGGAGAGAAAAGCTCCGGGAGTAATCTACAGACAGCCTGTTAATCAGCCGCTTCAGACCGGTATTAAAGCAATAGACTCTATGATTCCTATTGGGCGTGGTCAGCGTGAGTTGATTATCGGCGACCGTCAAACTGGAAAAACTGCCATTGCTATAGATACTATTATAAATCAGAGAGAGAATTTTGAAAAAGGGAAACCGGTCTATTGCATCTATGTGGCTGTAGGTCAGAAAGGTTCTACAGTAGCAACTCTGGTAGAGACTCTAAGAAGGGCCGGAGCAATGGACTATACGGTTGTTGTCTGTGCAACTGCTGCAGATCCTGCTGCCCTTCAGTACTTTGCGCCGTTTGCCGGAGCAGCCATCGGAGAGTATTTCAGAGATACAGGAAGAGATGCTCTTGTGGTTTATGACGACCTTTCAAAACAAGCGGTATCGTATCGCGAGGTATCTTTAATTTTAAGGCGTCCTTCCGGACGTGAAGCTTACCCGGGGGATATTTTCTACCTTCATTCAAGACTGCTTGAGAGGGCTGCTAAAATTATTGACCAGCAAGAGGTTGCAGAGAAGATGAATGACCTTCCGGAAAGTCTCAAAGGACGAGTAAAAGGGGGTGGTTCTCTAACAGCCCTTCCAATCATAGAGACTCAGGAGGGAGATGTTGCTGCGTATATTCCAACCAACGTAATCTCCATTACAGATGGGCAGATTTTCCTCGATACAGATTTATTCAATAGGGGAAATCGTCCTGCCATAAATGTTGGTATTTCTGTGAGCCGTGTAGGTGGAAATGCGCAAATTAAAAGTATGAAAAAGGTTGCCGGAACATTAAAGATAGATCAAGCGCAATATCAAGAACTTGAGGCGTTTACAAAATTTGGAGGTGAAATGGACAAAGTTACGGCAATGACAATAGACAAAGGGCGTAAGAATACTCGTCTGCTTGTGCAGCCGCAATATACCCCAATGGCGGTTGAGGAACAAGTTGCAATTTTGTATTGCGGTACTCACGGTTTGTTTAAGGATATTGATATTGAGAAGGTTCTGGATTTTGAAAAAAATTACTTGGAGAGTCTTCGCCGCTCACATTCAGATGTTCTTTCAAAACTTGCCCAAGGCGTTTTGGATGAGAGTGTTACAAGCGTGTTAGAGAGTACGGCAAAAATGATAGCAAATCAATACATATAAAAATTATATCAATCTTGCTCTTCTCTTTCAGAAGAAACAATTGAGGATTTGAAGCGATTATCTGAGAAGAAATAGTTGAAGATTAGATGAATTGAATATCAGCATCAGAGAAACAAGATAAAGTTAGAAGTTTAAACAATGGCATCGTTAAAGGAGATAAAACAGAGGATTTCATCTGTTCAGGGGACAAAAAAAGTTACCTCTGCAATGAAGATGGTCTCAAGTGCAAAACTTCATAAAGCACAGGGGATTATTGCAGGGCTATTGCCTTATCAGAAAGCTCTGGACTCTATTGTTGCAATTTTTTTAGATGGTGAAGTTGAGATTAAATCTCCTTTTATGGCTCCTTCTCACGAAGGCCGGACTGCAATTGTAGTATTTTCTTCTAATTCAGCTCTTTGCGGAGCTTTTAATTATAATATAATCAAAGAGTTTATTGCTGTCGTATCTGAGATAAGAAAACAAGCATCTCTTTCAGACGGTGAAGAAACGACCTCATTGGTAGATATTTATCCTATCGGGAAGAAAGTAGAGGAAGCGGTTGTTAAAATGGGATTTGAAGTGGCAAAGATTGAGGGTTATAAAGATGGTGATTATCAGAGACTTGCTGCTAAACCATCGCGAGCTGTAATTACAAAATTGGCTAAGCATTTGATGAGTGAGTTTGAAGCGGGGCGCATAAATGAGGTTAAACTTATTTATCATCATTTTAAATCTGCAGGGGTTCAGACGGTTACTTGTGAAACATTAATTCCTATTGATTTAGAGAGTATTAAAGCTTCGATAGATTCGAATACATCTCTTTCATCCCGTCAATATCTTCATAACTACATTGTAGAACCTTCTGTAGATAAGGTGGTTGCTAAGCTTATTCCTCAAATTATCACTCAGAAGTTATACACGGTTCTTGCAGACTCATTTACCAGTGAGCATGCGGCTCGTACTATGGCAATGCAGGTTGCAACCGATAATGCAGAGGATCTAATTGGCGAGCTTACAATACTTTACAATAAATCTCGCCAGAGTGCCATTACTGCTGAACTTTTGGATATAGTTGCTGGTAGTGCAAAATAGTTTGCCATTATGAAAAAGATAATTTTTGTCTGCCACGGTAATATCTGCAGGAGTCCAATGGCAGAGTGGATA
>CADBRQ010000035.1 GCA_902797115.1 uncultured Bacteroidia bacterium
TAATTACTGTAAAAATGACCCAATAGATAATTTAGATCCAAATGGGCTTTGGGATATCAAAGTGAGTGCTTCAAGTGATAGAAAGAAGCAACCATATGCTCTATATACCGTAACCGACCGACATGATAATACTATTTTTGAAACTATAGTCAGAGTGACTGGCTCTGGACCGAACAAAAGAGATAGAACGGCAAAAAACGCAGACACTCCTACCGGACGTTATAAAATTTTAGAATGGAGAGAAACAGGCAATGTTAGATATCCTGCATATTCTTATGGGTCTAATCACTTATTAGCTCTGTCCTATGAAGAGGGAGAAGCTCCGGGTAGACAGAATATACACACACACATGGTGAAAGGCAACAAGATGGAAAAGAACTAACTCCAACTTTTGGATGTATGAGAATGGCAGATGAAGATATAAAAGAACTTAAGTCGCTGATGCTTTAGAGGCTGCAGATCCTAAAGAATATAAAGGATATCTAACAGTTCAAAATGATCTTGAAATAACAATAAATTATTCGGAACGACTATACATAAAAGAAAAGAGTGAACAAAACAGCAGGAAAGAATCGAATCCTATTGCATCGCCTTATGATAGTAATGGGCTATTAATGCAAAAAATAGAAACAAAACAATACTTACATAAACCATGGCTAAAAATATTTTTCTAGGATGTGCAATAATCTTTTTATTCATGAATAAAATATATGCACAAGATACTATAAAAAAAGAAAACCTAATGGTAATAAAATACTCTGATATTATGTGTAAGCCATTAAGAGATTCTTGTGTTGTAGAATTTGAGCAAGATCTTGGAGAATTGCAAAGTCTGGAACATGTCGGACAGTTAGATTCTGTATCATTTATTCGTTTCTTTGAATATCACAAACAGCGAGTAAGTAATGCAAGAGAGTCGTATGTAGATCAGTATATGGACTCTTTGTTGAACATACAACACATTTATTTTAAACGATACAACACCGCAGAAGAATACGCAATAATGCTTGCCAGTTCCTCTTATTGTATGTCGGCAATAGATGCTGAGTGGATATGGTTGAATTGGGCTCTAATGTTGTACTATTTCCCGAATAAAATATATGCTATTGAAGAATTTGCTACTCTAATTAGCATTAACTATTGGGAAGAGTTGTGTGAGGAAATAGCCTATATGTGTGCTGCAATATTGGCTATGTATACATGTAATTCAAATAAAATATTGTATAAGTATGCGTATCCATATTTTTACAACAAGTATGGCACTGCTCCTTTTGATTTTGCCTTGAAATAAGATCTTATATAAACATCTGCTTTTTGTGCCCCTCCCTTCAAAATAAATGAGATTTAAATAAAAAGAATATATTTGCTTCAAACATCATTTATTAAAAAATGTTGGTTAATACAAACACTACATACGACTATAACAGCAACGGCAACATTCTCACAGACGGTTTGGAGGGGGTGGCTATGGAGTACGACATCAACAACATGGTAAGAAGAGTAAAAACTTCTCTCGGCGATACGCTGGCAACTTACTTATACTTTGCCGACGGAGAGAAGTATGGGGTGACAACAGCCCCAAGATACCTCTACAACGGCAAAGAGAAACAGGAGTTCATACACAATACCGGTTCCGTCCTAAACGCCGCAGGTTCAGCCACCTACACAAGCAACTACATAGACTACGGAGCTCGTTTCTACAACCCCGTAACCCTCCGCTGGACCACCCAAGACCCTTTGGCAGAGAAATATATGGGATATTCGCCGTACAATTACTGCGTTAATAGTCCGATAATACTTATTGGTTTTAACGGAAATGCTTTTCTCATTGACCTCAACAATGATAGAGTTACTTTTTTTGATGAACAAGAGGCTCTTATAGAGATAAAATATGATGATTTTAAAAGAATGGGTAATCAAGAACAAATAAAATGAAAAAGAAAATAATTATGTTTACGGTTGTATTCATATCTACAATACTTTGGGGTTGTAGTTCTCAATTATGGCTACAGAAAAAAACTGAAAATTTAATTGAAAAATATCAAAATATAGCAGATACTATTTATGTCTATTCTACGGCTTTAAACGATTGCAATATAGTATGGTATCACAAAGACAATTTAATGCACTGTTTTAGTATTAAACCACACACTACCAAACAGCACAAAATTATTGAAGCAAAAGATATTATTTTGGATAACGAAATTATAGAAAAGTACTTTGAGAATTTCCTTTTTAAAGAAACTAAATGTTTCGAAAGTGTTTTGGACGGAGAATGGATTAAGATTTACATTAAAAATAAAGAGCCTTTGTTTAGTAGTATAGATACAGAATGTTTATTCAGTACTAAATTCAAGGCAAATAGTTTTCCATATAAACTACAATATGATTTGTTTAAACTTGGGATAAGTCCCGTAGGATTTAATTTTGAAAACATGTACTTTGAATAAACAACATGTAAGCATCCCCATTTTAGGAGAGTCCAAAACTTTACAACAAAGTTCATCAGATACAAAAAAGGCCGACCGTATAATACTGGCCAGCCCTTTTAATCTCTTAAAAATCAATTAGTTCTTCTTCTCGAGAAATTCTTTCTCTTGTCCGATAGGAACTATAGCTTCTTCAAAGTAATAAGCACCAGTCTTTTTACTTTTCAGCATCTTGATACATTTAACAACATTTTTATTTTGTGATTTATCACCAGCAAATGTTGCAACCGCTTTTTTTGCCATATTCTATCTCTCCTTTAATTATTTAACCTCTCTATGAAGCGTAACTTTCTTTAAATAAGGATTATATTTTTTACGCTCCAAACGTTGAGTTGTATTTTTTTTGTTTTTTGTAGTAATGTACCTGCTCATTCCTGGAACACCACTTGCTCTTTGCTCTGTGCATTCAAGAATTACCTGAACTCTGTTCTCTTTCTTTGCCATAGTCTGTTAAGTTTTAGTACATTAAACAATATCTATCAAACCTTTCTCTTGAGCTTTCTTTAATTCTGCCTCAAGACCATTCTTATTTATATTGCGCATTCCTGCAGCGCTAACCTTGAGAGTAACAAAGCGCTTCTCGCTCTCCAACCAGAACTTCTTCTCCTTCAAGTTTGGCGCAAATTCACGTTTGGTACGTCTCTTAGAGTGCGAAACGTTGTTTCCTATCACCCTCTTTTTTCCTGTTATTTGACAAACTCTTGCCATATCTCTTTATTTTTTTAAATATTTCAAAATTGGGCTGCAAATATGAGATTATTTTTTCAAAAATCCAAATAATCCTCTAACTATTTCTCACAACCTTTAGTATTCTGTTCCAACGAATGCCTCTGTATTTGTCTTTAGAAAACCATATTATGTAAGGAGTCCCTACGATGTGATCTTCAGGTACAAAGCCCCAATAACGCGAATCCAAAGAGTTGTGCCTGTTGTCTCCCATCATCCAATAATAATTTTGTTTAAAAGTGTAGTTCACAGCCAATACGCCATTAATGTATATGCCATCTTCTTTAACCTCAAGAGAATTGTCTTCATAAGAAGTGATTATCCTCTCGTACAAAGGGAGGTTTTCCAATGTAAGCTCTATTGTACTCCCCTCCTTTGGAATCCAAATAGGACCGTAATTATCTTTGGTCCACTTAAAATTGGAACTGAAAGGGAAGAGCATTGTCGGAGAATCGGGATAGTCCGCAGGATAAATATCTATATTCTCCTTTATCTCCTTTACTATCGCGATGCGTGAGACTCTTTCTGCATCTTCTTTTGAAAGCGGCAGGTCTGAATAACCTGGGAGTGAAGCATCAAATACCACTTCGTCCACATTAACGGACAATTCGGACAAAACATTATCGCTAAGTGGATTCCCTGTCGTTATAACTTTATATGTACTTTGTAAATAAGGATGATCTCCCTCCTTTTCCCCATTCACAAATGCAACTCCATTAATAATCTGCAAACTATCCCCGCCAATGGCAATACACCTTTTAACATAGTTGTCTTTTTTGTCTTTTGGGCGAACTACAATTGGCCCCAACATAGAGATAACCGCATCACGATTATTGTTGTTTAACCTGACCAATTGATAATAGTCTGCTTGCGGAGCTCCTTTCAGGACAGTATCTCCATTTGGAAAGGCAAAGACAACAATATCTTCTCTCTTAACTTTTCCAAAACCACGGAGGCGTCTGTACTTATTCTGAATTAGGGTGGAATAAGACTCTTTCCCCGCAATGGTGTTATGGACTAAAGGGACAGAGAGAGGTGTCTGAGGAATCTTTGGACCATACGCAACTTTGCTTACAAAAAGATAATCTCCTGTGAATAAGGTTTTTTCCATACTCGATGATGGAATCGTAAATGCCTCAAACCAAAATATTTTGATAATCATTGCAGCAACAGTTGCAAAAATGATGGCATCTAACCAATCCAACAGCGAATCGGAAATATTCCCTTTTTTCTCTTTGCGTCTCCAAAAGGCCCACTTAACTTTTTTGGTAATATATAAATCGAAAATTACCAGTAGCCCTAAAAGCCACCAGTAATTTCCTAACCATATAACCCACAAAAGGTAAGCGGTTCCCCAAAGGGCAAATTTAAACCATTTGTTCCTGTAGAATTTCACTTAAACCTGTGGTTATTTTACAGAGTTAACTACTTGCTCAAATGCCTCAGGATTATTCATTGCAAGGTCTGCAAGTACTTTACGGTTTAATCCGACATTACTCTTGGCAAGTTTGCCGATAAACTGTGAATAGTTCATTCCATGTGTTCTTACAGCTGCATTGATTCTCTGAATCCAAAGAACTCTGTAATTTTTCTTTTTGTCTTTACGATCATTATAGGCATGTGTCCAACCTTTCTCCAAGGTATTCTTCGCAACGGTATAGACATTACCTCTTGCGTGGAAATTGCCTTTTGTCTGTTTTAAAATTTTCTTGCGTCTTGCTCTTGACGCTACAGAATTTACACTTCTTGGCATAATTCTAATTTTTTGAATATGAGCGCTCTACTCTAATAAGAGACTTTTATCTGCTCACTATTCGGTTAATACTTAAGTTTACTTTAAGAAAGAATTAGTTTTTTAACTCTTTTCTCATCTACCGTTGCTATTGTGTCTGAATAACAAAGATTTCTTTTACGCTTGGTTGTTTTCTTAGTCAGAATGTGACTATGATAAGCGTGGTGTCTTTTTACTTTACCCGAGCCAGTAAGCGAAAAACGCTTTTTGGCACTGGACTTGGTCTTTAATTTTGGCATAATATTTTACTTTTTTTTAATAGGTGCTATAATCATACTCATTCTCTTTCCCTCAAGGAGCGGCATTTTCTCTGCCTTGCCCAAACCGTCTAATTCAACGGCAAACCTAAGCAATAACTTCTCTCCTTGTTCGGAGAACAATATTGAACGTCCTTTAAAGAAGACATAGGCCTTAACCTTGTAACCCTCTTTAAGAAAGTTCTTTGCATGGTTCAATTTAAATTGGAAATCGTGCTCGTCCGTCTGCGGTCCAAAGCGCAACTCTTTAATTTCCACTTTAGAAGCGTTGGCCTTCATCTCTTTGGCCTTTTTCTTCTGCTGATAAACATACTTCTGGTAGTCTATCACCTTACATACCGGAGGAGTTGCCTGAGGTGCTATCTCAACCAAATCTAACTCCAACTCTCGAGCGAGTGCAAGTGCCTCTTTCAGAGACATTACTTTAGGTTCCGGTACAGAATCGCCGACAACGCGGACCTCTGTAATACCGGTAATTTGCTCATTAACCCTTGGACCCTCTTCCTCTTTCCTGTTAGAGAAATTCCTGTCTCTTTGGTTGTTAGGTCTTGAATTGGCTTGCGGTTTATAAAAACCTCCGCTCTTTTTGAATTGTGCGATAAATTAATCCTCCTATTTTAAATTAAACCAATATTTATTAACTGTTAGGAAGGCAAAATGCCCTCACCTAATTCCTCTTTAATTTTTTGCTGAATTAGATTTGCAAACTCTTCAATCTTCATAACGCCCAGATCCTTACTACCTTGCTGGCGTACAGCAACACATCCGCTCTCCATCTCCTTCTCTCCCACAATTAGCAGATAAGGCATCTTTTTAAGTTCATTCTCTCTAATTCTTTTCCCTATCGTCTCATTACGATCGTCTAAAGCGGTGCGAATTTCGCATTTTTTTAGAGAATTGCAAACTTTTTTTGCAAAATCTACATATTTTTCTCCAACAGGGAGCACAACACATTGGTCCGGAGTGAGCCACAATGGCAGATTTCCTGCCGTATGCTCCAAAAGAACCGCAACAAACCTCTCCATAGAACCAAAAGGCGCACGATGAATCATAATTGGCCTATGTTTCTGATTATCAGAACCAACATACTCTAATCCAAATCTTTCAGGAAGGTTATAATCAACCTGAATAGTACCAAGCTGCCACTGGCGACCTATAGCATCTTTTACCATAAAATCCAATTTAGGACCATAAAATGCCGCCTCACCATATTCAACTTTGGTTTTTAATCCCTTTTCGGCAGCACTCTCTATTATTGCACTCTCTGCCCTCTCCCAATTCTCATCGCTACCGATGTATTTACTGCGATCTACTTTATCTCGCAAAGAGACTTGAGCAGTATATTGATCAAACTTCAAAGTCTTGAAAATATACAGAACTATATCTATAACCTTACAAAACTCATCTTTAAGCTGATCCGGACGAACAAATAGGTGCGCATCGTCCTGAGTAAAACCCCTAACTCTTGTAAGTCCATGAAGCTCACCACTTTGCTCGTATCTATAAACAGTTCCAAACTCTGCAAATCTTATCGGAAGATCTTTATAAGAACGAGGTTTTGTCTTGTAAATCTCACAGTGATGAGGGCAATTCATAGGTTTAAGCAAGAATTCCTCCCCCTCTTGCGGAGTTGTGATAGGACGGAAAGAGTCTGCCCCATATTTTGCCCAGTGACCACTGGTAACATAAAGTTCTTTCATCCCGATATGTGGCGTAATTACAGGCAGATAGCCAAAATCACTCTGCACTTTTCTCAAGAAATTCTCCAAACGGGTTCTCAAAGCAGCACCTCTTGGAAGCCACAATGGAAGTCCTGCACCAACTTTCTGACTAAATGCAAACAATTCCAAATCCTTACCTATTTTTCGATGATCTCTTTTCTTCGCCTCTTCCAATAATGCAAGATATTCATCAAGCATAGATTTCTTTGGAAATGTAATCCCGTATATACGAGTAAGTTGCTTACGCTTTTCATCCCCTCTCCAATATGCTCCGGCAATAGAAGTGAGCTTGATTGCCTTAATTACAGATGTATTCATGATGTGAGGTCCCCTGCACAAATCTGTAAAACAACCATTTGTGTAGAAAGAAATAGTACCGTCATTCAACTCCGAAATCAGCTCTTGCTTATATTCATCCCCTTTTGCCTTAAAGAACTCAAGCGCCTCTGCTTTAGGAACATCCTTACGCTCATAACTCTCCCCTGTTCTTGCAAGCTCAAGCATTTTATCTTCAATTTTCTTTAAGTCTTGCTCAGCGATACTTTTATCTCCCAAGTCTATGTCGTAATAAAAACCATTCTCGATAGCAGGACCTATTCCAAATTTAACCCCGGGATAAAGAATCTCAAGGGCCTCAGCCATTAAATGAGAAGAAGAGTGCCAAAATGCTCTCTTTCCCTCATCATCATCCCATTTGTGAAGTTTAATTGCAGCGTCTGTTTGAATAGGATACCTAAGGTCACATAGTTCATCATTCACAGAGACAGACAACACCTCTGCGGCTAAACGTGGAGAGATGCTTTGCGCTATCTCATAACCACTTACGCCTTTTTCAAAATCCCTAACACTTCCGTCCGGAAATGTAATTTTAATTTGACTCATAATTTTTAATGTATATGGTGCACTACAGAAGCACCGGTTTATATCATCAGTTTTGCTTTAAAAAGCAGGCAAATCTACAAATTTTACTACATTTGCACAAACAAATATACTATGAGTGCAAAAATAAGATACAACAACGCTGCAATAGATGGTCTATTGCTCGCATCTATCACAATTATTATATCACTGATTGGAACTTTGGGAGATTTTACTGTTCTCTCCATAATCCTTTGGATTGTAAAATTAGCAGCAACTATGTATGCCCTCTACTATTTTATGAAGAGAAATACCCAATTAAACACAGCAGAGGGAATTACAACCACCTATGGAGATGCTTTCAAGTATGGTTTTTTGGTATCGATTTTATCTGTTGTATTGATTACCGTCTATTTGTACATTTCCCTGCAATTTATGGATTTAGATGCCTTAATGTCCAAAACTGAGCAACAAATGGAGGCATATTCTTCATATTCAAGTTCAAGCAATGTAATTGACTGGTATCTGAACCATTTGGAATCAGTAACAATTCTCTCATCACTGTTACTATATACTATCTGGAGTCTCATCGCGAGTGCAATTTTTGCAAATAGTACAAAGAGTCCTGCCACACCTTTTACCAATTTAACCGAAGAATAATTTCTAAGATTTTCTTAAAAAATGGATATTTCCATCATTATATCTCTATTTAACGAAAAAGAGAGTTTAGACGAACTCATCGCGAGTATTGGCAAGGAGCTGAGTAATAGCGATTTAAAATATGAGATTATTCTTGTTAACGATGGCAGTACAGATGGAAGCTGGGAAAAGATAAAAGAAATTGCCGCCACAAACTCCTGTATTAAAGGAATTTGCTTTAGACGCAATTATGGCAAATCTGCCGCACTTTACTGTGGATTTGAAGAGGCTGCCGGAGAGGTTGTCATCACTATGGATGCAGATTTGCAAGACGATCCTGCCGAGATTATTCCTTTGTACAAAATGATTAAAGAAGAGGGATATGACCTTGTAAGTGGCTGGAAGAAGAAAAGATACGACAATAAACTTACCAAAAACATACCTTCTAAAATATATAATGCAACAGCCCGCAAAGTCACAGGTGTTAAGCTTCACGATATGAACTGTGGACTGAAAGGCTATAAAAATGAGGTTGTTAAGAATATTGAAGTTTATGGCGAAATGCACCGCTATATCCCTTATTTGGCGAAAGAAGCAGGTTTTGAGAAAATTGGGGAGAAAGTCGTACACCATCAAAAGCGCAAATACGGCAAGAGCAAATTCGGACTCAACCGTTTTATCAATGGTTATTTAGATTTATTGAGTCTTTGGTTTTTACAGAAATTCGGAAGAAAACCTATGCATCTGTTTGGAGTTTGTGGTTCCGTTATGTTCTTGATTGGTTTCATTATCTCAATGTGGATAATCGTAAAGAAACTTGTTCTACAGGCGCAAATTCAGAAACAATATGATCTGCAAGGATTTACCACAATCCACATGAGAGCGGTTACAGACCAGCCGTTATTCTATATTGCTTTAGTGGTAATTGTCATTGGAGTCCTGCTCTTTTTAACAGGATTCATTGCAGAGCTTATAAGCAGAAACTCCTCTGAACGAAATAATTATAAAATAAAGGAGAAAATATAGCACTCTCCTTTCCCCTATGCTATTTCAAACAGATTAAGAAATCCGGTAATCATAAATACTTTCCGGATATCTTCGTTGATATCTTTAACGACAATGGTCCCCCTTTTAATTGTTGCCTCTTTTCTTAAACTCAAGAAAATTCTCAAACCGGAACTTGAGATATATTCCATTTGAGAACAATCTAAAATTATTTTCTTATCTGCAACTTCCTTTAGAGGTTCCAATGCTTTTGCTACTTCGGGAGAAGCAATTGTATCTAACCTCCCGATAAGTTTGGCTGTAACAGAATTTTCTTGTTTTAAAATTTCTACTTCCATTTTATATCTTTTTTATCAAAGAGAGAATATTCATATTATCTTTTCTTGTGTATGAGACACTATCCATTATGCTCTTATACAGATGAATACCTAATCCTCCTATTTTGCGTTCTTCTGCTTTCAAAGTTGTATCAACTTCAGCTCTGGCGGTTGGATCGAAAGGCTTGCCGCTATCTTTAAGGACAAACTCTAAAGAGTCATCATGTTTAAACGCTTCAATATCTATTCTTCCTACATAATCTTTGTCGTAAGCATAATTAATTATATTGCTAACCGCCTCTTCTACAGCAAGATTTATATTAGATGCTACAGATTCCTCTATTTTCTTCTCTTTAGCAATATCTTTAATGAAATTTGTAAGCAACCCCATCTCTTTTAAGTTATTATGAATTGTAATCTTCCAATTCTGCTCATGAGGTCTTATATTTTTGTAATGAATAAACAACATTGTTAAGTCATCGCTTCTTGCAGCCCCTCCAACAAAGTCTTCTACAGCTTTTTGCATAATCTGAAGATGTTCTTGCGCACTCCTTCTTGGATGCAGCATTGCCTTCATTCTCTCTTCACCAAACTGTTCGTGATTCAAGTTTTCTGCTTCAGTTAAACCATCTGTATAAATAAACAGAGAATCATCATATTTAAACTCAACTTCTTGCCCCTTATACGCCATATCCTTTATGATTCCAAGAGGTAAGTTTGGCAAAACCGGAAGCACATCCATCTTTCCATTTAAGAATACGGGTGCATTATGCCCTGCATTACAATAATTAAGAACTCCGCTTGGCATATCCAACACTCCACAGAAAAAAGTTACGAACATATTGGTTTCATTCATATCTGCCAAACTATTATTCATTTGAGAGACAATCGCATCGGGAAGAGTCTCATGAGCAGATATACTGCGGAACAGACTTCTTGTAACAGACATTACCAAAGATGCAGGCACCCCCTTTCCACTCACATCTCCAACACAGAAGAAAAGTTTCTCATCTCTGATATAGAAATCATACAAGTCTCCGCTAACCTCTTTAGCAGGAACAATTGAGGCATATAAATCTAGATCTTCTCTCTCCGGGAAAGGTGGAAAAACTTTTGGAATCATAGACATCTGAATCTCATGACCAATATGTAACTCGTTCTCCATCCGCTCCTTATTCTTGTTAATTGCTTGTATCCTATGTAAGTTCTTGGTTGCAAGACGTATTATCAGGATAATCATAGACAATCCTAAAACCTGCATCAGTTTTACAAGCCAGCTTACTCTTCTTAACCCTTTGTAAACCTCTTTGTCCGGAATAACCACAGAAATGGACCATCCCGTTTTGTCCATTGAAGAAAAATATACATCGTTCTTTACTCCATTTTCTACAATCTGCATTGTACCGCTTTCACCGGAGAGTAAAGCTTTGTTCAGACGGAGAAACTGTTCCCTATCTTCATCATTTGCCTTGGATTCTGCAGCTTCCATAATGCTTTTCTTCATTATGAGAGTTTCAGATGGAGCTACCATTATCTGACCACCTCTGCTTATAAGCAAACCAAATGAATTTTGATAAACTTGGACTCCTTCTATAATCTCCGTAAGCCAGTCCAAAGAGACATCGGCGGTAAGAACTGCTGCAATTTTGCCACTTCTGTCTGTTATTGGAACAGAATAGGTTGTCATTAAAATTTCCCCTCCCCCTTCATCTATATAGGGTTCCGACCAATATCCCGATGAAAGTTCTATCGGTTTTTTAAACCACTCTTGTTGTGGATAGTCATACTCAGGAGTTGCTAAAGATTTAAAAATAACCTGCTTTGTTTTAGGTTCTTGAAAATAGTAGGGAGAGAATAACGCTTTTTTCTTGTAATAGCCCGGAACCATTGCAATTGTAGAGCCGACTATCACAGGATTATCTTTTACCAACCTTAAACTTACAGCCCCAAGACTATCTGGGTTTTCAACTGCCCAAGATGCAATCCATTCCGTATTTCTGACTGCCGCTTCCACTTGGTTGACAATATCCATAATCTTTGCCGTGGTAGCGTCGAGCTGCCCCTCTGCCCTAAGAAATGCCTCTTTTCTTATTCCGTCATTGGAAAAAAAGTATTGGACCAAAGCGGTAGCTTCCAACGATATAACAGCAACCAAAACAAGAAGGAATGTTGTTTTGGGACGCCATCTTTTTAACCTGTCTAAAACTCCATTTTTCATAAATATTTTGCTAAAAAGCTATAAAATAGTTGAAAGTGCTGCACGGAATTCCGGCATTGGTCTTTGAGTATCTCTCTCTATTATAAGAGTTTTAAGTCCGGCATAAGGACGAATTTGCTCCTCTATCTCTTTAAGAGGAATATCTTTACCAAAATAGACAGGGGCAAAACTATCCCAGAACTTCATTGCCAAACTCTTAGGCATGTGGTAAGTTTGACTAATAAAATCTTCATCGCTTAAATAACAGCAAAGATAGACCATGCCCAAATCAAACATATTATTACCGTAGCAAAAATCACCAAGATCTATGAAATAGCGTTTATCCCCAACAAAGATTGCATTAGAATATTGAAGATCTCCATGAATTGCTTTTGTTGTATCCGGAACCTCTGATATAAACTTGCTTAACTTATCTTTTTCTTTAACCGTAAAGAATTTGTTCGCCTCTAAAAGTTTATGGTAACGAACCTTAACATCCTCAAAATCAGCAGGATTAACTTCCGTAGCGTGGAGTTCCAAACACATTTGGGCAAACTCCGCTGCATATTGTTCAACTTTTTCAGGATTGTCACCAACAGCTCTTGAATATGACTTTTTCCCTAAAATCCTATGAAATCTTATTCCGTATCTACCATCTTCTGTCACAACATATTCCCCCGGCTCCGGTGTAGGAATACCTAGCTCATAAACCTTCCGTGCCAAGAGCATTTCATCTAACGGCTGCTGGATTTTACCCGGAAAATAGAGTTTCAGCATCACCGACGGATCTTTTTTATGGTCGTAACTCTCTCCGTTTGCCCCTCCTCCAAAAAGTACATAATCATCCAATGAAATCTTTATTGCCTCCATGTTATAGCATTAAATTTTAAACATTTCATTTACTAAAAACCTTATTTACCAACGCCTCAAACTCTTTAAAAGCAAAAGTATCTTGCAAATCTCTCAAAGACTCTACCAAACCTCTGTAATGCCACTCATGGGCACTCTTTTCTTTTACATGAAAGATATTCCAGAGAGCATCGCCGAGAATGGAATAATCTCTCGCTATTGCCCTCATATTTGAGAGCTTGTCTCCAAGAGCAACTATTTTTGCCTCTTTAGAAGCAGCCGCCAACCTATCAATTGCAGCTTTTTTACGAAAGTGCCATGTCTCCTCTTCACTTTTCCCCTCCTCAATGATATCACTCTCACTTGCAACAAGTTGTGCAATTCTTTCTCCAAACTCCTCCGCGATGCGTTCAATAGTAACACTTGTATCCTCAACCGTATCGTGAAGCGCGGCGGCAGCTAAAAGTTCTTGATCTTTTGTGATGGTAGCAACAATCTCAACTGCCTCCATAGGATGGACAATATAAGGGAAACCTTTCCCCCTGCGCTCGGTACCGGCATGAGCGTTAACTGCAAAAATGATTGCCTTATCCAAAAGAGATGTATCAAGAGTTTTATTAGGCATAAGTTGTTATTTATTAGGGTATTACTGATTCATAAACGGAAGATCTCTCGTTTGCACCAAAAGAAATTCCGCCATAGAGTCGTTACTTTCAGATGGACCATTCAGAGTATCGAACATAAATTTAAGCCCCTCTTTTCCTCTCCCCGATTTGAGAAAAGCTGCAATGCACAAATCTTGAGGACCTAAAGAAGATGAGACAATATCCAAGTCTGTCAGACCAAGTTGAAAGCATGCAATCTGATATGCCGCTTCAAAATTCTCTTTAATCAAATTGTCTATATCTCCCAGGGTGGTAAACCCCATCTTGATAAATAACTGAAGATAATTCATTAGGGAAACCTCTTGAATTTCTGCTTGATTAATGGAAGCAATCTTTTTATTCAAACGTCCGAAAGGGTTTATTGCAAGATAACTTCTGAAAGAATCTCCATCTAAAGGGACCTCTTTGAGATTTCCCGATGCCACCAATGTCTGTATTTTGCGGCGATAATCACACAATTCGGAGCGTATTCTGCTAAATTCATCATCGATAAGCTCCAACATCCCGGCAAGACGGCTCATGTTTCTCAAATAAACTTTAGGAACCTCCACGCCACTTTTGTAACCCGCATCGTGATTCATATTAGCCCAAGCGTGCTGCAGAACAGATCTCATCTGAACTTCAAAACGGAATTGGTTAATCTCCGGAAACTCCTCATTATAATAGAGTTCCTTTGGTAGTCTGCAAATGTAGTGCAAAGACATATAGCCAAAACTATCTATCTCGTGAGCTTTACGCTTGTCTATAGAATTTTCCCAGTCAACAGTGAACATTCTCTCCAAGATAGATGCAATTTTATCAACATCGTCTATATAGAATGTTATGACCCTGACTCCTAGTATATCTGTAATATCTTGAATATTCCTGTATTTTGCCCCTTTGATTTCAAGTTTTCCGGCAAGAGATGATTCTGTTTTTATTCTGTGCTCTAAAGAGGCCACTATTATATCTGCCTCATTCAGAAACTTTTTGAGAAGAGAAGGAACAACTTCAGCCATCTTGGTATATAAAGGCATGTTGTTGTTATACTGATCTAAAAGAGCAGTACAGTGAGCATCCAAATGGTACTTGGCAGACATAAAAAGAGAAAATTACAAAATCAGACTAAATCAATGTGAAAGCAACTTCCATCATTTTTGTAAATGTATTCTGTCTCTCCTCTGCAGTTGTTACTTCGCCTGTTAGAATATGGTCAGATATTGTACAGATTACCAATGCCTTTTTTCCTGCTCTTGCAGCATTCATATACAATGCAGCCGCCTCCATTTCAACAGCTAATACGCCCATTTTAATCCATTTATCATTTTTGGGAGTATCTGCATAAAACACATCTGAAGAGAGGACATTTCCAACTTTGTATTTATAGCCAAACTTATCGCAAATATCTGTGGCCTTTCTTATTAATTCATAATTTCCTATTGGTGCAAAGTGCCCTGGCAGGTCATATTGAGAAGCATAATTTGAATCTGTACAAGCTCCCTCAGCAATAACTAATTCTCCAACATGAAGATCCATGCTAAAAGAACCTGCCGACCCAACTCTGATTATGGTCTCCACTCCAAAGAAATTGAAAAGCTCGTATGTATAAATACCAATGGAAGGGATTCCCATTCCATGCCCCATAACGCTTACCCTCTTCCCTTTATACTCTCCGGTAAAGCCAAGCATTCCTCTTACATCATTAAACTGAACAGGATTCTCTAAAAAGTTCTCCGCCATAAATTTGGCTCTCAATGGATCTCCGGCCATTATTACACTCTTTGCAACCTGGCCACATTTTGCTCCAATATGAGGAGTCGGTGTTTGATTTTCCATATAATATCTTGCTTTTTTTGCAAATATACTATTTTTTCTCCTCTTGGGCTTCTATTCTGAGTTGTATTTTATGATAACTCTTCAGATTCAGAATCCTTTATATTCCTTAATCTTTGAGAATAAGGATGCTCATTCCTTCAGAAGAATCTATAGTGCTGTTGATAAAGTTATCTAACTCCTTTGTAAAAATGTCTGATGTAAAAATGTTCTCTTTCATATCTGCATTGTTTTAAATTCACAATGCAAAAATAGAGCTGCATTTTGTCAATTTATGACACAACTAAAAAAATCTGTAACCAATGTGAATTTGCATAGCATCTGCTTTAGAGAAATTATGCGCCTTAACATTATAGCCGATGAAGAGACGGTTGCCGGAAAATGGAAAGTTATATCTCAAACCTACTGTCTGATAACTCTTTCCGTTTGATTTAGTTGTGTGCCCGAGTTTTCGGTAAAGATAAATGCCTACACCCCCCTGCAATGAGATGTTATGATAAAACACCTCAATCTGAGCCCCTACACCAAAAACATTTTTAGAGTATTTATTGTAGTCGTAGCCAGCTAATTCATCATAATATCGCAAACGAGGGGCATAATTTGCATATCTGTAATCTATTTCTACTCCCGATGCGAATAATGCGCTTGATCTGTACATCAGAGCCGCCTGTGTCAGAAATGAGCCATAAACTGTGTAATGATTTTTCTGAAAAGTTTGAAACTGCTCGGTTAAAGTACTTCCTGCAATACCGGCAGACACCTCTAAGTAAAAACCTCGTTTAGAATGAAAACTATTATCCTCTTGGAAAGATACCGCACTTCGTTGATTACACTTATTTCTCTTATATTCAGGCATATAGGCAAGCATTAAAAATGGTCCTCCGGTATTTATGCCCAAATTAGGTCTGGCAAGAGTTCCATTGCTTACATGCTTAAAATCGGCACCAAGAGAGAGGAGCCAATCTTCAGAAAATTGATATTGGAGATAAAGACCGGCACTTATAAAAACAGAGAGTGGAGAGCCTATCAGCCAATTGTCTCTATTGGTATTCTCATCAAAACGTTCTGAAAAATAGGCAATTCCATTTTGCAGGTCGGTCCCCATACTCCATTTTCCGACTCTCCAGAAACTATATCTCAAACCTGCATAAACTGCAATTTCATGACCCACTTTTCCACGATACGGAGTTGTCGGACCTTGAATATTGATGTTAGAGAAATTGCCATAAAGCAAACCAAACTCAACAACAGGATTATGCCATTTACTCTCATACACATCATCAGATCCGGATTTATAGAGCAAACGTACATCTGCAAAAGTCACATTATTGCTTTTCATAACCTCTTGATTATGATCGCCTTTAGGAAATAAATAGCTCCAACCCACAGAGCCGCCTATACCCAATTTACCAACTCCGCAAGGTGCTGACAAAGTATCTTTCTGAGCAAAAGAAGCAACCGTAGAAAAAAATATGGTTGCCATACATATCGCGATAGAGAATAAAAATTTCATAGTATAAAGTTATAACTAACTTGTCTGCAAATATAGCATTATTTAGTCTAAAGAGAACAAAAATCTTCATCCATGCGGCAAGAGAAAGAGGGGGAGAATGGAGAATTATATCAATACCATAAGCTTTATTAATTTGCTTTTAAGGAGAAGTTTTTTCCTTTCAAAAAGTAGCGATGTTACTAAATACGCTTATTTTTGCAAAAAGATATTAATGATGAATACGACTAAGGATATTTGGCTTGCAGCAGGATGCTTTTGGGGAGCACAGAAATTCTTTAAAGGAATTGAAGGTGTGGAATTTACAGAGGTTGGTTTTGTAAATGGCAATACAGAGAACCCTACCTATGAACAGGTTTATACAGATACTACCGGTTATGCAGAGTGCGTTCATGTACGTTACAACCCTCAAAAAATATCTCTTAAAAGAATTGCCGAACTATTTTTTAAGATAATAGATCCTCTCAGCATAAACAAACAGGGAGAAGATAAAGGAACTCGCTATAGAACAGGCATTTACTATGCTAAGGATTGTATCGCAGAGAATGAAATAGAAGCTTTGGAAAAAGTGTTCGATAGTATAAGAAAAGAGTTAAATGTTAAATCGTTAGCGGTTGAGTTACTGCCTGTTGAGCGTTTTTATACCGCAGATGAATTTCATCAAGATTATTTGGATAAGAATCCGGGTGGCTACTGTCACCTCAATCCTGAGGTTTTTAAAATAAAATCGTAGTATTTATAAAACAAAGTTAACGGGGGCGAAATGCTCACATTCCCTCACCCTGAGCGAGGGCTCATCTAACAACAGGGATTATGTTCGCATATCTTGCGAAATGCTCACATTCCCTCGCCCTGAGCGAGGGCTCATCTAACACGGGGATTATGTTCGCATATCTTGCGAAATGCTCACATTCCCTCACCCTGAGCGAGGGCTCATCTAACAAATAAAAGAAAATAGAGCAAGCATTGCAGCTTGCTCTATTTTTTTCATTTTTAGATTTGCAGCCGAAAACCTCTAACGGAGCTTTTCGGCTGCAAATACTAAAATGAAAACAGCCGTCTTATGCGGCTGTTTTCTTTGTGACTCCTGAGGGATTCAAACCCCCAACCTTCTGATCCGTAGTCAGATGCTCTATTCAGTTGAGCTAAGGAGCCGAAGAGTTTTATTACTCTGCATTTTTATTTGAGAGTCCTTTCTCTTTTATTCTTGCTTTCTTACCGGTTAGGTTGCGCAGATAGTAAATTCTTGAACGTCTAACTTTACCTATCTTATCAACGGTAATTTTCTCAATGAAAGGGGAATACAAAGGGAAAATTCTTTCTACTCCTACTCCTCCGGAAATTTTTCTTACTGTAAAAGTTTGAGTAGAACCATTTCCTTTTCTCTGAATTACTACTCCGCGAAAGTTTTGAAGTCTCTCTTTATCGCCCTCTTTAATTTTGTAAGTTACTGTAACAGTGTCACCTGCCTTAAACTGAGGGAGATCTTTTTTCTCAACAGCAAATGCTTGCTGGGCTACTTTAATCAAATCCATATTTTTAAAGTTTTGCGCAACATTGTAAAATTCTAAAAACAAGAGGTTGCTTTGTTATTTCTAAATATTTTTCACAAAAGGAGTGCAAAAATAGAAATATTTTTCATATTTACAAAACTTTTTCGTTCATATCATTACATATCGTTATGTAACCTGATAGTTTATTAGGGTGCCATAGCGCTGCATCTGATGTATGGTGGCGTCAATTGTATGGCAAGACTTCGGAGCCAGGGTTGCAAAACAATTACACCGGCACCGTAATAACGTAGATCTTTGGCGTGTATGTTACTAATGTCTGGAAATAATCAGCAACGGCTCATTGTTCTCCAAACATTTCTTTATATCCTTACCGCCGCTAACTACCTTGCAAAAACTTACCTCTTCCCCCTCAACCTTTTTAATTTTAATTCTACCTAAATAAGTATGTGCATCCCTCCCCGCTACTTTTTTAATCTTATATACTCCAAATGTAAGTCCCTCATATACCCCCTGTTTGCTTCCAAGATCTATATAAAGCTCCTTTTGTTTGTCGTGTTTAGCGAGCCCTAATTCAAGAATTGTAGCTGTGAGAGGATATGCATGATCGTAATACTCGCAGACAACCCTTGCCACATAGCTAACTGCCTTATCCATAGCCCCTTGCTTGGTAGCAAACCAATCGCTGGCAAGTTCGCTGCTGGAAACTTTAAAAGTGTTGCTATTTAAAATCTTCTGAGTATTAACATCTTTCAGATTTAAAGTAAAAACAATGGAAGCATCGTATGTGTCGCGATTCACTTTCTTCTTATTGCCATTTTTATCTTTAACCTCTTCTGTTCTAACTTTTGTGGTTGTTGCAATATTTGCAATAACTCCATCTATGATTATAGAGTATTTAGAATCATCCAATTCTTTATCAAACTCTCTATCCAAAACTCTCAATCTATAAGTTTGGGATAACCCTCTAAGAATCTCAGCGCGAACCGCATCTGCATAACCATCATAATCTTCTGTAAACTCCCCCGCAGCAACTGACGCTATAACATCCAGTACTTTTGAGCTTGTTTTGGTATCTTTGGTTTTAGGGGTATATGTAATCTCCCCGGGAAAAACATTTATAATACAATTAGGATTAACTGCATCTGCTCGATCTGTTGCCATAACAACATCATCATTTTGCGCAGAAACTTCTGTGTAGACCACTGTAGCACAGAAGAAAAGTACCATTAACAAACAGATTTTCTTCATAGCAACATTATTTTGTTATTATTAATATGTGTTTAATTTCTAAGCCCTTTTCTTTCTAACAAATGTACCAAATAAATTGCCCATCTGCAAGTTACCAGATGAAATTTCTGCTCTCTTTGCTAATATTTCCCACACCGTCAGTAACCTCTACACTCAGCGAATGTCTCTTTCCTCGGGCGATACGCGCATCGGCGAGTGGAACCAATAAAGTTGAAGTTTTTCCATCATACTCTGCCACAACCCAATGGCCATCTATATTGACCTCAAAACTCTCCACTCCGGATAGATTGTCTCCTATAACAATTTTAATACTCTCTGCTGTAATTTTTGCTTTTTCAGAAAACTTAAATGTTATTTTTGGAGGGGTAAGGTCTGCCGCTATTGTATAATTTCCAAAAGAGGAGATATTTCCTATTATACTCTGTGTTATACGGTTATATTTTCCTCCCGATGAGGATAAGCCCCCTTTTTCGTTAATTCTAGCTATAACTGCCTTAGAGGCAAGCGAATCGGGAAGAGGATATTTAAGCTCAAGAATAGGAGATTTGTGCAAAGGAATATTTCTATCCCCTATTTTCCACACAGTCGGGCAAGTACCGCTCTCTTTGGAAGATTGAGAAGATGTAAAATAAAAGTTTGAGTAGAGTGCCCCTTCAGGAATTGTGAGATTAAAATCTCCGCCGTTATAAACATTTTTTTGATTCCATTTCATAAGCGTGCCATCGGGCTCTGAAGGGGTTGAATTTGCATATTTTTCGAGATTCAGACGAACTTTAAAACTCTTGCTTTTAACATTTCCGCAAACATCTGTAACTTTCACTATTACACTATGTTCCAGAGTATCTCGTAGTGTACAGACTCCGGAGCGGCGTGCAAAAATCCTATCGCCGAGAAGGTTTGCGGGGTCTGTCTGAGTCTTGACATAATACCTGCCCGTCTCCAAACGAAGCCTATGGTCCAGCAAAGAACCGATATAACGCCCTTTATCGTATGGAATATTTCCCTCCTCAAAACAGAAGAAAATTTCATCATCGATGAATACTTCGTATTTGTAAATGGCTAATTTTCCGCTATTTGCGTCTTTATAGTCGTAAGCATCTACCGCCACATAAAAACCCATAGGGACCTCTATCACCTCTTCCGACGGATCTGACTTTACTGCAACTTTTTGATTCACAGTATATTTTTTTCCTTTGCTATTTGTCTTGGTTACTTTCTTGATAACGTATTTTGTCTGAGATGAGGGCATTTGTAATGGAAATTTAAAATATGCCTCCCCTACCGGAATGCACCCAATGAACTTCACATCTCTGATAACCGGCTCTGCCGAATCTTTAATATTATAAGTTCCTGTAAGTTGGAGGTTTACAGGAATGCCATCTTCATCTCTCACCTCAAAATGAAGGTGAGGACCACCTGAAGAGCCGCTATTGCCAGAGTATGCAATCAACTCTCCACGTTTAACAGGAAACTCATCGGGAGCAAAGTCTATCTCCTGATTCCAACTCTTTTGAGCATATTGTTTTTCACGTACAACCTTCTGATATTTAGGAGCAAATTTTAACAAATGACCGTATATTGTCTTATAACCGCTTGGGTGTGCTATCATTATCATATTTCCAAAGCCCCAGGCACTTACACTTATTCGCGATACGTATCCCTCTTCTGCAGCATATATTTTTTTCCCCACAACACCGGTTGTTCTCATATCTAATCCGCAATGAAAATGATTGCCGCGAAGCTCTCCATAGGTGCCGGCATAACCGTTAAACTGCTCTATCGGAATTGCAAATGAAGAGGTTGCTTCCCGCTGCTTTTCTATATTTACACTCGGAAATCCGTTCTTATTCTCATTATACACATATTGCTGTGCAACAGCATCTTTAGAAGAGAAGCCCAATATCAAAAATAACAGAAAGGCAATCGCAGAAGCAATCACCTTTCTACCTAAGCATTTAATAACCCTAAAATAATTATGAAATACAATGAACATTATCTAAAAAAACCTTTTAATCTGTCAAAGAAGGATCTCTTTTCCTCATTTATATTTAGTGGTTTAAAGCTCTCACACTCACGAAGTTTAGCAACAAGTTTCTTCTCTTCTGAAGTTAGATTCTTAGGAATCCAAACTTGAACATAAACAAGCAAATCTCCTCTACCATAACCATTTATATCAGGTATTCCCTTTCCTCTGAGTCTTAATACTTTACCACTTTGAGTTCCAGAAGGAATCTTTATTTTTAGAGTTCCGTCAATTGCAGGAATTTCACTCTCACACCCCTCTATCGCATCGGCGACGCTGATAAAAAGAGGGTAAATCAAATCGTGATCATCTCTTTCAAACTCCTTATGCTCA
>CADBRQ010000036.1 GCA_902797115.1 uncultured Bacteroidia bacterium
TCAATACATCGATTACTTAAAAGGTATAACATCGCAAAGATACGAACAAAAAGAAATGATTATGAGCAGTTTTAAAGAAATTGAAAAGGTAATTGGTATTACAGAGCAAACATTACCTCAAGATAAACTAAAAAAGATTAATAAAAATATTAAACTCACAGAAGATTTAAAAAGTTCGTTGTGTGATATGAAAAAAAATTATTATACAGAAGAATACAAACCTGTTATAATTGATATTCTCAAAGATAAACTTCAGCCTAAAAAAATTGAAGAATATCGTGGAGGTGATATAGATGGTGAACTTTGGGGAGGTATTATTATTGATAATTGTCTCATTCATATCAGTCATTACACACAGAATGATCGCTGTCTTTTAGAGATTTGCAACTTATCAAACCCAACGGATAACACAAATTTTAGAAATTCTGAAATTGGGAAAAATCTTCAAGATAAAATAAAAGATTTAGCTGCAACTTCTTGGTGTTTATATCGTTTCTTCGATTACACAAGTATTGATTTCAAATCAAATATTGAAAAGTCACTAAACGAAATAATAAAAATACTTACCCCTGGAAGTTAAGTACCTGATACTCACAGAGATTAAAAAAACACACCCTATTAGGGTTTTGTAATCGGCTGTGCCTACAGTTGTCAAAATGCCTTAAGAGAACTTCGCTACTTTTCATTGTACTTGTACAAGCCGATGCAGTTTACTTTTAATGTGACCATTTCAAGATGTTTGTGTTCGACTGCAAAGAGGTATATATCGGCAGTGCGAATCTCACAGGAGCAGGAATCGGGATGAAAGCTGAAACCACCCGTAACTTTGAAGCCGACATTCTGACGGATATTCCTACAATCGTAGAACAGGCTATGTGTTAATTCCGCGGTTTTAGGAGGTTCAAACTCTTATGGCTATGAACGAACGAAACAGTGTGAGACATCCGAGCTTGCTCGAAGATGTTCGGGGCGTGACGTATTAAAACAAAATTAACCAGTTCGATGAGGTATGGATGGGAAAGCATTACAAATTATGCAAACGCAAAAAATACTGTTCCGACCCTATCGCATAATTTTTAGATAATAATCGTAGTTGTCGAGCGTATCGAGGGCGTAAGTGTAATCGGTTACCACTTCAAACAATGCTTTCGTTTCATTATTTGAACTTACAGATTGACTTTGAATTGTACGTCCAAGTACTTGTACAAGCTGGCGCAGTTCACCTATTTGTTCCTTTCTCATACGTTCATTCACGGCATATCCTTTGACGAAATACTGAGATACTCTTTTAGCACTTTATTTGCCCCTATACGGAAAGCCGTGCCACGTTTGCTTTTTATACGATAACCTACTGAAATGATAACATCAAGGTTATAGAGAAACACCTCTTGCTTTTGTTTTTTACCCTCTAAAGCACCATGTTTAGTGGTACGTGCAATTTTTGCACATACCAGTTGCCTTTCCAACTCGCCTTCCTTAAAAACATTGTCAATGTGACGTGTTATTACTGTTCTGTCTTTCTGGAACAATTCAGCCATTTGAGCTTGTGTCAACCACACAGTTTCGTTCTTTAAACGCACTTCTATTTGTGCTTGACCATCTTCTGCCTGATAGATAACTATTTTTTCTCTTCCATATCCAATCCCTCTTTAAAAATTTCCTTTAGTTATAATCCCGACGGTGTTATGCATTTTCAAATAGCACCCTCTACAAAGGTCTCATATTTATTTCAACTATGCAACTTTATTTTTAAATTTGTAGGACCGATTAAAATGAGTGTAAACATTGTAAGCATGCGCTCATGTAACCACATAAAAAATCATGCGGCCGTGTGTAATTACGTAACCAAAAGCAACCATAAAACCACTTGCAGTTATATGTATTGCCGTGCATTATAAGATTTATAGTTGTACATTTTAGAAAGTATAAGATATGTTAGTAAACACCATCATCAAAGATCGTATCTGTTATGTAGAAATGCAGAATCCGGATCACTTCAACTGCTTGAGCGAGGATATGTGCAAAGAACTTACAAATGCCATAAATTTGGGTTACGAGCAGGAATGTGTAGGAATTGTTATCAAAGCTCAATGTAAGAAGGGGGTGTGGAGTGCAGGACACGACATTCGCGAACTACCTGTGAATGGGGAAGATCCGCTTGCTTACGATGTCCCTATGGAGAAACTGTTACGTTGCATCCAAGATACCGCCATACCGGTTATTGCTTGTGTTGGCGGAACAGTTTGGGGAGGCGCGTGCGACCTCTGTCTTTCATGCGATATGATAGTAAGTGCAGACACTGCCACCTTTGCCATCACGCCAGCAAAAATAGGAATTCCCTATAACGCATCGGGAATCATGCACTTTGTAAACCAGCTTGGTATGAACAAAGCGCGTGAAATGTTTTTCTTGGCAACCCCTATTACTGCTCTCGATGCGCTTAATGTTGGTCTTATAAATCATGTGGCACCACCCGAAGAACTTGATGATTTTTTGGAGGAGCATTTCTTGAACCCTTTGCGCAGAAACAGCGTCATGTCTATCAGTGCAATCAAACGCCAATTCCGTATTTTAAGCAAGGCGGCAACGGTTATTCCATCTGAAAGTTTTGAGCGTATAAATGCCTATAGAACAAGGGTTTATAAGGGAGAAGATTACATCGAGGGGATAAAATCTTTTATAGAGAAACGCTCCCCTGTATATAAAGGCAAAGCTTCTGATTTAGACTCTTCGCATTAAAAACATAAAGTTACTAATTAAAAAACTTAAACATTAACTATGAGCAAACAGGTATCTTTTGACCAAACACGGCATATCGTAGGGGCTATCTGCGGACCATTATGCGCACTGCTACTTTGGTTTATGCCTATAAACGGACTCTCGGAACCAGCCCATCATCTGTTGGCAATAATGGCACTTGTTGCAATCTGGTGGATTACGGAACCGGTCCCGATTCCTGTAACTTCTCTACTTGGCCCAACTCTTTGTGTTGTTCTGGGCATAGTTCCTATGCAAGGAGCTTTTGAGCAGTTCGCCAACCCTATGATTTTTCTCTTCATGGGAGGTTTTCTACTCGCTAAAGGAATGATGATCAATGGATTAGACAAGCGAATTGCGTATGGTTTACTCTCGATGCGTTGGGTCGGCGATTCGCCTCGTCGTATTTTTCTGGCAATAGGTCTGGCTTGTATTTTATGCTCAGGATGGATCAGCAACACCGCCACAGCAGCAATGATGTTTCCTATTGCTCTCGGACTTTTGGAGGCGATACGCGAAATGATGGCTGCCAACGGAAAAAAGATAGACCTTACAAAATATAAGTATGCCACCGGCTTAATGCTCATGACCGCTTACGCCTGCTCAATTGGAGGAGTTATGACCCCTATCGGTACACCACCTAACATTATGATGCTCGGCTTTTTAGACCAGCTTGCACCGCAAGCCCCATCTGTATCTTTCTTCCAATGGATGGTTTGGGGAGTTGTTGCCATGATTCTCTACTTCATTTTAGCATACATTGTTCTTTGGAAACTGTTCCCTGCAGATGTTAAGCATATCAATGGTGCTCAAGAGTTTATACGCAAATATGTAGATTCTTTGGGTTCGTGGACACGCGCCCAGAAGAACACTTTGATTGCTTTTGCTACAGCAGTTGTACTTTGGATTGCACCAAGTATTATCAATATTTTCTACGATTCGCATTCAGATGTTATGACCTTTATAAACTCACGCTTTCCGGAAGCTATTGCAGCAATGATTGGTGGTTTGCTTCTTTTCTTCCTCCCTGTAAATCTGAAGAAAGGGCAAATGACAATGACTTGGAAAGAGGGAATGGAGGGGATTGAATGGGGCACTCTTCTTCTCTTCGGAGGAGGACTTGCAATGGGAGCAATGATGTATACCACAGGACTTTCAGCTTGGGTAGGAACCGGTATTAAAGAGGCGTTGGGCGGCAATCCTCACGAATGGGTTTTTGTTATGGTTTTCTGCGTAGCAACATTAATCCTCTCGGAACTGACCTCTCATACTGCCTCAACAAATCTTATTGCCCCTATTGCCATAGGTGCTGCTTTGTCTTTGGGTTTCAGTCCAATACCGGTAGCAATAGGCATAGCTCTCTCATCGTCACTCGGATTTATGATGCCTGTTTCCACCCCACCTAACGCAATAGTGTATGCCTCCGGTTATGTGCCAATTACAAAGATGATAAAATCTGGAGCCATCATAGATATCATAGGTATCTTATTGGTAACCATTCCAATAGTGATGTTGCTTGTTAAATTTGTAATGGGAGTCTAATTAAAAGTGAACTTTATGATGCTCAATAACGTATTCAGACCTAAGTTTTTCCGACTTTTCAAAAAAGGAAAATACAACAAGGAACTCTTTACATCCGACCTGATTGCAGGAATTGTGGTTGGAATAATTGCTCTCCCCCTTGCCATAGCATTTGGAATTGCATCGGGAGTAACACCACAACAAGGTTTGATTACAGCCATAGTGGCCGGTTTGATTATTGCCCTTTTCGGAGGTTCTCGCTTTCTAATTGGCGGTCCCACAGGAGCTTTCATTGTCATAATAGCAAGCATCATTGCAAAATATGGAATGACGGGGCTTACCATAGCCACTATTATGGCAGGTGTTTTTCTTATCGTGATGGGAATATGCAAAATGGGAGCGGTTTTCAAATTCATTCCCTATCCGATCATCGTTGGCTTTACAAGTGGCATTGCCCTCACAATCTTCTCTACACAACTTAAAGATTTTTTTGGTCTGACAGGATTGAGCGTCCCTGCAGAGTTTATTCCACAATGGGGATGCTACCTCTCTAACATCGGAAATATCAATTGGATAGAGACACTTCTAAGTTTTATATGCTTGATGAGTATTATACTTTGGAACAAGTTTGCCACAAAAAGAATTCCCGGAGCTCTAATAGCCATAATATTAGCTACTTTCATCGCGATAATATTAAAGAACTATTGGGGAATAGAGGTTACCACTATCGGCTCAAAGTTTCCATCTTTAAGCGGTGGAATGGCACTTCCGGAAATCAGTATCCCTTCTATCAGCTATGAAACTGTCAGAGGTTTGGTCTCTCCTGCTTTCACCATCGCAATGCTTTGTGCCATAGAATCTTTGCTGGCAGCAATGGTTGCAGATGGCGTTACAGGTAAGCAACATCATTCTAATACAGAGCTGATTGCACAAGGTATGGCAAACATTGTCACTCCGCTCTTTGGTGGAATTCCGGCAACCGGCGCCCTTGCAAGAACAATGGCAAGTATAAATAATGGCGGAAAAAGTTCTGTTGCCGGTCTGGTTCACTCTATTGTATTGCTTCTGATCTTTTTATTCCTGATGCCATACGTCGTATATGTTCCTATCGGATGTTTGGCGGCAATACTTATAGTTGTAGCTTACAATATGAGCGAATGGCGCTCTTTCAAATACCTTCTCAAAGGGGAAAAAGGCGATGTTGCCGTGCTGCTTATAACTTTCTTCTTAACTGTAGTAGTGGATCTTACGGTTGCTATTGAGTTTGGGATTCTGCTGGCGGTTGTACTGTTTGTAAGACGGATTATGCAAACTTCATCTATAAGTGTAATCAAAGCAGATTCTCTTGCCGCTACAGAAGATGATGACATTGCACAAGCCGGTGATATAGAGAAATTAGATATTCACCAAGGCATTGAGGTTTACGAGATTAACGGACCTTACTTCTTTGGTCTTGCAAGTGTGAATGAAGATATGCAGAACAGACAGAAACAGCACACTGTTTGCAGAATTATCAGAATGCGAAAAGTGCCGTTCATAGACTCTACCGGAATTCGTAACTTGCGCAATCTCTGCGATATGGCAAAAAAACGCGGAGTTCAGGTTATCTTATCGGGAGTACAACCGGAAGTTATGGTAACTCTAAAAAGATTTGGTTTAGACAAAGAGGTGGGAGAAGAGAATATCTTCGACAACATCATACCTGCCCTCACCTATGCCAACAACCTTGCAGATAGCAAACTATCATAACTTTTGTGAATAGAAGATGCTAAGCTAACCGCTTGTCTGACTATTTATTACACAACCAATCTATCGCAGAAACCACCTCTACGGTATAGCCATTTTTTACAATACTCTCCGTATTATCGAATGTTATAAGTGTTAGTTTAGTGCATTTTAATTTAGAAGCTGCAGCTATCAGAGAATTTAACTCACGCTTACGAGTTTTAGGAGAACTTATATCGTAGCAAACCTGCACTAATTCTATAAGTTTACCAGCTTCCGTTATAACAAAATCCACTTCATAGTTTTTGTCTTTATAATAAAATACATCTCTTAGAAGAGGTTTATTTCTACGGAGCAATTCTATGCACACAACATTCTCTAACCTCCACCCTCTATTTTCAGATGCTATAACTCCTTCTTTATCAGTAGCTAATGCAGTATCTACAACATACATTTTTTCACTTCTGACTCTCTCTTTACTTTTATATGAAAACTTATTAACCCCAACAAGTAAAAAAGCTTGTTTAAGGTAGGAGTAATAATTTTCTGCTGTATGGTCAGAAATTCCCAAAACATTTGCAACCTTGGAGGCTACAAATTCGTGACAATAATTATCTGAAAGCACTGTTGATAGTTTTCTTAAAACCTCAATATGCCTAACCTTGAATCTTTTAGCTATATCTGTATTAATTATGGAATCTACAAGTGAGTTAATATATCCCCTTCTGTTCTTTTCTCCCACTAATTCTGGAAATCCTCCTTCTGTAAGGTAATTCTCTAATGTATTCTTTCTAAGGGCCTTAGCCTTAGTAGAAAGGGAGTTGGTATCTATTCCTTTTATTAGGCAATACTCTAAAAACGAAAACGGATATAACGATATTCTATTATGCCTGCCAGTTAGATGGGTCATTAATTCGCTGCTGAGAAGCTTTGAATTAGAACCTGTTACAATTATATGCATTTTTTGACGAAGCAGTCTATTAACAAACATTTGCCAATTCTCTATATTTTGAATCTCATCGAGAAAGATATATTTAAAATCTCCATAAATACGATATAACGCTTCAAGTACCATATCAAGATCTTCTGTTTTTAAAGCAGATAACCTCTCATCATCAAAATTCACATAAGCAAAATTTGTTACCTTCTCTTTCAACACTTTTTCGCACATAGTTGATTTTCCACTTCTTCTAACTCCGATCACAATTTGAGCACGTTTACTGTCTAAATCTACCAAAGGTTCCTCATATCTCTGAACAAATTTTTCAAAATGATTTTGTTCTAATTCTTCTTTTTGAGATGCTAATACCGAAAGTATATTTTGTATAGTTATCATTGTTACACTATTTTGATACAAATATAGCTAAACTTCGATAAAATCCTAAAATTTTTATTTTAAACTTCGATAAAATTCACAATTTACCCCCTTTAAACTTCGATAAAATCCACACGAAAATCTATTTATACCGCTTTGGCATAGTTGCAACCTTGTTTTTAATATTTTTTCAAAGTCTTTCACGAGAGAGCACCATATTTCATTTAATAATTGTCATAAACTGTCAATTAAACCGACTTATTTTGCATCGGTGAATATAAGCAAAAAGACTATAACCTATTTAAATAAGAGAGAAATGTAACAGGTAGTAGTGAGGGTAGTGGCAAGAATAGGTAAGTTAATAAAGAAGGAAGGATAGGAGAATAAAAGAGGAGGAAAAACAAGAAGAGGAAAGAGATAAGAGCGGTCAATAAATGGGAAAAAAGAGAGAACATATAAAGAATTTAAAAGAAGAAAGTATCGAGAGGCGAAGCAGATAAATTAATTATAAGTTTTTTTTGCAAGGTGTGGGAAAATTGAGACGATTATGATTATATTTGTAAACATTATAAAAATTTTTAAAAACTAAGATTATGGCAAAAGAGAAAGAGAAGATTGAGGCAGCTAAGCAAGATGTAAAAGCACCTCAAAGAGAGGCGATTAACCCTGAAAAACTTAAAGCACTTCAGGCAACTTTAGACAAAATTGAAAAAGATTACGGCAAGGGAACCATAATGAAACTTGGAGACCAGCCAACATTCACAACATCCATAATTCCAACCGGCTCAATAGCTTTAGATCACGCATTGGGAATTGGTGGATATCCAAGAGGAAGGGTAATTGAGATTTACGGACCGGAGAGCAGCGGTAAGACTACACTCGCAATACACGCTGTGGCAGAGGCACAAAAGAAGGGGGGAATAGCCGCTATCATAGATGCGGAGCACGCATTTGACAGAACTTACGCCAAGAAACTCGGTGTTAATGTAGATACTCTGCTAATCTCACAGCCGGACAACGGAGAACAAGCTCTTGAAATTGCAGATAGTCTAATTCGCTCCGGCGCAGTAGATATTGTTGTAATAGACTCTGTTGCAGCACTTACCCCTAAGGCAGAAATTGAGGGAGACATGGGAGACAGCAAGATGGGACTTCAGGCAAGACTTATGAGTCAGGCACTTAGAAAACTCACTGCAAATATTTCTAAAACAAACACTTGCTGTATATTCATCAATCAACTCAGAGAGAAGATTGGTATGATGTTCGGAAACCCTGAGACCACTACAGGAGGTAACGCACTTAAATTCTACGCATCTGTGAGACTTGATGTTAGAAAAAGCGGACAGATAAAAGATGGCGAAGAGCCAACCGGAAATCGTGCAAAAGTTAAAGTTGTAAAGAATAAAATGGCTCCGCCATTCAGAAAAGCAGAGTTTGACATAGTTTTTGGGGAGGGGATCTCAAGGATTGGAGAGATTATAGACCTTGGAGTTGAGTTTGATATTATCAAAAAAAGCGGAAGTTGGTTCAGCTACAATGAATCAAAACTTGCACAAGGCAGAGAGGCGGTTAAACAGCTGCTGAAAGACAATCCTGAACTCTCAGATGAAATAGAGGCGCAAATCCGAGAGAAACTCAAGAATGTAACAGATTAGCCGGTTGCTGTAGGGGAGATGCTTGACTGTAAGATTTTTTGATTGTATAGATGATTGATAGGGCTACAATAGAGCAAGTTATGGAGGCAACAAACATTGCGGAAGTTGTCTCTGACTTTGTTGCGCTCAAACGGCGTGGCGCCAACTTTGTTGCCTGTTGTCCATTCCATAACGAGAAAACACCGAGTTTTTATGTCTCTGTAACCAAGGGAATTTACAAATGCTTTGGATGTGGAAAGAGCGGAAATGCCGTAACTTTTTTGAGAGATCACGAGCAAATGTCTTATGTAGAAGCTATTAAATACCTCGGAAAAAAGTGCGGGATTGAGGTTATAGATAAAGAAGAGACTCCTCAGGAGAGAGAGCAAATGCAAAAAAGGGAGAGTCTTCTCATTATCACCGAATATGCTCAAAAATATTTTTCAGAGGCGCTTCTCAACACTAATGAGGGTAAATCGGTGGGATTAAGCTACTTTCAAGAGAGAGAGATAACCGAAGAATCTATCAGGGATTTTGGACTTGGCTATGCAGATGCTTCTCGCGATTCGTTCACAAAAACTGCACTGGCCAAAGGGTATAAAAAAGAGTTGCTGCTTGAAACAGGGCTTGTTAAGGTTAAGCAAAACGCTGAAACAGAAAGACTTTCAAATATCTTACAACCAGATAGTTCACAAGAGAATTCAACACAAACTGAACAAAGCAAAAATTTCGCTCCCCTCGATTCCTTGTACGATGGCTACAGAGAGAGGGTAATATTTCCCATCAGGGACATAAGTGGAAGAGTTGTTGCATTCGGAGGACGCAAGTTGCGTTCAGATAATAACTTAGCAAAATACATAAATTCTCCGGAGAGCCAGATTTATATTAAAAACAAAACACTTTACGGACTTTTTGAGGCAAAGAAAGAGATAGAGAAAAACAATTGCTGCTATTTAGTGGAGGGCTATACAGATGTCATTTCAATGGCTCAGAAAGGGATTAAAAATATTGTGGCAAGTTGCGGTACATCGCTCACACAAGGGCAGATACAACTTATCAAACGCTTCACGCACAATATAGTGGTGCTATATGATGGAGACTCTGCCGGCATACACGCATCGCTGAGAGGGATAGATATGTTTCTGGCAGAGGAGTTTAATGTAAAAGTTGTTTTGCTTCCGGAGGGTGAAGATCCAGATTCGTTTGCAAAATCTCATTCGGCAGAGGAATTAAAAACTTTCTTAGAGAGTGCTGCAGAGGATTTTATAGCATTTAAGTGTCGGCTAAGCAATAATGAAGAACTTCAGAAAGACCCTGTAAAAAAAGCAGAATTTATAAAAGATATTTCCAGAAGTATTTCTGTTATTCCAGATGCAGTTCTGAGAAATTTATTTACTTCACAAGTTTCTCAGACTCTGAATATTCCATTAAATGCACTCGGAGATCAGATTGCCTTGCTCAGAAGAGAGGTTCTTAACGAACAGGCAAAGGAGAAAAGAGCTGGAGGGTATACTAACAGAGCTGTCAAAGAGTATCGTGAGCCATATAACAATCCTCAGAAACTTTCGGCAGAAGAGTTTATTACAAATGATATAACCCTCTCTCATTTATATAAATACGAAAGAGATATTATCTATTACCTTTTGAAATATGGTAAAGAAACTCCGGGGGCAGGTGAGTTTGAAAATGAGAATATAACCGTATCGCAATTTATTAAAATGCACATGGATAGCGATGGTTTAGAGATGGAGAACCCATACTTTAAAAAAATTTACCACGAGTTTTTTACTCTCGATGAGGAAAAAAGTAAAAATGCAATAAAATATTTTTCACTTAAAACAGGAGAAGAACAACCGCTTTCCAAACTTGTAATAGAGGTTTTTGATGAGAAATATAACATTAGAAGTCAGAGAGTTAAGGGCTCGCTTGTAGATGAGAAATATATGCTTTACAAAACAGTGCCGCAATTGATATACACTTATAAAGCTCAAATATGTGAAGAACGAATCGGCGAACTTATAAAAAAGATAAGCAATGAAACGCTACAGACATCTGAGATAGAGGAAATAGGAACAGAAGAGAGCCATGAGCAAGAAAAGAAAATAATGGAGCAGATTAAAGAGCTTAGTAATGTTAAAAAAGAACTCCTGAGATTGGCTAAAAAGCAGGCGTAACTAAACCAGAAACACACACAACAAAAGATAATTCAAGAGATAAAAATAATGCAACAATTTAAAAGACACCTAATTACTGCCGCACTACCATACGCAAACGGAAGCGTACATATCGGACACCTTGCAGGCGTTTATGTTCCTGCAGATATTTATTGCCGCTACCTAAGAATGAAGGGAGAAGATGTTCTGTTTGTCTGCGGCTCTGATGAACACGGGGTGCCCATTACATTTAAAGCAAAGGATTTAGGATGCTCACCGCAAGAGATCGTAGATAAATATCACGCAATTATCAAAGATTCTTTCAATAGATTTGGTATAAGTTTTAACATCTATTCAAGGACAAGCAGCGAGATTCATCATCAGACAGCCGGAGAGTTTTTCAAGAAGATGTACGAAGAGGGAAAATTTATTGAGAGAGAAAGTGAGCAGTTTTATGACCCTGTAGCAGAAGTATTTCTGGCAGACAGATATATTATGGGAACTTGTCCGAAATGTGGAAACGAAAGTGCATACGGAGACCAATGTGAAAAATGCGGAAGCACTTTAAGTCCGGAAGAGCTGATAAATCCTCACTCCAGAATGAGTGGAGAAGCTCCTGTCAAGAAGATGACAAAGCATTGGTACCTGCCATTGGATAAAGATGAAAACTGGCTGAAAGAGTGGATTTTAGAGAACCATAAGGAGTGGAAGACAAATGTATATGGTCAGTGTAAAAGTTGGTTGGATGGCGGTCTTAGGCCTCGCGCCGTTACCAGAGATTTAGATTGGGGAGTTCCTGTTCCACTTGAGGATGCAAAAGGAAAGGTGCTGTATGTCTGGTTCGATGCCCCTATCGGCTATATCTCAAATACAAAAGAGCTTCTCCCCAACGATTGGGAGAAGTGGTGGAAAAGTTCAGATACTCGCCTGATACACTTTATCGGGAAAGATAATATTGTTTTCCATTGCATTGTATTCCCGTCTATGTTAAAAAATTATGGCGACGGCTATATCCTACCGGAGAATGTTCCTGCAAACGAATTCTTAAACCTTGAGGGAGATAAAATCTCTACATCACGCAACTGGGCTATTTGGCTGGAAGAGTATCTGAAAGATTTTGAAGGTCAGCAAGATGTTCTGCGATATGTCCTTTGCGCTAACGCACCTGAAACCAAAGACAATGACTTTACTTGGAAAGATTTTCAGGCACGCAACAATAGCGAATTAGTAGCAATTTACGGAAACTTTGTAAACAGAGCTTTAGTGCTCACACATAAATACTTCGATGGAAAAGTTCCTGCTTTCAGGCAAGAGCAGTTAACCCCGATGGATAAAGAATTCATAGCATCTATCCCTCAGATTACCAAAGAGGTAGAAGATAATCTTTCTCATTTTAAATTCAGAGATGCAATTAAAGAGGCAATGAATCTGGCTCGCTTGGGAAACAAATACCTTACAGATACAGAGCCATGGAAAGTTTATAAAACAGACCCTGAGAGAGTGGCAGTAATTCTTAATCTCAGCTTGCAACTCTGTGCAAATCTGGCAATTGCATTTGAGCCGTTCTGCCCGTTCTCAAGCAAAAAGCTTGAATATATGTTAGGACTCATCGAGAATAAAAACAATGAAGTTTGTCCGACAAGTTCCGCAAGTGGAAAAATTGCATGGGAAAATTTAGGAAGAGTAGATATGATGGAAACAGGTGCAACACTTAATACACCAGAACTTCTGTTTGCCAAGATTGAGGATGATGCTATAAACGCTCAAACAGAGAGACTTGCACGCATTAAAAAAGAAAACGAAGAGAAAGCGATGCAAGAAGCTGCGGCAAACGCAAAAGCAGAACCGCTTAAAGGTGAGTGTACATTTGAAGAGTTTGAGAAAATGGATATCAGAACAGCAACGGTTTTGGAAGCCGTAGCGGTTCCTAAAACAGATAAACTCCTTAAACTTACTATAGACACCGGTATCGATAAACGTACAATTGTTTCCGGTATAGCACAATACTACACTCCGGAGGAGATGGTAGGAAAACAGATCTGTATTCTTGCAAACCTTAAACCTCGAGTTATAAGAGGAATAGAGAGCAAAGGAATGATCCTTATGGCAAAAGAACCTGGAGGAAAAATGCGATTCATAACTCCGGCAGAGGTGGTTTCCAATGGAGCTCAAGTAGGATAAGGGATAACAATAAAGCACCCACGATTTGTGAGTGCTTTTTATTTGCGCCTGCACAAGGACTTGAACCTAGGACCCCATGATTAACAGTCATGTGCTCTAACCGACTGAGCTATGCAGGCAGTAGGGA
>CADBRQ010000037.1 GCA_902797115.1 uncultured Bacteroidia bacterium
AAATTGAGTAGCAATCCTAATATATGCTCATTCTCTGCAAAGGTTTGGCGGATTGCATCATCCAAGTATCCATCGAGACCAAAACCTCTTGTAACAAAGAACATTACAGCAATAAATGGAATAAATGCCAAAATAGAGAAATAGCTCAGCGATGCGGTATATACACCCAATCTGAATGTAACATTCCTATCCTCCTCTCCTTTTCCTCTAATACCCAAAGTCCTCGCTACCACCTTCATGTAATAGTGCAGCGGTTTTTGCTCCCTGATATTGATATTCCAGATATCTACGAGCAACAACTGTTTTATTGTTGTAAAAAGCTCCACAGCGGCATCTGTCCACCTTTTAAGCCACTCTTTAATGTCTGCCCAAAAGGAAGATGGAAATTTCTTGATATTTAGCCACATCTGCTTCACTGTTTTAGAAAAGTGTCAATTCTTCATTATCGTTTTTCTCATCGCGATGCAATTTTGCCACCGGTTCATTTGCCGAGGTTGCAGGGGAGGCGGCAATTCTGTAAAACTCCTCCTCACTTATAATTGGGATTCCAAGTTTTTCTGCCTTTTTCAACTTGGCATCTCCGGCTTTGTCTCCTGCTAAAAGATAAGTAGTAGAGGAGGTTACGCTTGTGCCAACTTTTCCTCCGTGAGATTCTATATAGTGCTTCATCGTATCGCGAGGAATAGAGTAGGTGCCTGTTATCATTATTGTCATGCCGGCGAGTTCATTAGAGACTACAAGGTTGTCGTGGCTCTCGAACTGCAGACCTGCCTTTTTGAGTGCCTCTACTGTAGCAATATTCTCTTCGGAAGCAAAGTAATCTATGATGCAATCTGCAAGCGTTTCACCCACGTCATCTATTGCAATTAGTTCTTCTCTTTTTGCATTCTTGAGGGCATCTACAGAGCCAAATCTCTTTGCGAGGTTTTTTGCAGTTGTTTCTCCTATATTTCTGATTCCCAGTCCAAAAAGGACTCTGCTGAAAGGAACCTGATAACTCTTTTCAAGAGAATTTCTAAAGTTCTCTACAGATTTTTCTTTCCATTTGTCAAGAGACAGAAGTTGCAAATCTGAGAGATTATACAAATCTTCCAATCTATGAATGTAGCCCCTTTCCCACATTTGTTCTATTGCCACCTCTCCTAAATTGATATTCAAGGCCTTACGTGAACAGAAATGGATGAATTTCCCTTGAATTTGAGGCGGGCAATGATTAGTGTTAGGACAGAAATATTTTGCTTGTTCTGCATCTTTATACAAGAGAGAGCCACATATCGGACAAGTTTTCGGGAATATGGCTTTCTTTGCATAAGGTTCTCTTTTAGAGCGTTCTACAGCAGTAATCTTAGGTATGATTTCTCCACCTTTTTCTATGTACACCCAGTCTCCAAGGTGAATATCTAATAGCTCCATCTGATCTGCATTATGCAGAGTAGCTCGTTTTATAGTTGTACCACTTAACAAAACGGGGGTAAGATTTGCAACAGGTGTTATAGCTCCGGTTCTGCCTACCTGATAATCAATAGATTCAATTTTTGTTAAGGCTTGCTCGGGTTTAAACTTGTAGGCAACTGCCCATCTTGGAGTTTTAGCAGTAAATCCGAGAGCGCTCTGAAGGGCAAACTGATTCACTTTCACTACCATTCCATCTGTAGGGAAGGGGAGTTCCTTGCGTTTTATATCCCACATCATCAAGTACTCAATAACCTCCTCTATATCTTTGCACACTTTTGAGTATTCAGAGATAGGCAATCCCCATTCAGAAGCAATCTTGAGTGCCTGGCTGTGTTCTGTAGAGACATTTTGGGGAGCAATTAAATGGTATAAAACGCATTGCAGCCCCCTTTGAGCAACAACATCCGGGTCTAAAATCTTGAGAGAGCCGGCAGCGGCATTTCTTGGGTTGGCAAAGAGAGTCTCTTGATTAAGTTCCTTTTGCGCATTTAACTTATCAAATTGCTCAAAAGGCATATAAATCTCTCCACGTATCTCAAACTCAGGAGGATAGTGGATATTGCCCGAATCGCTGAGACGTGCGGGAATAGATTTGATTGTTTTTATGTTACGAAGCACATCATCTCCCTGTGTCCCGTCTCCGCGGGTTAAAGCTCTCACTAATATGCCGTTTCTGTACAAGAGATTGATTCCTGTACCATCGAATTTGAGTTCACAGTTGTAAGTAAAATTTTCCGATGTAGATTTACGGACTCTCGCATCAAAATCTCTTAGCTCCCCAATATTGTAACTATTTGCAAGAGAGAGCATAGGATATTTATGAGGGTATTGCTTGAATGGAGATTTGCCATCGGATGCAAGATCGCTTCCCACTTTGGAAGTTGGCGAGTCGCTTCTGATATACTCCGGATAGAGCCCCTCTAACTGTTCAAGTTCTTTAAGCAGCATATCAAACTCATAATCGGAAATAGTAGGGGCATTTTGCTCGTAATACCTCCGATTATGTTCATTTATGCTCTCAACAAGAAAGTTTATTCTCTCTTTTATTTTACTTAGTTCCATAAACCATTTATAACCTCCAAAGTTACCATTTATTTAGGAAAATTCATACCTTTGCAACCGATTTTAGAATATTTAGTACTATGAAAAAATCTATTGTTATACTGACAGGCGGTGGACCTGCACCGGGAATCAATACTGTAGTAGGCACTATTACAAAGACTTTCCTCAGCCATGGGTTTAGGGTTCTGGGTTTGCATGGTGGTTACAAAGGGCTTTTCTCTACTAACCCAGATTATGTAGAACTCGATTTCTTTAGAGCAGACGACATATTTAATCGGGGTGGTTCGTATTTGGTCATGAGCCGCTTTAAACCTACACAAGAGGATTTTGATTCGAATTTTAATCTTAACTTCTTTAAAGACAATAACATAGATCTTTTGGTTACAATCGGTGGAGATGATACCGCTTCTACCGCCAATAGAATAAGCAAGTTTCTGAAAGAGAAAAATTATCCTATTTCGAACATTCATGTGCCTAAGACAATAGATAACGATCTACCTCTTCCACAGAATATTGCAACATTCGGATATCAATCTGCAAAGGGTGAAGGGACAAGAATTGCTGCAACAGTATATGAAGATGCCAGGACCTCTCACAATTGGTTTGTTCTCTCTGCAATGGGAAGAAGTGCCGGGCACTTGGCTTTGGCAATCGGATATACCAACCATTTCCCTATGATAGTTATTCCGGAGATGTTCAATAAATCTGCAATATCTATCGAGAAGATTCTGAATATGGCAATATCTTCTATTATCAAGCGCAAAGTTTTGGGGATTAATTACGGAGCAATAATTATTTCGGAAGGTGTTTTTGAAGCCTTCGATCCAGAAGAGCTTAAAGCTTTTGGAGTAGGTTTCTCATACGATGAACATGGTCATCCTGAACTTGGAAAAATATCTAAAGCACAGATGTTCAACGATATGCTGGAGGTTCGGCTAAAGCAGCTCGGGTTGAAAGTGAAAACCCGTCCGGTTGAGATAGGTTACGAAGTCAGATGTATTACTCCTCATGCCTACGATTTGGTGTATTGTACAGAATTGGGTATGGGAGTTTATAAACTCTACAAAAAGGGGATTACCGGATGTATGGTTTACTTAGACCTGAATGGAAATGTCAAGTCTCTCTATCTTAAAGATATGCAAGATCCTGTAACAGGCAAGATTCCGCCAAGAGGTGTAAATATCCATCAAGATAAAGTGAATATGATCTTTGAATATATCATGCACTACATAACTCCTGATGATTACGAGGCGGCAAAAGCTTTTGTTCCAGATCCGGAAAAATACGATTTTAAGAAGATTCTAAACTGGTAGAGCCACCTTGGAGGTTCGAACTCCAGACCTACGCGTTACGAATGCGTTGCTCTGCCGACTGAGCTAAGGTGGCAATTCAGACGGCAAAGATAATACAAATATGGAGAAAGTTGCACCAACCGAATTAGGCACCCGAAAAATTTCTAAGCTCTTGAGGCAGTATGCCCTTCCGGCAATTATTGCGATGACTGCCATGTCTTTGTACAATACGGTGGACAGCATCTTCATAGGGCAGGGTGTGGGTCCGTATGCTATTGCAGGTCTGGCACTTACATTTCCTTTAATGAACCTTAGCACTGCTTTAGGGACTCTGGTTGGAGTTGGAGCGGCTACACTCATATCTATACTCCTTGGACAAAAAGATTACAATATGGCCCGTAAGGTGCTGGGTAATTCCGTTACCCTCAATGTTGTTGTCGGGATTATTTTTGCCATTATTTCCCTTTTGTTTTTGGACCATATATTGGAGTTTTTCGGTGGGAGCGAGAAGACAATTCCATACGCAAGGGATTATATGATAATCATTTTGCTCGGAAATGTAATTACTCATCTCTATTTTGGGCTAAACAGCATACTCAGGGTTATGGGACTTCCCAAGAAAGCAATGGGAGCTACTATATTTACTGTTGTAATTAACTCTATATTAGACCCTTTGTT
>CADBRQ010000038.1 GCA_902797115.1 uncultured Bacteroidia bacterium
AGGAGCTGTTCTAGGCAGGTTATTGTTCCCTTGAAAGTAAGCGCATTTGTTCCGCTGCCGCCAATATAAGTCATATCTTCTCCCCAATTGGTGGAAAGTGTCGGTGAACCGGAAACTATTACTATTTCATTGAAAGGAATGGTAATATAATATGGCATATCAAAAAAATAAATATCATTACACCCTCTATCTAATTTAAAACTTCCTGACCTTTCCGGCGCCATATTGTCTACAGCCTGGAATTGGGCGGCTGTGTTATAGGCATACCAGGTATCTTCTTTGCTTCCGGAGGCGTCGAAACGGATGCCAACAGTTTTTAACGAACTTAATTTTCCGGAAGTGGCTACAACCAGACGGCCGTCTGAAGCGCGGCAGTCGGTATTGAAATACTGCTGGCGGAGTTCTCCCACATCATTTGAGCTGTTGATGTTGCTCCACACTTTACCCACATTTCCACAATTGTCACCATACGAAGTAACAGGGAAGGAATATTTGGAATAAGTGGTATTTGGCTTGCCGTCTTGATGGACAAAGCACGCCATATAGCTAGAGTATTCCATAATACCCGGATTATTGTCTGAGGATCCTTCGTCCCTCTTGCTTTTCTGATTTACCAGAATCTGCACATGCTGGTAACCGTCATCCTTTTCCTGGGCTTGGAGAGTCAATGTCATCCTAAGTTCTGCGCGGATAGACTCCAGCCAATCTCTCGGTTTTGCGGAGGAGAAGAAGTCCTCAAAAGGCACGGCATGATAGGCCTGAACATAATCATCGTCGGTAACGGTTATAGTGCCAGAATTTACGGTTACTTCTCCTTGGTTAAACGCAGAACTATTGACGCTATAGGTGGTAGAGTAATCTATCGTCCTCTCTTTAGATACTAATACATTGCCTAAACCGTCCAGCACTTCAAATATGTATTTGCGCGGAACATCATTATTCGTATAACGGCATGCGGTTGTCAGGGTGGAAAGATCTGTAATTTCATTAACTACAACATCCACAGTTCTTTCCCACTCCGGAAACCTGATATATATTTCATTATGGATAATACGGGCTCCGTTATTCCTGGATGTTTCCTCAAAATGAATTCCGTTGATAGCAGAGACACCTACAAGGCGATAATAACAATCTGCTGGCATAGTCCATTTCGAACGTGTTAGGGTAAAAGTATTCCCATTATTCGTTATGGTAATAGTGCCGAGATCGTCTACTTGTGAATACCCGGCAACCAATGCCCAAAGCATCAGGATGGCTGCTAAAAGTGTAAATCTGATTATTTTCATCTTTTGTCCTCCTATTGCTAAATCTCAATTACGTCTCCATAACCCGGTATTTCGATCTGACCATTGCCAGGAGATGTTTGGCAAACAAATCTTTCAATATGTAGCCCCAGTACCTTTATCTCTGGAGTCTGGTAGGAATCTTTGATCTTTTGCTTCATAGTAAAACAGTTTTTATTGTTTATTATTTATAGATATTGTTTTCTTTGCTAATATTGTTTCCAGAGACGGTTATCGGACCTGGCACCACGCCTGGCTTTGCAGATATATATAATAAGTATGGGAAGCCACACCAAAAGCAGCAAAGCTGCAAATACAACCAAGATGATGATTAGTGTATCCATAGATAATCTTGTTGGTTGTGCAAATTTTCAAAATATTACCATTTTTTTTGTCCGCCTTAATAAAAAACCGGAGGTTTTGACCCATACGAACAAAATATGTAGATAATTTGGCGGGGTGAGACATGTTTTATAACTTTGAAGCTCGGTTTAGAATTGTAAGCGCTATAATAATATGTACACTCTTCAGGAACTGCTTTTCAGCGCAAGCCTTGCGGTCTATGTGGCCACAAGCATCTTCTTTGCGGCTGTAAGGTGGGGTCACAAGTGCGAGCCGTATGCCAAGCACATGGACTATTACTATCCTACATGGAAAGTACTGGTAACCTGCTACTTATCTAATATTATAATGGCGCCCGCCATATTCCTTCCGGCATCTGAAGACGCCATGCTTCAGCTCAGGATGCTGCTGACACTGGCCTCTCCGTTCTTCTGCGCCGTGTTGCTTTTCAGCTATTTTGGGAAAATACAGAAAAATGAAAGGTGGTGCAGGCTAATGTATATACTCTCCATACCTTTTGCCGTAGTGGCAATCATTGCAACAGTGCTGGTATTTATGCCCGAAACCCAGCTTCAGGGAGCTTTTGCAAGGCTTTTTTTTGCCGTTAGCGGAACCCTTGGTCTGGTATATCTGATTTGCTTTATTATGGCACTGAGGATGATTGTGCAGGAGCTCCGCCTGTCTATGGAGGAAGAATACTCCAATCCAAATGACTTTCCTCTGCGATTTGCATCCGGAATAATGTGGATTCCGCTAACCCATCTAGCCGTAAGCTGGATTGTTACGTATATAGGAACGCACGGGGCAATATCCATAGGCCTTCTGGCGCTGTCTGGGATTAATATAGCCCTGCTGATTGGCGTGCTGTCTCCTCATAGAGCAATTGAAGTAGATCAACTGAAAAAAATACTGGAACCGTCTGAAACACCTTCTCCAGAAATTACCTCAGAGGCATCCTTCGTTGCAGAAGAAAGCGCCGTAAGCATGTCGGAAGAACGCAAAGACGAGATTGCAAAAGCCATCCACTATGTGGTGGAGGAAAAGCAAGGATATCTTGACCAGCACTTTTCGCTCACAGATTTGGCCAACAAGGTCGGATATAACCGCACTTATGTGTCAGCCGTGCTTAAGGAGAGGTTTGGCGGGTTCTTCGTGTATATAAACAGGTGTCGCCTGGCACATGCCGCCCGCTTGCGAGTAGAGCGGCCGGAAATATCGGTGAGCGAACTCATAGATGACTCAGGATTCTCACGCACAACCTATTACAAGATCCGCAGGCAGCTGAAAAAAAATAAATAGAGTTGGTGCCTGCAACCCCACACAACTCATTACAAATTTCGTATGTTCACATAAAGGTCAACGAAAAAGGGTGACCGTCCAAAGTCACCCATTTCTCAAAAACCTAAAATTTAACCTATGAAAAAAACAACGATTAAACTTTAAGCAAAGCCCGTGCCAAAAAATTATTCTTGCACTAAATTAATATTCAAAATTTTTACAGGGCTTTCTGGACGATCTCTGTCGCCTGTTTTTACACCGGCAATTTTATCAATAACCTCCAGACCGCTGATAGTTTTTCCGTAAACGGTATAACCACCATCCAATTGAGCACAAGATTCCGGATTCTGAACAAGATAAAACTGCGAGCCGGAAGATTTCTTCTCAGGATTTGCCCTGTCTCCCTCTCTTGCAGCACACAGAGCCCCTTTAATATGTTTGTGTGCAGGAATTATCTCTGCCGGAACCTTATAGCCGGAATCGTTATAGCCAAAACGAGATGGATCTGCGTTAGGATCTTTGGTTGTCGGATCCCCCGCCTGAATCATAAAGCCGTTTATAACCCTATGGAACAATATTCCATCGTAAAATCTTTTAGAGGCAAGCTTGACAAAATTGTCTCTGTGTTTAGGAGTATCTTCAAAAAGCTGAACTCTGATTGTACCATAGTTGGTTACGATATCAAAGATCGGCTCTGAGGCAACTGAATCGGGATTAAAGGCGAACTCTGGCTCTTGTGGAGTCTCATCCATTTCTTCCAAAACTGCCTCGGCATCCTTTGGCTCTTCATTTTGTGCAGAACTTCCTCTGCCACCGCAACTTGCTAAAATACCCATAGCTGTAATGATTAATGCAAATGAAAAAAGTTTAAGCTTCATTTTATAAAATTTTAATTGTTGTTATCTGAAAGCAAATATACAATAAAAACAGGAAAATTTTCTGCCACAAGTTTTGCATTAAAAAAAGAGCCGCCAAGCATTGGGAGTAAAACCCTTTCCTTAACGACTCTTAAATTTTGTCAATCAGAACTACTCGCGATACGAGTGTAGCTCTTTATTTAAGCTTCTGTTGCAGGAGCAGCAGCCTCTTCCGGAGCAGCTTCAGCCGCCGGAGCTTCTGTTGCCGGTGCCTCAGGAGCAGCCTCCTCTGCAGGAGCCTCCGCAGCATTTTCAGCAGCTTCTGCCTCTGCCTTTGCAGCAGCTACAGCCGCCTCAGCCTCAGCTTTCTTCTTTGCAAGTGCCTCTGCGCGAGCAGCATTTACTTTATTCTCTGCCTCAACAGCTGCCTTTTTAGCATCTGCCTTACCAACAGAGAGTTTCTCAATCTTTGCATTAATCTTTGCCTCTTTCTCACTAATCCAAGCAGCAAATTTTGCATCTGCTTGTTCCTGAGTCAGAGCACCTTTCTTAACACCTTCCTGAAGATGTTTTTTAAGTAAAACGCCTTTGTAAGAGAGAATTCTCTTGGCAGTAGTTGTAGGTTGTGCACCATTCTGCAACCAATACAAAGCTCTGTCTACATTCAAAATGATAGTTGCAGGATTGGTGTTTGGATTGTAAGATCCTAAAAGCTCAATAAAGCGACTATCACGAGGAGCTCTCACATCGGTAGCTAAAATATGGAAGAAAGCGTAGTTCTTCTTTCCATGACGTGATAAACGAATTTTTACAGACATATCTGTGAGTTTTTAAATGTTAATAAAATAATTTAATCCTTTCTACCCGAGAAAGGAGCGCAAATATAAAACTTTTTATCTTAACTCCAAAATTTAGAGTATCTTTACAACTGGAAACATATCCTAAAGGAGAAAGAACAACAAAGTGGAAGCTATTAATCAAATATTGAGTTCTGACCAAAAGTACAGCAAAGCCGGCAGCGTATCAAAAAGCTACGGAAATCGAGGGGAGGTTTTAATCAAGCTCTTCAGCGATTCGTTACTACAAATTTTTGAAGATGTTGAAAATAAGAAAGAATTAATCTCTGCCATTCCTCCTGTTTTTTTCCTCATCGATGGGATTTATACCCCATTTTTTATTGAAAAATTTACTCAAAAAGGAAAAACCGGTTTTGTCGCAAAATTTTCCACAGTTTCCGATTCTTCTCATTCAGAGGAACTTGTAGGTCATGAAATTTTTATTCACGATACGCTTGTTTCTCGGTATATGAAAAAAAATGGAACGGGAGAAAGGGAAGATGAACAAACGATAGATTTACAAGAGCTAATTGGATATATTGTTGAAAATGAAGAAGGTAAGGAGATTGGAGTTATTTCGGATGTAATTGAATATCCTGCAAATGTTTGTTTTAATATCACCCTATCAAACGCCTCAGCAAAAGCGCAGCAAAGCACTATAGCAAGAGAAGAGCAAAACGCCACAGCAAAAGAAAAGCATGCCTCAGCAAAAGATAAGGACCTCTTTGAAGAGATCCTTATTCCATTTCATCCCGATCTGCTTTTGAGTTTTGACCACAAGCAAAGACGCATCGCGATGAAGATTGCAAAAGGGCTATTCCAGCATCATTAATTCTTTTAAAAGTTGCTTAAAATTACTCTGCTACAACTATCACCATCTGTGCTGCATTCACCCAATTGTCCACATCCTTGTCTTTCATTACAACATACTCTTCTACAGGAACCTTTGTATCTGCCGGAACTGCAAATGTGCCATCTTCATTTTTAACCCCTTTAAAAGTTGCAAAATTCTTCTTGGTGTAGAGTACATTACCCTCTTTATCCAAAACATTTACATTTGCAACAAGAGCAGTTTTACCATCAGAAAGATTAACTGCCTCTTTTAAAGCGAGTTCGCCCTCTAATTTCATCCAGATAGCATCGGAATATACAAGTGATTTGCCCAATTTAATAGGAGACTCAATGACAAAAGGAGCTCCGTCGGCTATTTTGAGAACAACCTCTTTTCCCATATCTTGCTCTACCAACTCTTTCACAGCATCTTTATACTCTTGCTCCTCAACCTTGCTCTGCTCTACTAATTTAGCGAGGTCTGACAAATCTTTGACTTCATTTAATTTCTCTTTCAACGCATCGCTGACCTCTGCAGCTTTCTTTAAGACAGAGACATATTCGCTAAATGGAAATTTTGAAGATGAAGTAGAATCGCTACCGCCACAGGCAGATAGTGAAACTATAAATGCAACAAGTGCAACAATTGAAAATAACCCGTTTTTTTTCATGACAATTTTTATTTAAGTTAGTGATTAGTATCTATTTGTATAATAAATAGTACATAATCCTCAATTTACCAATTTTCCAAACAGTATGTTGGGATTAAGAGCCAAAAACAACAATAGAACAAAGGTACCAATAGTTGTTCATTTCTCAAAATAAGTTTTGCAGGTTGATTATTTCAACGATTTTCCCTATTTTTGTAGAAGAAAACCATGTAAGGTTAATATTGAATAAAAACAAAAAGTTATGTACAACAAACACATTTTAAGAGGAATTTTTGTCATTTTGGTGGGATGTTGCCTGCTGATTTGGCCAAGCAGTTCAACCGAGATTATTCTAAAGATTTTAGGGGGAGTATTTATTGCTGCTGCAGTTGTTATTTTAGTTTTCCTGCTTACTCATGGTTCATTCTCTAGATTAAGAGGAATAACCATTGTAAATATATGCAGCATTGCACTTTTCTTATTGTTGGGCTTTCTTCTGCTTCTCAAAACAGACTTTTTTGAAAAGTTTATTGCATATTTGATAGGTGTTGTCCTGATAATATATGGTATTATGCAACTTGTTCAAACATACAAGTTTAACAAAGGAGGCGGTGCAAAACCAACCCTCTATATAATTCCTATCCTTATAGTTTTGGTTGGAATTGTCTTCTTTTTAGATATCATAAACCCTCTCAATCTGATCTGCGTTATCTTTGGTGTAAGTCTTATCTTTTTGGGTTTATCTGAACTGTTCATAGGAAAACAATTGAAAAGAGTCAGCCGCGCCCTCAAAGATGAAGCGGAAAAAGCTGCAGCTAAAATCAATAACAATAACGTTGTAGATGCAGAAGTGGAAGAGGTTACAGATAACAACTAAAAAGTAGCTATTTTGCTGTTTTATACCTTGTTCTGACCTCTCCTTTCTCAATGCGGCGCAACTTGCCCCCCATCAGCTTTTTGCGAAGTGGAGATACCCTATCTACGAACATTTTGCCATCGAGATGATCCATCTCATGTTGCACCATCCTGCAGCCAAAACCATCAAAATCCTCAACCACTTTTTCAAATTTTTCATTAAAGTATTCAACTTTAATTCTGGCAGCCCTTGTAACATCGGCACGAATATCGGGAACACTTAAACAACCCTCTGAAAATTCAGCAGTTTCCGAACTCTCTTCTAATACCACAGGATTTATCATAACCCTATAGAAACTTTTCAATTCGGGATAATCCTCTGCCAAGTCGGTTCCATCAACAATTAAAATTCTTAGACTTTTTCCCACTTGAGGAGCCGCAATTCCCACTCCTTCTGCATGTTTCATAGTTTGATGCATATCGGCGATGAGTTGCTCCAACCCCTCCATTTTAAGATCCACTTCCTTTGCTTGCGCCCTGAGTATCGGGCTTCCGTATGTGTAAACAGGTAAAATCATTATCTATAAAGTTCTGAAATTAAAGTAAATCAAAGATTTTTTCCAAATGAATGCCATGAGATCCCTTAACTAAAACAGTGCGCTTTTTAAGAGGCTCTCTGTGAAGCATGTCGGCAAGCTCTTCTACATCTTTAAAAAGAGAAATCTTAATACCCTTCAACCAAGAGACCTTTTTAGCATAGAGCGTATTATAAGCATGAGAAAACTCTCCGCCAACAAGGAAAATTTCTGCCGCTCCGCTCTTTGCAGCCAATTCCAAAATATTACGATGCTCTTTTTGGCTCTCATTCCCCAATTCAAGCATATCGCCGAGAATGAGAATCTTAGAATTTTTTGAATCTATACTTTTAAAACTCTCGATAGATGCACTCATGCTTGTTGGGTTAGCATTATATGTATCTTTAATAATAATATTGTATTTACTCTTTTCTAATTGGGAGCGGTGATTGCTTGGTTTATAAGAGGCAATGGCCTTAATTGCAATAGGTGTAGGAATTGCAAAATGGGTGGCAATACTCAATGCCGCCAAAACATTTTCTGCATTATAACTCCCGATAAGATTGGTAGAAACTTTAACTTTCTTTTGTTCTTTATCATTTGCAGTTAATGTTGGAACATAGAGGGTAAGATATGGAGAAGTACTCGTTGTCGGTTCTATCTCGGCACAACTATTCTTAATCCCATAAGGGACAATCTGCAAGTTAGGGCGTTTCTCTATCATCTTATTTAAGAGAGGATTATCCACATTCACAAAAGCAATCTTCTTAAACTCCTGAAGATTGTCGTAAAGCTCTCCCTTTGCTTTCATCACGCCTTCCAAAGAACCAAAACCTTGAAGGTGGGCTTTACCTATGCTTGTTATCAAACCAAACGAAGGACAAACTATAGAGGTCAGAGTTGCAATATCATTAGGATGAGAAGCTCCCATCTCTATAACAGCAACCTCTGTCTCTTTATCTATTCTCAAAAGGGTAAGGGGAACTCCTATATCATTATTTAAATTGCCTTCTGTTGCAACTACTTTGTATTTTGTTGAAAGGACTGCATTTATAAGCTCTTTGGTTGTAGTTTTGCCATTTGTTCCGGTAAGTGCTATCACAGGAATTCTAAATTGAAGACGGTGATGTTTTGCAAGGGCTTGCAAAGTTTTCAATGCGTCATCAACAATTAAAACACGCCTTGGATATTTCTTTTTCGCCTCCTTCACAAGCTCCGCATCATCTGCAACGGCAAGGGCGGCACCTTTATCTAATGCGCTCATAACAAAGTTATTGCCATTAAAGTTATCTCCTTTGAGTGCAAAAAAGATATTATTGGTCTCTACTCTCCTCGAATCTGTACAGATACCGTTCAATCTCTGATAAAGGGTGTACAATTTAACTATATCTGGTTTCCCCTTTCTCGATGTGAGATTTGAAATTGTAACCTTAGCCACCTTAACTCCAAGTCCTGTACTTCCAAATCCCCCTGCACCTCTGAAAGTTTCAGAAAGTGTCTCAACTTGAGCCCATTCAACTTGAGTAAACTTTGAAACCACCATTTGAGCAATTCTCTCACCAGGTTTAATTATGTAAGATTCTTTGCTCAAATTGATAAGTATCACTTTTATCTCTCCTCTATAATCTGCGTCAATGGTCCCGGGAGCATTTGCAACAGTTATCCCATATTTTGCCGCAAGACCGCTTCTTGGTCTTATTTGCGCTTCATAACTTTGAGGAAGTTCAATAAACAAACCTGTAGGAACTATCGCTCTTTCAAGAGGTTTTATCTCTAAAGGCTCCTCAATATTAGCATTCAAATCCAATCCGGCAGAAAAAGGTGTCGCATATTGAGGTAACGGATAAGGAGAATTGTTTACAATCTTAACTATCATATCTGTATCTATTTTTTGACAAATGAAGTAATCAAATGAGTTTTGCGCTCAATATAAACGAGATAGAAAACTATCAAGAGCGTATTTATTACAAGTTTAATTGTTAAATTACAATCTAATAAATAGATAACTAACTCAGAGATAAGGAATAAAGATATCGCTGAGAAAATGTATGCAGAAATTTTTCGCCAATTATATGGGATGGGATAATATTTTGCACCCAAATAAGTGCTGTATATGAGCATGATAAGACAACTTATAAGATGCACCCAAGCACTCGCCTTATAGGAGAATTTTGGCATAAATATAAAGTTGCCTGCAATGGTAATTGAGAGTCCTAAAAGTGTTATGACAATTGCAAACTTTGTATGACCGCTCAACTTGTACCACATAGAGACATTATATAACATTCCTAAGATGATGTAAGAGAGGAGTATAACAGGCATTGTGCCAAGAGCCATCCTAAAGTCTGAACCCAATATCAGACCAATAATATCTACATAAAAGACCATTCCTAAGAAAATGAGCATGCAGAAAATCACAAAATACTCCATGACACGGGCATATAACTCATTGGAACCCTTCTCTTTATAACGGGCAAAGAAAAATGGTTCTGCGGCATATTTGAACATCTGAATAAAGAGGTTCATTATAACCGCAAGTTTTACAGCAGCTTGATACACTCCAAGGTCTGCCGCCCAACCACTGCCGGTATATCCGTCGCCAACCAGAAAACGGAATAGAAAACGGTCTGCGCTCTCATTGACAATACCCGGAAGATTCGCAATCATCAGGGGTAGCGAATAGAGCATCATACTCTTCCACAACGATTTATCAAAACCAAAGCGAACCTTGAACAAATCGGGAATAAAGAGGATGAAACAAACAATGCAGCTTAAAAAGACTGCAAAAATTATGTAAGAAAAATGTATTTGCGCAGGAATAAAATGAGAGAGCAATGAATTTGGATGAGAGGCGAAATAGGTAGGAACAACGAAGAACAACAAAAGGTTGAAGCCAAGTTCACTCATTATTTTAATACTCTTGAACAGAGCAAATTTAAGTGCTTTCTGCTGTTGACGGAGTCTGGCAAAAAGAATAGCGGTAAACGAATCGAGAGCAAGAATACCACCTACATAAATAATCATCTTGTACATTCCCTCATACCCCATAGAAGATGAGATCTGAGGAGAGAACATCCACACTAAACCAAAGAAGAGGAGAGACAAAGCTGTAACAGTAGAGAGAGCGGTAGAGAAGACCTTGTCCGGATTAGATGAGTCTGCCGCAAACTTAAAACATCCTGTCTCCAAACCCAAAACTAAAATTACCTGGAATACAGCAATATAGCTCATTATCTCCGCATACGAGCCATAGCCCCCCTGAGACAATATTCTTGTATAGACAGGAACAAAGAAAAAGTTAATTATGCGGGCAAGTATGGTGCTTAGTCCGTATATCGCAGTTTCCGAAGCTAATTTTTTAAGTGGGTTAGCCATTAATCCTCCATAGATTTCTTGTTAAATATAAGTATTCCAAAATTCAACTGCGTGTACCAGCTTTGCTTACCTTTACTATAGTAAGTTGTTGATAACGAAAGTGTTCCAATTGGAGATTGCCAAACCAAAGCAGCATTTGCTATAGAACCGCCACGATGGAACTTATCTGAATAATAATACTCCCATCCATTTTCAGCACGGTTTATAGATTTGTATGGTTGGAACCAGCAAAACGTAGTGTGAATATAGAGAGACGGGGTAACTTTCAGTATCGGAGAGATGCCTGCAGCAAAAAATGTATTTGCCCTGTAATTCTCCATCAAAAGGGTAGAAGCATGACGAACCGGCTCATACACAGGGGTTACCATGAGTTTTGAATAATAGTTTGTCATATCCTCATTTTTACTCAGCGATATGTCGATGTTACCTCCCAACGAGAATCTCTTGCTCAATGAAAAATATTGCTCCAACTTTAATCTGAAACGCCACACATGATGGTCAACATTTGAAAATCTTGGAACATCGGGATTTGTAGAACCAGGATTAAAGTTCTCATTCATATAAGCATAACGAACAGAGGTGTATCCATACGATCCTTGCGTCGGGTACATAATATAGTTTAATGTTTGAACCTTCACTGCAAAAGAAGGGCTTGCAACAAAAACCAATCCCCTGTCGGCAGTTTGATGATTATCTATAAGTTCCTTTGCATAAGAGCGTTGCTGAATTCTACCCGCGGTAAGTGAAAACTCTGCAACAGCATTGTATGTTGTAACAAATGGCGATGCAATACCGCCACGCAAATAGAACTCCCTAAAATTCACATTCTTAGGAAGCTTATTCTCCCTCACCAAAGATTGATTCCCGTTAAAATAGTCAAATATATGACCAACAGCATTGAGATAAATATATGCAAGTGGCTGAATACCTACATCTTGACGATATTTTAAACTCGCCCCCCTGTAAAGTTTACCAATGTTGCCGTTCAAATTAATTCGCCAAGGGTTAAGCCCGGGATGCAGATATCCGAGCGTAACATATCCTTGATTCAGAGAAGATGACGATATATTTCCCCCGATTCCAATAGTAAGGGGCGAACCTTTTCGTGCATTGAACTTCAAAAAGAGAAGAGAATCTTCCGCAATGTGAGGGTGTAAACCACTGTCATCTGTTATGTAAGAGGGATATAATCGCCTGACAACACCAATTTCATTGGCACGATAAAACATATTCATTAATTGCTCCATCCCATAGTTCTGCTCCTTATTTCCGGCAATCATCTTTTTGATAAATCCCTTAGTGTCATCGGCCAAATCACCATCTATTTTCATTTCGGGAGAGAAACGCAGTTTTTTGAATTTAGCTTTA
>CADBRQ010000039.1 GCA_902797115.1 uncultured Bacteroidia bacterium
CGCTTTCGGGGAGACTCTACAGCCTCGAAAGTACGCTTTACCCACCAAAGTGCGCTTTCGGGGAAACTCCATAGCCTCGAAAGTACGCTTTACCCACCAAAGTACACTTTCGGGGAGACTCCACAGCCTCGAAATCATAGCCGCACCCATCATTGCACTATTCGATATCTACACGCTCCTCGCCCTCTGGCGGTGGCAATGCAAGAAAAAGTGGCGGTAAAATAGAAGAAACACTCGAAGGGGACAGCCACCTCCATATAAGTCCGCAGACCTCAGCCGGCTTTTCTGATGTTCCGAGTGTTTCTACCGACAAAGATAATACAACATTTAGATTAAAAATCTGAATCTAAGTCGTAATTAGAGTCCAAGTTCGCTTTTCATGGAGCGGATAAGATCGAACGCTTCTAAAGGGGTCATGTTATTTAAATCTGCACCCTCCAATTTAGATTTGATGGCAGAGAGTGTTGGGTCATCCAACTGAAAGAAAGAGAGTTGCATATCTTTATGCTCTAAGCTTACTGAAGGTGCCTCTAACTCTTTTAGTTTCTTCTCTGCGTTGTCTAAAACAGCTGGCGGCATTCCTGCCAAGCGGGCAACATGTATTCCAAAGCTATGCGCCACCCCTCCAGGGAGTAACTTCCTTAAGAATATTATCTCTTTCCCAGACTCTTTAACCGCTATGTGGTAGTTCTTTACGCGCGGATATATTTTTTCCAATTCGTTCAGTTCATGATAATGGGTGGCAAATATCGTTTTTGGACCCGATCCTTTCTCTTTTGCCAAAGCCGACGTTGCTGACAATTTTGATGTTGGTGTCAATTTTATAACCGATGGCGCCGAACTATGGAGGTATTCTACTATACTCCACGCTATTGACATGCCGTCAAAGGTGCTTGTTCCGCGCCCGATTTCATCCAAAAGAATCAAACTCCTCTCACTTAAATTGTGCAGAATAGCAGCTGTTTCCAGCATCTCAACCATAAACGTCGATTCTCCTTGAGATATATTGTCAGACGCACCAACCCTTGTAAAAATTTTATCAACAACCCCAATTGTCGCCGATTCGGCAGGCACATAGCTTCCACATTGAGCAAGCAAAACAATTAACGCAGTTTGTCTTAACAACGCAGATTTACCAGCCATATTTGGTCCTGTCAAAATAATTATCTGAGTAGAAGAGTTGTCTAAATATAAATCGTTTGCAACATACTCTCCGTCTAACGGCATTGTTGTCTCAAGCACAGGGTGCCGTCCTTGTTTTATTGTAATGCTCAAAGAATCATTAACTTCCGGCTTGCAATATTTATTCTCTTTTGCAAGAACGGCAAATCCGCACAAACAGTCTATCTGAGCCAATACATTGCAGCACAACTGTATATCTGCTATATGTTCTTGAATTTTAGAAACAACCTCCGCAAATATTTTCTGTTCAAGAGCCAGTATTTTTTCTTCTGCTCCTAAGATTTTCTCCTCATACTCTTTAAGTTCCGGCGTTATGTAGCGCTCTGCGTTTACTAATGTCTGTTTCCTTATCCACTCCGGCGGAACATTTGTTTTGTGCGTGTTTCTTACCTCAAGATAATATCCAAACACATTGTTGTAACTTATTTTGAGTGAAGGAATTTGAGTGCGCTCGCTCTCTCTTTTTTGGAGTTGAAGCAGATAATCTTTACCCTCTCTGCCAAGGCGTCTTAAATTATCTAAATCACTATTTACTCCCGATGCAATTATGTCTCCCTTTCCAAAGGCAGCCGCCGGCTCTTCTAATAAATTCCTCTCTATAAGTGCTTTAAGGGAGTTATATATAGAGAGTTTGTTTGCAAAATCTCTTAACAACGGAAGCACGGAACCAATCCCACCGTTAATATCGCCGCCAATATCTCCACCCGAAAGTGCAGCGGCAATTGGCTCTGTCTGAGATAGTCCCCTCTTTAGCTGCACAACCTCTCGAGGCATGATTTTTCCCGCAGCCGCACGTGCCAACATCCTCTCCATATCTCCAATCTGAGAAAGACGAGAGTGCACATCGCTGAGGATTAAGGGATTTGACAGGAAAAATTCTACACCGTTCAAACGTTTCTGAATTTCATCTATGCTTTTAAGCGGCATTGCAACCCATGAGCGTAACATTCTGGCTCCCATTGGAGAGGATGTTTTATCAATTACCTCTATCAGAGGGATTCCCTCCGGCGTTGTGGGGTAAAAAATCTCCAAATTTCTGGTTGTAAATTTATCTAACCAAACAAAATTATTGCCGTCCAGCCTCGATATAGATTTAAGCTGAGATGTTGAACTTTGATTTTGCTCAAGATAAAAAAGTGCAGCTCCCGCAGCTCTTTGAGCAAGCGTAAGTTTCTCTATACCAAAGCCCTTAAGAGCCTTATCGCCGAAGACAAATTTTAGTTTATTAACACACGCTTCCTCCACAAAAGCCCAGTCGTCTATTGTGGTGAGATAGTATTTGTTGCCGAATCGCGATTTAAAACCATCTTCATATCCTTTCTGCAGAAGCACTTCCCGCGGCTTAAAATCCGATGCTAAAACTTCTAGATAATCTAACTCTCCCTCTGCAACTTTAAATTCTCCGGTAGAAATATCTAAAAATGCTGCACCTCCCTTATTTTCAGTAAAATAAAAAGATGCCAGAAAGTTATTTTCTTTGCTTTTAAGAAGTTCCTCATTGTATGCCACACCGGGGGTTACAAGTTCTGTAACTCCACGCTTGACAAGCTTCTTTGTAAGTTTGGGATCTTCCAATTGATCGCAAACAGCAACTTTATAGCCGGCACCAACCAATTTCGGAAGATAAGTGTTAAGGGCATGATGAGGAAAACCGCAAAGTTCAACACTCGTTGGAACTCCGTTAGAGCGTTTTGTAAGCACCATTCCAAGAACACGACTCATGGTTATGGCATCTTCTCCGTACGCCTCATAAAAATCTCCAACCCTCATAAGTAACAGTGCTTGAGGGTATTGTGCTTTAAATTGCACATATTGTTTCATCATTGGAGTATTTAAATTCCTCTCAGCCATATTATTGTGTTCATAATATGTGCAAAAATAACCAATTATTGTTAATTTTGTAGAACACATCAAAGAGAATTTTAAATTAAAATATTTAAGTGTATGAAAAGAGTTTTTTCCATTTTGATATGTGCCGTTGTTGCTATTGGTTTGCTTTTCACTCAAACACTTTCTGCACAAAATCAAGGGGCAGGGCAAACTGCACAGTGTACTGTGAATCAAGAAATTGAATCTGGTATTGCTAAAATTATGCAAGACCTCAATGTTGTAGGATTGGGTGTTGCGGTGGTAAGCAACGGAGACATAATCTACTCTAACAGTTGGGGATATAAAAATTTAGAGAACAAAACACCCCTTAAAGAGGACGATATTTTCAGAATAGCCTCTATCTCTAAATCATTTACTGCCACGTCTATAATGCAACTTGTAGAGCAGGGAAAGATTAATTTGAATGACGACATCTCCAACCTTGTTGGATTTAAAGTCAGAAACCCCAACTATCCCGATGTGGTTATTACCCCATATATGCTTCTCACTCACACATCGAGCTTAAACGATTCTCAAGGATATTTCAGTTTGAAGAGTATAGATCCTTCAAAAAATCCAAACTTCGAGAAAGCTTATAATAATTATAGACCCGGCTCAAAATATGAGTACTGCAACTTGAATTACAACATGATGGGTACTATTTTGGAGAGGGTGAGCGAGGTTCGTTTTGATAATTATGTTGTTAAAAACATTTTGGAGCCGCTCGGCGTTTATGGAGGATACTGGATTGACGGATTGGATAAATCTAAATTTGTAACACTGTATCAACCAAATAAAGAGGGTGTTATGACCGCTCAACCGGAGGCGTACGCACCTCGCAGAGAAGAGATTGCTAATTATGAATTTGGTTATTCCACACCTATTTTCTCTCCGACCGGCGGACTTAAAACCTCCCCAAGAGGACTTGCAAGAGTAATGCAAATGCACCTGGGGCTTGGTACAACCAAAGATGGTGTAACTATCTTAAAACCCGAAAGTTCGCTCTTAATGCAAAGCCGCCTTACCGCAACGTTTGAGTATCCGAATGACGATGGTTTCTACGGTTTTGCAATTGCCACAAACAATGCACTGATTCCGGGAAAAACAATGATAGGTCATACGGGTGGAGCTTACGGTGTGTTTACAAGCATGTTCTGGAATAAAGAGAGAACATTTGGAATAGTAATTATGACTAATGGTTGCACTTATAAAACGGAGCAGGGATTTATGTCTATCCATTACCGCGTTTCCAACTTATTGTATAACAACCTGATAAAAGGAACAGAGGCCGACAGGCAATAGGTCGTCTCACTACCGAACGGTTGCTGTGGTGAACCGAGACAGAGTGTAGCTGATGTAATTCGAGTGAATTAAAGTATTGGGTAAATTGCAGATTATGAAGAGGGTGCTGATTATAACATACTATTGGCCGCCAAGCGGAGGAAGCGGTGTGCAGAGGTGGTTAAAGCTATCTAAGTACTTATCGCGATTCGGCTGGCAACCAATAATTTACACCCCATTAAACCCCGATGTCAATTCTGTGGACAACTCCCTTGTTACAGAGATTGCCCCAGAAGTTGAGGTGCTCAAACGCAAAATAAGAGAACCATACGCCATATACAAGCTCCTCAGCGGCAAAAAGAAAGGAGTAAAAATAAAAGCCAATGCCATAGAAAGCTCTAATAGAAAGAGCTTTGCAAATTATATTCGTGCAAACTTCTTCATTCCCGATCCGCGTAAATGGTGGGTGAATCCGAGTGTGCGTTTTCTTAAAAAATGGCTTAAAGAAAATAGTGTTGATGCCATTCTAAGCACCGGGCCTCCCCACTCTATGCATCTAATTGCCAAAAAGTTACATCACAAACTACAAATCCCGTGGGTTGCAGATTTTAGAGATCCGTGGACCCGTCTTTTCTACTTTAAACACCTCAGTTTAACAAATAAGTCTTCTTTAATTCACCGCCTTTTAGAACTCTCCATACTCCGCGATGCATCTAAAATAACTGTCGTAACTTCCCAAATGAGAGATGATTACATTGGAGACCTCAAGGGCGATATGATAAAGATGAGTGCCGCACAAGCAGAGGAAAAGGTGACTTTAATAGAAAACGGTTATGACCCATACGACTTTGATGAGAGTATAAATACGGCTCTAAAAGAGGAAGTTATACGCATCGCTGAAAAAACAGAAGATAAATTTGTGATAGCACACACGGGGCTACTTACAAACAGCGCAAATCCTCCGGAGTTCTGGAAAGCAATAGGTATATTGGTGGCTGAAAATGAGAACTTTGCAAATCATTTACAAATTGTTGTTGCTGGTCAGACAGATGAGATGGCAAAAGAGTGCTTTGCCGTTAATGGTATTGAAAAATATCTGTTAGACATTGGATATTCTCCTCACCCTGCGGCAGTTGCCCTTCAGAAAAGAGCAAATATTCTATTGCTTCCATTGCGTAAAGAGCCGGAAGCTGCGGGCATCCTTACCGGAAAACTTTTTGAATATCTTGCCAGCGGCTCACACATCATTGCCTTTGGTTATAAAGGGTGTGAACTTGAGAGAATCTTAAACGAGACTTCTGCCGGTGTATTATTTGAATATGCTCAATCAGAGGGAGATAAAACGGAGCGCGGGCGCATCGCCGAGGAAAATAGAGTAAATGAAATTAAACAAGAAATAGAGAGAATTTGGACCGAATATAAAACAAAAAAATCTTTTAAAAACAGCTCTGCCGGCATCTCTAAATATTCACGAATTGCTCAGGCAGAAGCGTTTGCAAAACTTTTAGACAGCGTTATTTAAAATGAGTTTACTCAAAAACAAAAATCACTTTTTATTTCTTTAAAATAAGTACATTTGCGGCACTATGAAAGAAATGATTAAAAAGTTAATGCCATATTTGATTGCAATAATTGGTTTTATTGCAGCGGGGTATGCATACGCACCATATACGCTTGGCGGTAAGGTGGTAAATCAGAGCGATATAAGCAGTTGGAAAGGAATGAGCCACGAAATTGTTGATTGGAATGAACACCACCCGAATGATCCTACATATTGGACCAACTCCATGTTTGGCGGAATGCCTGCAAACACTATCTCCATTAAATACAAAGGGGATCTCACTCAATACATTTATGAACTTCTATTTATAGGACAACGCCCTGCCAGTTATCTTATAATCAGTATGATAGGTGGTTTTCTTCTCTTTTTGGCATTTGGTGTGAATATTTGGCTTGCCATTTTGGGGGCAATTGCTATAAGTTTCTGTTCTTACAATATGCAAATCATTCAAGTTGGACATAATACAAAAATGATTGCAATTGCGTTCATGCCGTGGGTGCTTGCAGCATTGGTCTATGCATATAATAAACGCTGGCTTTTGGGGGCATTGCTGTTTGGGGCTGCACTAAGTTTTCAAATAAAAGCAAATCATCCGCAAATCACTTATTATCTTGCAATTATAATATTGGGCTTTGTTGTTTGGCAATTTTGTTCGGCCATTCGTTCAAAGAGTTTTGGAAATTTTCTTAAAACTTCTGTTGCAGTGCTGATTGCCGGACTTTTGGGAGTTGGGGCAAATGTAAATCATCTTTGGCCAACATACGAATATGGCAAGCAGTCTATGAGGGGTGGAAGCGAACTTGTGGCAGATAGCGCAGCAGATAGAGGTGCTCAACAAAAGAATACTGGTCTCGATTTGGAATACGCCACACAATGGAGCTATGGTATAGAAGAGACTCCTAACTTATTGATTCCCAACTTTAACGGCGGAGCTTCGGCAGGAGAGCTTTCAACATCATCTGAAACATATAAAGTTCTCTCCGGTGCTTACGGCGAGGCAAATGAAATAATTAAACAACTTCCGTTATATTGGGGACCGCAGCCTTTTACAGCAGGTCCTATGTATATGGGTGCAATCTGTATCTTTTTGTTCATACTTGGTTTGTTTGTTGTTAAAAGCGGTGCAAGGTGGTGGTTATTAGGCGTTTCTATATTGGCAATTCTTCTTTCGTGGGGATACCATTTTATGGCTCCTACAGAGTTTTTCTTTAACAACATTCCTCTTTATAACAAGTTCCGAACTGTATCTATGATACTTGTAATTCTGCAGATTACTATTCCTATACTTGCTGTACTTGCTGTAAATGAGCTCTTTAAAGAGAAGGAAAAGAACTCTGCCATATTAGATGCTCACAAAAAGGGGTTGATTTGGGCAA
>CADBRQ010000040.1 GCA_902797115.1 uncultured Bacteroidia bacterium
TTATCAGCCAGATTGTAGGGAGCATACCCACCATGCCGCGCGTTTTTACCAATGAATCTAAAGTTTCTACCCCTGTGGCTATGGCAGTATGATCGTAGCACACTCTTACAACCCCTTCTATATAATTCATAGAGAGGTATTTGTGACTACCTTGAACCACTTTAAGAACAATATCGGGCTGAACAATAACAGCAACAACTGCACCTAAAAGGGTGGCAATAAAAAGGACAGCCAGAGTGTGCCATTTGCGTGCAATCATCACTCCTGTTACTACAGGAATTGCTAATAACCAAGGTGTTATATGGAATGAACGGGAGAGCGCATCGGTGAACAAAGCAGAATTCTCTCCTCCGGTATTAATGTACAATCCTGCTATAGTGAAGATTATGAGGGCTATGATGAAAGTTGGTATAGTAGTTTTCATCATATAGCGGATGTGGGTAAAGAGGGGAGTATCTGTAATAGAGGAGGCTAACACTGTTGTATCTGATAGGGGAGAGAGTTTGTCTCCAAAGTAAGCTCCGGAGATTATGGCACCGGCAATCCAACCATCTGCAAAACCGTATGCCTTGCCTATACCCATTAATGCGATACCCATTGTTGCAACCGTAGTCCACGACGAACCGGTCATTAAGCTCACTAAAGCGCATAAAACACAGGCACTTATGAGAAACCACTCTGGTTTGAGAATTTTCATTCCATAGTATATCATGGTTGGAACTACTCCGGAAACCATCCAAGTGCTGCTGAGTGCCCCTATGAGCATTAAAATGATGATTGCAATAGTGCTGCTGCCGATGTTCCGTTTAAATTCTTCTTCCAGCTTCTTCCATGTTAAACGCTTGTTTAGCAGACCAATAACTACACATATTGCTGCGGCAAGAAGGAGAGAAACCTGACTTGCCCCACTCAGAGTGTCATTTCCGAAGATTGCAACACTCATCGAGATAAAAAGTATTAAAGCTATAATAGGTAACAGAGCTATCATTCTATTTATGGTACTTATGGTTAAACTACTCTTTTACAACGAGTTGATCTTTTTTGAGAACAATTTCTATTGTCTCCCCGGGAGAAACTTTTTTAGTAATAATTGCTTCACTTACAGGATCTTCTATCATTTTTTGAATTGCTCTCTTGAGAGGTCGTGCGCCGTATTGTGGATCGTATGCACTATGAGCCACAAATTTCTTGGCTCCGGAGGTAACTTTAAGGGTGAAGCCAACTTCTTGCACTCTTTTGACAAGACCTTTCAACTCTATCTCTATTATTTTCTCTAAGTCTTCTTCTGTCAGAGGGTTAAAGAGTATTTGCTCATCGAGGCGATTAAGGAATTCGGGTGTAAATTGTTTCTTTATAGCTTTCTCTATTATCTCCTTATTCTTCTCCAGCCCCTCTTCTTTTGTCTCTGTAGAGAAGCCGACGCCTCGCCCAAAATCTTTAAGTTCCTTTGTACCAACATTTGATGTAAGTATGAGAATAGTGTTTTTAAAATCTATATGGCGGCCGTTGCTGTCTGTAAGACGCCCTTCATCAAGTACCTGAAGCAATAGATTAAAGATATCCGGATGGGCTTTCTCAATTTCATCTAACAGTATGACACTGTATGGTTTACGCCTCACCTTTTCAGATAGTTCGCCACCTTCGTTGTAACCGACATATCCCGGAGGAGCACCTATAAGGCGGCTTACGGAGAACTTCTCCATAAACTCGCTCATATCTATTCTTATGAGAGCGTCGTCTGTATCGAACAGGTTGTTGGCAAGTACTTTAGCAAGGTGTGTCTTACCTACGCCGGTAGGTCCTAAAAAGAGGAATGTCCCTATTGGCTTGTTAGGATCTTTGAGTCCAGCACGATTTCTCAGTATTGCCCGAGTAACTTTCTCAACAGCTTCATCTTGCCCTATGATTCTATCTTTGAGCACTTTGTTCATATTGAGCAGTTTATTTCCCTCACTTTGTGCCAATCTCTGTAGAGGAATCCGGGTGCTCATACTCATGATTGCCTCAATATCTGGCTTGTCCACAACTATAGGTTTTCTATCTTGTCTTGCTCTCCATTTTTCGTGAGCTATGGTAAGTTCTCTCTTTTTCTCGGCGATAAGATCTCGTATCAATGCTGCCTGATTGTAATCTTGTGCTGCCACCAGCTGCGATTTCTTTAGTTCTAAAGCACTTACAGCATCTTCAAGTTCTGTTACATTCTTAGGAACCCTTTGGTTTTTAATATGTGCGCGGCTTCCTGCCTCGTCCATTATATCTATCGCTTTGTCTGGAAGACATCTGTCAGATAAATATCTTTGGCTCAGCGATATGCAGCTTTTGAGCGCATCGGGAGTATAGATAACATTATGGTGAGCCTCATAGCGTGGTTTTATATGTTCCAGAATATTAAGGGTTTGCGCAAAATCTGTTGGCTCTATCATAACTTTTTGGAAGCGGCGTTCCAAAGCTCCGTCTTTCTCTATGATCTCTCTGAACTCATCTAAAGTAGTTGCCCCTATGCACTGAATCTCACCCCTTGCAAGGGCAGGTTTAAGCATATTTGCAGCATCTAACGAACCTGCTGCCCCTCCTGCTCCAACAAGTGTATGTAGCTCATCTATAAAGAGAATGACATTCGGATTATTTTTAAGTTCGCTGATAATTGCTTTCATTCTCTCCTCGAACTGTCCGCGATACTTTGTTCCGGCAACAATACTCCCGATATCTAAAGAGACAACCCTCTTATTTGAGAGCGAATAGGCAACTTCTTTCTTGGCTATTTTTATTGCAAGTCCTTCTGCTACTGCACTTTTCCCTACACCTGGTTCGCCGATGAGAATAGGATTGTTTTTCTTTCTGCGACCGAGGATTTGTGCAACACGTTCTATCTCCTCTTCCCTTCCCACAACAGGATCTAATCTATCTGTAAGAGCCGCTTTTGTGTAATCGAACCCAAAACTGTCCAGAACGGGAGTGGATGAAGTGCTCTTTTTCTTTATAATAATCTCTTTTACAGAACTTTGAGTTCCTTCGGCATTTTGCTCGGCGATATCTCCATCTCCATTTGAGGAGCTGTTCTTCTGCTCTCCCTGAACTCTCTCTATAGGACCGTCGAATAATTTATCCAAAAGGCGGTCTAAAGGATCTGCTGAAGAAGAACCACTTTCATCTTCTCCTTGAGGCGATGGGTTTTGTTTTTGTGAGAAAAATAGGCCGGAACCTTTTTGAAATTTAGCTTTAACTGTCTCATAATAAACCCCTTTGAGATGTAGGTAATCTGTAGCAGCGCTTGCTTGTCCTCTCATTATAGCTAAAAGGAGGTGGATTGCATCGGGAACAGAGTGTCTTAAACTCCTTGCCTCCAAATACATTATCTTTAGTGCATCTGAACTTGCAGAGGAGAGAGGAATGACTATGTCGTTAAAATTCTCCTGCGAGTTTATATCTTCTTTCTGCTTTATGACTTTTTCTATAGCTTGTTTGTAGTCACGGATATCTATACCCAATTCTAACAATCTGATTATAGCGGAGTTGTCGCTTTGACGAATCATTCCGAGAATGAGATGGTCTGTAGTGAGAACTCTGCTTCCCATTCTTATCGCCTCTTCCCTTGCGTAAGTAATGATGGTATTAAGTTTTTCTGGGATGTTGATGTACATTGCTTTTAAAATTTTTCACAA
>CADBRQ010000041.1 GCA_902797115.1 uncultured Bacteroidia bacterium
AGATATAGGTAAGACCTATCTCTCCCCTTTTGTTTTTTGGTAAATCTACACCGGCTATACGTGCCATATTCTATTTTGATTTTTTGATATTAAATTTTTCGTTAAACACTAATGGTCAAGGAATTAACCTTGGCGCATCTTGAATTTAGGGTTCTTTTTACAAATGATGTAAACACGACCTTTGCGTCTTACAATCTTGCAGTCATCGCTGCGCTTCTTAACTGATGCTTTTACTTTCATCGCTATTGTATTTTTTTATTTATATCTGAACGCTATTCTCCCTTTGGTAAGATCGTATGGACTCATCTCAACTTTTACCCTGTCTCCAGGTAGAATCTTAATGTAATGCATACGCATCTTTCCGGAAATGTGTGCAATAATAACAGGACCATTATCCAATTCAACCTTGAACATTGCATTAGACAATGCCTCCAGAATTACTCCGTCTCTTTCTATAGCTTCTTGTTTAGACATCTTAATATGTTTTAATTCCTTTTATGTAATCGTATGTTGTCAATATCTCAGGTTTATCTTTTCTGACCACGACAGTAAACTCAAAGTGGGCAGATTTTTTGCCGTCTGCCGTTGCAATACCCCAACCATCCTCTCTCTGATAAACATCTTTTACTCCGATATTTATCATTGGCTCTATGCAAATAACCATCCCCTCTTTAAGTTTTTTGCCGCTGCCTGCTTTTCCGTAATTGGGAACCAATGGGTCTTCGTGCATATCCCTCCCTATTCCGTGTCCGACAAGCTCCCTGACAACAGAGAATCCCTTCGCCTCACAATAGGATTGAACTGCATATCCTATGTCGCCGATACGATTGCCATCAACCGCCTTGGCTACCCCTAAATAGAGGCTCTCCTCGGTGGTTTTAAGCAACAGTGCTGTCTCAGCATCAACTTCACCTACAGCAAAAGTATAGGCAGAGTCTCCATAGTACCCATTCAACACTGTTCCACAATCTACAGAGATGATATCACCCTCTTTAAGCTCGTAATTTCCTGGAATCCCGTGAACTACAGTCTCATTAACACTCAGGCACAATGTTGCCGGAAAACCGTCATACCCTTTAAAACCAGGTTTTGCGCCGTGAGAGCGGATAAATTCTTCCGCAATCGTATCGAGATACTTAGTTGTAACACCTGGAACTACATGCTTTCCAACCTCGGCAAGAGTTTTTGATACTAAAATAGCATTCTCTTTAAGTATCTGAATCTCATGCTCTGATCTCAAGTGAATCATCTTTCAACCTTTCAATGAACGATTTTTATATCTATCTCCTTCCTACCAATCTTCCGGTAGAGCTTATTCCATCGTAATTACGATTGATAAGATAGGTCTCTATTTGTTGCAAGGTGTCTAAAACCACTCCTACCACAATCAACAAGCTTGTTCCTCCAAAGAACTGAGCAAACTGATTGGTAACTCCGCAAATCATTGCAAGCGCAGGCATAATACCAACAAGTGCAAGGAAAATAGAGCCTGGGAGGGTAATTCTACTCATTATAGTATCGATGAAGTCTGCTGTTTTTCTTCCTGGTTGAACACCTGGAATAAAACCGCCACTTCTTTTCATCTCATCTGCCATAGCAGTTGGGTTAATAACCACTGTTGTATAGAAGTAGGTGAAAATTATAATGAGGAATGCAAACACAAAGTTGTACCAAAATCCTTGAATGTTAGAGAATACACCGGCAATACCGCGTGTAGCATCAAATTGCGCAAACAGCAATGGGAACATCATCAAAGCCTGAGCAAAGATGATAGGCATTACATTGGCTGCATTTATCTTTAATGGAATGAACGATGTGTTGCCTCCATATTGGCGATTTCCATAAACTCTCTTTGTGTATTGTACAGGAATTTTGCGAGTACCTTGTACAAGGGCAATAGTACCGGCAAATACCAAGAACAAGAAAATTAACTCAACAAGAAGCATTAAGATGCCGCTGGAAGAGTGAATTCTTGTATTGAGTTCTGTCATAAAAGAGTGAGGAAGTCTTGCAATAATACCAACCATGATTATAATAGAGATTCCGTTTCCGATACCTCTGTCTGTAATTCTCTCACCCAACCACATAATGAACATTGTTCCACCAATCAGAACCAATGTTGCAAAAAGGTTGAAAGCAAATCCATGGAGCAAGAATGCATCACTTGGGAGTTGTAAGTGAAGGTTGGTCAAATAAGCAGGACCTTGGAGTGCAAGAATAACTATGGTCAAATAACGAGTCCACTGATTCATTTTTCTTCTTCCGCTCTCACCCTCTTTCTGGAGTTTCTGGAAGTATGGAATCATTATACCAAGAAGCTGGAGCACGATAGATGCAGAGATGTAAGGCATTACACCAAGTGCAAATATAGAGGCATTTCCAAATGCACCTCCAGAGAACATATCCAACAAACCCATAAGTCCGCCACTTGTCTGAGCTTTAAGGTCAGAATCGGCAATACTCAACGGATTGATGCCCGGCATCACTATAAAACTTCCCAATCTGTAAACTAAAATCAGCAAGAAGGTATAGATAAGCCGTTTCTTGAGGTCCTCAATTTTGAAAATGTTTCTTATTGTTTCTATTAGCCTCTTCATAATAGTTATTTAATTACTGTAGCAGATCCTTTAAGTGCTTCTATTTTCTCGATTGCAGATTTTGAGAACGCATCGGCACTTACATTCAAAGCCACCTTAAGTTCTCCGTTTCCTAAAATCTTCACTAAGTCTTTCTTAGAAACCAAACCATTCTCTATAAGTGTCTCTTTGTTAACAGAAGTTACATTTAACTTTTCACAAAGCTGTTGCAGAGAAGATAGATTGATAACTTTATACTCTACTCTGTTAAGGTTTTTAAATCCGTGCTTTGGCAACTGACGGTGTATTGGCATCTGTCCTCCTTGGAAACCAAGTTTGTCTGAATAACCGCTGCGCTGTTTAGCACCATTCATACCACGTGTAGATGTTCCACCATGTCCGGAACCCTCTCCGCGTCCTATTCTTTTCTCTTTTCCAAGAGAACCTTTTGCTGGTTTTAATGTATCTAATCTCATGGTAAGTCTCCTTATTTAATTTCTTCTACTGTTACAAGGTGAAGAACTTTATCTATCATACCTTTAACAACAGGGGTTAGTTCTACTTCTACGGAATGATGAATTTTTCTGATTCCAAGAGCCTCTAACGTAGCAATCTGTCTCTTTGTTGCACCGCTCTTTCCTCTGACTTGAGTAACTTTAACTTTAGCCATATCAAATCCTCCTATCCGTTAAAAACATTATTCATAGGAACGCCTCTTAAACCTGCAATGGTATAAGCATCTCTCATCTGAGCCAAAGCTGCTATTGTAGCTTTAACCAAGTTGTGAGGGTTAGACGAACCTTTAGATTTTGCAAGCACGTCGTGAATACCAACACTCTCAAATACAGCACGCATAGCACCTCCGGCCTTTACTCCCGTACCTGGAGCAGCTGGTTTCATAAATACTTGAGCTCCACCATATTTAGCTGTTTGCTCGTGTGGAATGGTCTCTTTGTTAAGAGGAACTTTTATAAGGTTCTTCTTAGCATCTTCTATACCTTTGGAGATAGCAGTTGTTACCTCATTGGCTTTACCAAGTCCGTAACCTACAACACCTTTTTCATCTCCAACAACAACTATAGCAGCAAAACTAAAGTGACGGCCACCCTTGGTAACCTTTGTAACTCTTCTTACTGCAACCAATCTGTCTTTAAGTTCGAGATCGGTAGTTGATCTTACATTTTTATCGTTTCTTTCTGCCATAGCTTTTAGAATTTAAGACCGCCCTCTCTTGCGGCATCTGCTAAACTTTTTACTCTTCCGTGATATAAGTAACCTCCTCTGTCAAAAGCAACCTCTTTGATTCCTTTTTCAAGAGCAACCTCAGCCGCTCTCTTTCCAACCATAGCTGCAATCTCAATATTGGTCTTACCCTTTGTTTGAGGAGCAATGGCTTTATCTAAAGAAGATACTGCTGCCAATGTGTTACCATTTACATCATCTATAAACTGAACATAGATCTGTTTGTTAGATCTGAAAATGCTCATTCTTGGTCTTTGAGCTGTACCGCTGACAACTTTGCGAATGCGGTAGTGTATTCTTTGTCTTCTTTCTGTCTTATTCATAATCTTACCCTCCGTTATTTAGCCGCTGCAGTCTTACCTGCCTTTCTGCGAAGAACCTCGCCAACGAATTTAATACCTTTACCCTTATAAGGTTCTGGTTTACGGAACGAGCGAATCTTTGCTGCCACCATACCAAGTAATTGTTTATCGGCACATTTCAAAATTAAAATAGGGTTTGCACCTTTTTTAACCTGAGGAACCTCTGCTTTTACCTCATCCGGAAGCTGTACATAAATATCGTGAGAATAACCAAGACTAAACTTTAGAAGTTGTCCTTGTGCCTCAACACGATATCCCACACCTACGAGTTCCTGTTCGGTTTTGAAACCCTCAGAAACACCAACAATCATATTGTGAATTAATGCACGATACAAACCATGCATAGATCTGTGGCGCGGCTGATCTGTAGGTCTTTCAACCTTTAGCACGCCATCCTCAAGCGATACTTTGATATCTGGATCTACCTTCTGAGAAAGTTCTCCTTGAGGACCTTTAACCTTAACCACATTATTCTCATCGATAGAGACATTTACTCCTTGTGGAAGGCTTACAGGTAATTTTCCTATCCTTGACATAATTTTTAAATTTTACTCTTAATAAACATAGCAAAGCACCTCTCCGCCAACTTTCTGCTCTTTTGCCTCTTTGTCTGTCATAATACCTCTTGAAGTTGAAAGAATAGCTATTCCGAGTCCGTTAAGAACTCTTGGCATATTCTCAACACCGCTATATTGTCTCAGACCAGGGCGGCTAACTCTTTTAAGCACCTTTATTGCAGGTGTTTTTGTCTCTGGGTGATACTTTAAAGCTATCTTGATCTTGTTTACCGGTTTTTCCTCAACTATTTTATAACTAAGAATATAGCCCTTTTCAAAAAGAACTCTTGTAATCTCTTGTTTAAGTTTTGAGGCAGGAATCTCAACCACTTTATGGCCGGCTCTGTGAGCATTCCTGATTCTTGTTAAATAATCTGAAATTGGATCAGTCATTGTTTTAAAATTTAATTTTTTAATAATCGATATCCTCGCCGATATATTCTACCAGCTTGCTTTACGTACTCCAGGAATTAAGCCTTTGCTTGCCATCTCCCTGAACTGAATTCTACTAATACCAAAAATACGCATATAACCTTTTGGACGGCCGGTAAGAGAACAACGATTGTGAAGTCTTACAGGGCTTGAGTTTTTAGGAAGCTTCTGAAGCCCTGCCCAATCGCCTGCCTCTTTAAGGGCCTTGCGTTTTGCAGCGTATTTGGCACACATTTTTGCACGTTTAACCTCACGTGCTTTCATAGACTCTTTTGCCATATATTTACTATTTAATTATTTGCCGGTTATTTCTTCTTAAATGGAATTCCAAATGCAGTAAGAAGTGCACGCGCCTCGTTGTCTGTCTTTGCACTTGTCACGAATGTAATTTCCAAACCGAGAATCTTAGATACTTTATCTATATCTATCTCTGGGAAGATAATCTGCTCTTTAAGACCAAGAGTATAGTTTCCTCTGCCGTCAAATTTCTCCTCAACACCCTTGAAATCTCTGATACGAGGAAGAGAAACTTTTATCAACCTCTCCAAGAACTCATACATCTTAGCCCTTCTTAAAGTCACCTTGCAACCAATCGGCATACCTTTTCTCAACTTGAAAGAGGCGATATCTTTCTTAGAGAAAGTAAGTACTGCTTTTTGACCTGTGATAAGTGCCAACTCTTCAGCAGCATTCTCAACAATTTTCTTATCTGCAGTAGCACTTCCAACACCTTGGTTAATAGTAATTTTCTGAAGCTTAGGAACTTGCATTATTGTTTTATAACCAAACTGTTTCATTAGCTCCTCAGCGATGCGACCTTTATACTCTTTCTGCAAAGAAGGAATCCATCCCTTTGGATATACCTGACCTTGAGAATTCTTAGCATCTGTCTTTGCTGCCTTAGGCGCCTTGCCCTGTGCAGCTGCTTTAACTTCTTTTGCCATTACTTAATTTCCTCCCCAGATTTTTTAGCATAACGTACAAGTTTTCCTTTATCGTTGAGTCTGCGACCAATTCTTGTAGGACCGCCCTTTTGAGGATCTACAACTTGCAAGTTAGAGATGTGAATTCCTGCCTCTTGATCAATAATACCACCCTGCGGATATTTTGCATTTGGTTTTGTGTGCTTCTTGACAAGGTTAAGTCCCTCTACATAAGCACGATTATTTTTTCTATCCACTCTCATAACCTTGCCGGTCTTTCCTCTCTCATCTCCGGAATTTACGAAGACCATATCACCTTTCTTAATATGTAATTTTGTATTCATTTCTAAATCCTCCATATATTAAAGAACCTCAGGGGCAAGTGAAACAATCTTCATATAGTTATCGCGGAGTTCTCTGGCTACAGGTCCAAAAATACGAGTACCTCTTACCTCACCTTGATTATCTAAAAGAACGCAAGCATTCTCATCAAAACGAATGTAAGAACCGTCTGCTCTACGAATCTCTTTTTTAGTTCTAACTACAACTGCCTTAGAAACAGAGCCCTTTTTAGCATCAGCTCCAGGAATTGCACTCTTTACAGCAACAACTATTTTGTCGCCAACGCCTGCATAACGGCGTCTTGTACCACCTAAAACACGAATGCAAAGAACCTCCTTTGCTCCACTGTTGTCGGCAACCATTAATCTTGATTCCTGTTGTATCATAGCTATTTAACTTTTTCTACAATTTCTACTAATCTCCAGCGCTTTGTTTTGCTTAAAGGACGAGTCTCCATAATCTTAACAGTGTCACCTTTTGAGCACTCATTCTTCTCGTCGTGCGCTACGAATTTTGTGGTTTTATTTACGAATTTTCCGTAAATTGGGTGTTTTTCTTTTGTCTTAACAGCAACAACAACGCTCTTTTCCATTTTGTTGCTTACCACAACACCTATTCTAACTTTTCTCAGATTTCTTTCCATTACTTAGCCTGTTTTTTATGCTCAATCTCGCTCAAGACAGTAAGCATTTTAGTAATATCTTTTTTAGTCTTCTTAATTTGAGATGTATTCTCTAATGGAGAGACGCTGTGGTTAAGATGAAGTTGTTGGAGGGCACGCCTTGTACTCTCGATGCGCTCTCTCAAGTCCTTCTCGTTTAATTCACGTATTTCCTTGATTTCCATAATGATACCTCAATTAATTTTGTTTAACATAATCCCTGCGTACAATAAATTTTGTACTGACAGGAAGCTTTTGTGCACCAAGACGGAGCGCCTCTTTAGCCACCTCCATTGGAACACCATCAACTTCAATTAAAATACGACCTGGAGTTACAGGAGCAACGAATCCCTCAGGATTACCTTTACCCTTACCCATACGAACCTCAGCAGGTTTCTTTGTAAATGGTTTATCGGGGAATATGCGAATCCATACAAATCCTTCACGTTTCATATAACGCACAACTGCCTGACGAGCCGCCTCTATTTGCTGACCTGTCATCCAGCAAGACTCCAAAGTCTTGATTCCGAAAGTACCGAAAGCAAGCTGATGCCCTCTGTGAGCATTACCTTTCATACGGCCCTTCTGCATCCTTCTAAATTTGGTTTTCTTAGGTTGTAACATAGCTTTTAATGCTTTATTAATTATCTTTTCACCTCATCCGGCTGTAACGGAACCTTCCGAAGTGGGGCGCAAAGGTAAAACAATTATTTGAAAAAACAAACTTTTTTGAAAAAAATTTAAATATTTTGGAAAATAAAAAATGGAGGTCAAAACCCCCATTCTCAATCACTTACCAATTTACAACCTTTTTTCAGAGTTGCATTTTGGATTTCTTTTATCATAATCCTTAAAAATAGAGATTCATAAAACACAAATCATTATAATTTTACTGCAAAGAATTTTCGTAATGCAGACGGTATAGTGCTCTACGTTTTATAGAGCATTATAGGTCCTGGGTGGCCTGTTGTAGTCATCAATGATATTCAGTACTCCGAAAGTTCTTCCGCTTTCCGTTTTGTAGCTCACGAACTCCATAGACCAGGTGGTGTTAGGCAGGGCTGGCGCTTGGTTGCATCACGGCTACAACTCGAGAAATTCAGATATTTTAGGAAATGCTTTATCTATGCACTCTTGCCAAACGCGGAGGAGGTTGCCACCCCAAAATTTGCGAAGATCTTCTACTCCCCAACCACGCTTTAGAAGTTCTACAGTAAGATTTTTCATCTCTCCTGCATTGTTCATACCTACCACTCCGCCACCACCATCAAAATCGGTCCCAAGACCAACGTAATCTACCCCTGCCACCTCTCTAACATGGTCTATGTGGTCTGCCAAAAGCTTCACATCTACCTTTTCTTTAGGAAGCTGGTCGGTGAGAAAGAAACGGCCGGTTGCCACCTGAATAACGCCCCCTACTGCCGCTATGGCTCTAATTTCGTCATCGGTAAGATTCCTAAGCTGCGTTGGTCTGAAAACTCTACACGAAGAGTGAGAGGCTATAACCGGAGCTTTAGTAACACGGAGTACATCGCTGAGTGCCTCAGAAGAGATATGAGAAACATCTACCATTATTCCAAGTTGCTGCATACGCTCAATCACTTTGTAGCCAAAAGGTGATATTCCGTGCCAAACTGCAGTTTTATTGTAACGAGAGCCGTCGCATATTTGGTTTGCAGAGTTGTGGGAGAGGGTAATATAACGGACTCCAAGTTGATAGAATTCATCCAAATCCTCGAGTGTCCTGATGGGATAGCCGTTTTCTATACAAGAGACAATTATTCTTTTCCCCTGCGCTTTAAGCTCTCTGCACTCATCGGGAGTAGTAGCAAAACCTGCAACATTGGTGTATCCCCCTTCATAAATATACCTTCTCCAAGCCAACAAGGTATATCTGCAATAATTGTATGCAGAATCGAGAGCACTCTGTCTGCGCCAATCTCCCTGGTCCAAATAAACAGCAAAGAAAGCGCCGTCCAAGCCCCCCTTCTCCATTAAAGGAAAAGTAACCTGCCCCTTTGTTACACTCCAGTCCGCATCGGGATAAAGCAGATAACTTGGAGTATCTATGTGAGAGTCTAAAGAGATTATCACCCTGTGAATACTATCTGCAACCGCCATATACTGCTCATCTGTAAGTCCCTTATTATTAAAGGTTTTATTCTCCTGAGCGTTGGCAAGGTTCATAAACGGCAAAAGCAGAGTCATTAATAAAATAACTCCTATCTTAATTATATTTATCATTGTTGAAAAATTTACATTTTAGCCGCAGAGCCCCTGGTTATGCAGAGACTAATTCTTAGGGAGAATTGTATAGATTATCTCTAAGTAAGGAGGATTTGCATGTTTAGGTCCATTTATCCTGCCGTTGACATAAGTATCTACACTTATAGAATATGTGGTGCTGGAAGATGAAGAGTAATAAGAACTGCTGGTAGTAGCTGTCAAAGGAGAAAACCATAGAGCATCCTTACCATTTGAAGTAACTTCACTTTTCTCTTTAAGGGCAAGCTTTTGAACCCAACTGCTTATATCGCCGTAATAATAACCTAAAGAACGATTCATAAGCCCGCGGTTATTATCCTCTGTATAGACATCTTCTACAGGAAAATACTCATGAATCTGACTATCAGATGTACTGACATATTTATAGCAAGGGTATAGATAAGCAGGATAGTAATAATTTATATCTTCTAAAACCGGAGGATTTGTGTACGGCAAATAGTACCTCGCACGCGCAACAATAAATCTCTCTTTTTCTACTCCATAGAGAGAAAGGAACCTATCTATACTATCCTTCAGCTTAACGGGATCTAAGTATGGTTTTAATCCTCCAATACCCTCTACCCCAATATACTCTTTAAATTCATTCGATTGCTGAGATTTGCTCTCATACCTTGAAAAATTCTGAATTTCATCAACACCAAATACAAATTGGAATGTAGTATCTCTTCTGGAGAGATTCGGTGCCCATGTCGGCTGATAATTTATGGTTAAGACTATATGTGCATTGCTTACGGTGAAAGCATTAAGTCGTCCACCATTCCCAACCGAAGGATTACAGGTAAACAACAAAGCTTTAAACTCATCAATAAAATGATAAGATGAATCGAGAGCCCATTGGCTTGCGTTTAAAAGTTCACGGGCAAAACTCTCTTTAAGGAAAGCCCTCAGTGTATCTCCGCCTGCATAAACCAAACCTCCCTCTTCTATCGGCTCGTTAATGTAATCACTCTCTTTCGGCCACACATTATAGATCTGCACTGTATCTATGGCACGTTTCATTCTGTAGATATGAAAATTCTGAAGCAAATGCTCTTGGGATTTGTCAGCCACAGAAGATGTGCTCTTAATTAAAGCTATATAACATGTCTTTACAATCTGATCTTTACCAAAATTAAATTTTAAGCTTGTAGGACAATAGTTTACACCAAACGCAAACTCTGCCAATCCCATCTCCGGAGTTCTGATTGCTCCAACATATCCCTCTGTAGATTTAGCTTGAACACTATCCACTATTCTGGTCTGAAGTGGAAGATTTATCCTCAAGGTTCCTATTTTAAGATTATAGTCATCCGGTATAACATCTCCTCCTAACGCCTTTTCATCTTTAATGCACGATGTAAACAACATACCTATTGCAACAACGGCAATAGGTACAACAACTTTTATAGCTTTCAGAAAATACATTCTTAAATAAATTTACTGTAAAATTTTAAGTACTTATTTGTGTATGCCTCGGTGTTTTTGGCTGTTACATCTGCACATAAAAGCTGTGGAATGCTTTTTCTCGATGCAAAATCGGAAATCTCTTTAGGCAAATCTTTACTCGCCATTATCACACCATCTGCATACTGTACAGCCAGCTTTGCAAGATTTATGCCTGTCGGGCTATTCAGCAACTCAACATCGGATACTTTTAAAGCCGGTGTCAAAACTTTTTTAGCAAATGACTGGGAAAATTTCTCCTTCAAAAACTCATTATACACACTCACCAAAACTTTGCTCGATGAGAATATAGGGTCTGCCCTGAATTCACGTTTCAAATACAAAGGAACCAGATGAGACATCCATCCGTTGCAATGAACAATCTTTGGCTGCCACCTAAGCTTTTTTACCGTTTCCAGAGTGCCTCTGGCAAAGAGTATGGCACGCTCGTCATTGTCTGAGAAAAACTTATCCTTCTCATCTGTATAAACAGCCCTCCTCTTAAAATAATCCTCATTATCTATAAAATAGACCTGTATTCTTGAGTTTGGTATTGAGGCAACTTTAATTGTTAAAGGACGATCTATGTCGCTCACAACGATGTTCATACCAGAAAGGCGTATAACCTCGTGGAGCTGGTTGCGCCTCTCATTGATATTTCCGAACTTTGGCATAAATGCCCTTATTTCGTAGCCCTGCTCTTGCGCCGCCTGCGGAAGATACCTTCCCACCAGAGAAATTACGCTCTCTGGTGTAAACGGCAAAATCTCCGAACTTACATATAATATCTTAATAGGCGCAGTCATCCCAAAAATAGTTTTTGCAAAGATAACAAAAATTTTTGAAAGTGAGGTTACGATTTTATACCTTTGCCCGCTGATGGGGAAAAAATGAATGGGAGCAAAAGAAAAAAATAGTTTAAGCCGCCGGCTTTGGAGATTGTATATCTCAAGTGTGGTCAGTATTGCGTTGCTGCTCTTTTTAGTCGGCTTCTTTGCCGTCATGGCACTTGGTGCAAGAAACCTAAGCAATTTTTTCAAAGAGAACATCAGAGTTACAACCATCCTGAAGGAAGATGTAGAAGAGACTCAAGCAGAAGAATTTAGTAAAACATTGCTCAAACTTCCTTCAATTCGCGATGCGCAAGTCGTCTCTAAAGAACAAGGAACCAAAGAGATGAAAGAGCTGCTCGGAGAGGACTTTTTGGAGGTTTTTAACAGCAACCCCATTCCGGTTACTATCAATGTTTTCGTTAAGCCGGAGTATTTTATTGCCGATTCCATACAAATAATCAGAGAGAATCTTTTAGAGAACAATATTGTAGAAGATGTTGTTTATCAAGAAGATGTGATTTTGAGTGTAAATAAAAACCTAAAGATTGGAGGTATCGTTTTTATGATATTCTCCCTTCTGCTTCTCTTTATCTCTATAGTCTTGATAAACAATACCGTACGACTAAATATATTTTCCCGCAGATTTGCAGTTCACACAATGCAGCTTGTAGGGGCAACCAGAAGGTTCATAAGAAAGCCTTTCCTTAAACGCGCTCTTCTTCAGGGACTTATAAGTGCGCTTTTAGCAATCGTTGCCCTTGTAATTGTAGGTGTTCTGGCAAGCCGCCAATTATCATTCTTATTCTCAAGTGCAAACTTGACAGAATTTGCAATCATAGGTGCCGGGTTAATCTTGCTGGGAGTGGTGCTATGTTATATCTGCACTTGGGCTGTAGTTCGTAAAATGCTCAATATGAGGGCAAATGATATGTATTATTAACGCATCGCGATGCAAAAAAGAGAAGAAAATTATGGAAGAAAAAAATAAAAATTTTGCGCTGCCAAAGAAAAATATTACGCTGATTATCATTGGATTTGCAATCATGGTAATTGGTTTTATACTCCTTGGCGGAGGGGGAAGTTCAGACCCAGATGTATTCTCCCCTGCAATTTTTAGCGCAAGAAGATTAACAGTGGCTCCAATTGTGATTATTTTGGGAATAATTGTTATAATTGTAGCCATAATGAGAAGAGGAAAAATTAACGACTAAACTTAAACTTAAATAAAGAATTGAATATGAGTTGGTTAGAAGGTGTTATTCTTGGTTTGATACAAGGGTTGTGTGAATTTTTGCCTATCAGCAGCAGCGGTCACCTAACCATTTTTCAAACATTGTTCGGATTGGGAGGAGAAGAGAATTTAACATTCGATGTTGCCGTCCATTTTGCTACGGTCATGAGTACTATAGTTGTCTTCTGGAAACCTATAACTGAATTAGTATCAGGACTTTTCAAAAAAGGGGCCAATAAGGAGAAAGACTATGTTTTAAAACTTTTACTCTCAATGGTTCCAATTCTTCTTGTCGGCTTGCTCCTTAAACCGTATGTAGAGAAAATTTTTGCGACAGATGTAATAAAAGCACATACAGGAAACGGATTGTTAGTAGTGGGTATCTGCCTGATAGTTACTGCAATCTTACTGTTACTAAGCGAGATACTCTCTGCAGTAATGGATCTTAGAAATGGTGCCGATGCCGAAGCTAAAGAGAAACGGATTGCCGATAAGTTACAAGTCTCAGAAGAGATGAGCGGAAAGCAAAAAAGAAAAATATTTGCACAACAAAACGGAATCAAATTTTGGCAAGCACTTGTGGTGGGTGCAGCACAAGCAATTGCTGTACTTCCAGGGCTTTCAAGAAGCGGTTCAACAATCGCCACCGGCTTAATGACAAAGGTTAAGAAAGCCTCAATTGCCCAGTTTGCCTTCCTGATGGTAATTGTCCCTATTTGCGGAGAGGCGCTTTTACAGATTCTCAAAGCTTTCAAACAAGGAGGACACGAAGTCGTACAGAGTCAGATAGGAATTATCCCGCTCATCTGCGGTTTTATAGCAGCGTTCATCTCCGGTCTTTTTGCCTGCAAATGGATGATTGCCATACTTAAAAAATTCAACCTCTACGGTTTTGCCGTTTACACCTTTATAATTGGTGTTCTATGTATTGTGCTTCCTTATGTAATTGGCTAACAATTAACATTTTATGAGCACAAGTTGTTTTGTGGCAGATATCCATTTAGGGTTAGATTATAAAAATCCAGAAGAGAGAGAAAAACGCTTTGTCTCCATGCTGGAGAACTTGCCTGAAGAGACAAAAGATTTATATCTTCTCGGCGATATATTCGACTTCTGGTACGAATACAAAAATATCATCCCATCCGGTTTTACAAGAACATTGGGAGCTCTTGCAAATCTTGCAGACAAAGGGGTAAAAATTCACTACTTTACAGGTAATCACGACATTTGGCTATACAGATATTTCCAAAATGAATTAGGAGCAGAAGTATTGAAAAAACCACAAATCGTAGAGATAAACGGCAAGCGCTTTTTCTTGGCGCATGGAGATGGTATTTGGCATAATCCTTTAGGTTACAGACTATTAGAGTGGCTATTCAAATGCCGTACTGCTCAGGTTTTATTTAGTGCTCTAATTCATCCGCGATGGGCATTTGCATTTGGCAACTGGTGGAGCAAACACAATCGGCTCACAAAAGAGGTAACGCCTCAAGAGTATGAAAAACTTTTGCAGAAGATTAAAAGCGGAGCCATCAGTTGGGCAGAAAAGTTTCAACAATCGCTTCCGAAAGGGGAAAAAATAGACTATTTTGTTATGGGACATTTCCATACACCTTTCACAGAAGAGCTCTCTTGCGGAGGAAAATTCTTTATGCTCGGCGACTGGATACATCACCCGGATTATCTCCTCTCCTCGGAGGATTCTACAGAAGTAGTATCTCTGTAATTTAGCTCAAATCAGCTGGCAAACATAGAGTAATAGAGCGCCTCAAAAGCCCCCGAATTATACAAAAGTACCAAATCCTCCACCTGTCTGTCTTCCCCAAATCTGTCATAAGGTTTTTTAAGATCATTACCAAAAATCCTTGCAACTGTCTGCCAAAAGCCCGCAGACAAACGGCCACGATACTCTCTGATAATGTAAAACGATGTTCGTCCCAACTCCCTGTCTATGAGCTTTAAAAGTAATCTGCCCTGAGAAATGGAGAGTTTTCTCATCGGCTTTTCGAATTGGGCAAACAACTTTTTCTGATAACTCTTTATATACTCCTCCCTCTCCTTCTCTGTCATATCGCCCATCGCCAATGTACTATCTGCTTCATGAATCACCCTTCTTGCCTCAAGGGCATAAGGATATACCTTCTTAAAATTGTAGACAAGCCGCTTATATTGCTTCCACTGCTTGCTTGTAACATAATTGCGAGATTTGCAAAATTTGAAAACCGGTTTCAGTTGCCCTCCCAAGAAGATTGTATCGCCATTCTCAATTGTGTAATACATTATCTGCCACTCGCTTTTTCCCTCGTACCTCTCTTTTTCAATCATAGCAGCTCTCATCATTGAGTCATACCTCGCCTGTTTTCTCTGCTGCACCCTCAACCTCTTACGAATAGCCGCCCTATCCTCATCTATGCTCTGAAAACCTCCCTTATCTATTTCCAGAATAATCTCCTCTGTCTGAGCAAAAAGAGAGTTTGTGTTTATTACAACAAAACACATCGCGATGAGTATGTAATAGAGTCTCTTCATTATTTTTGCAAACTTCCATTTGAAAGCACCTCAAATTCTATGCAAATATACATAAAACAAAAAGCCGGCCTCTTATTCAAGACCGGCGCTTTAAAACTTTGTTTATTTCTGTAAGCCCTGTTTCTTCTTTTATCTATCCACCTATCTATAATTGGTCCTAAAACATATATAGTGAACAGTACAGACAATGTCATTAAAAACCAGTCTATTATTCTATCTATCATTTGATCAATCTATTAAGCCATTTAGCAACTTTTGCCACAGCACCGGCAGAGGATAAAATTCCAGTCGTTAATGCAGCTTCAAAAACAGAATGCTATAAGAATTTTACCAATAGAAGAACTATCATTAAAGCACAAAAGAGATACCACGAAATATGCCAAAACTTCCTCCACTTATGTTCTAATTTAAAATGGGTGAAGATATATCCGGTAGAAATTATTAAATTCGCCAAAGCCAACAATATAGAAATTGTCCAACTATATCCTCCGGAAATTTTCAGAGCACAAATAGCCACTAAAACAAGACAGATTAATATCTTCATCTTAATCTCAAATTTTTTGGCCTCTTTTCCGTTGATGTTTATCTCTTCCATAGCAGTAGCGTAACAATTAAAAATACTAATAAAAGTAGTGAAATTATAATATAATATTTAGCAACTTTTCTTACTCTTTTGTTATTCTCATTTGGTTTTGTAACCAGAGTAGAATTTCTAAAATAATATAAGGCAACAGACATGCAAATTATAGATAACACTATAGAAACTATAAATAACCACATAGATCTGGCTTCTATCGCAATAATAGATCCAATGACCGATAAAGAGTGAACAATAGGTAATGACGAAAAGAACTCCTTATGTTTTTTAATTTCCATTTTTACCTATCATCAACGCTTTGTACTACACGTGTTTGTACACATTTATATACCTCATAGGCAGTGAATGCAAGAGAGAGATAACCCAAACAGTATCTTTTAAGCATAGCTTTTGCAACTTGCAGCAAAGTTGTAGCACTTAAAAGCCCCTTTACAGATAGATATTTAACATTATTAATCCCGAATAGTACCCAGAAACAAGATGCAACATCTATCCATTTGATATCGTTTGCTTTTGTTAGATGTGTTGTCTCAAAAGTTTTAGCGTAGTACAATAGTAGCGAAAAAGCGGTTGCAGTTTCATCATTCATATTTTTAATAGCAAAAATATCTTCTTTAGAGAATTCTTCCGGATATTCGTTTGCTATGGATAAAAGTTGATCTCTGATGTTATAACCATCTTCTATCATTGGCTCAAGTATTTCCAAAGCTTCATCTTCAGAAATATCAATTATGCCATTTTTAGTTGAAGCTTTTTCTCTAACAATAGATATTGCATTCATGCTACTTTGCAAAACATCTTCAGTCAAGGAAGAAGTAATTTCAATTTCGTCAATATTTCTCTTTTCTAATTTTTCTTGTTTTTCACAAGCCCCTATAAATACAGCCATAAAAAACATAATAGCTGCTAGTTGAAAATAAAATTTGATTGCTCTTTCGTTGTAATAGCTATTTGTTTTTTTAAAAAAGGAGCGCAGCACAAACGGTTACGCTCCTTTACATTATTATATAGCCTATCTTAGAATATCAGACGAAGTCCGAAGAGCATACCCCAAGTAGAACTTGTAGAGGTTGTCTTAACCCATGTGTTATTGTCAAAGAAATTCTTAACAACGCTCTCGGGATCTGTGCTTGTAGCACTTGCATTCAAACGGAATGTAGGAACACCACCATCTGATTTAACAAAAGTAAGAGGACGGAGGTTGTCATAACTTTGAGAACCCATGCTCTTGTATGCGCCCCAATTTTTGTTAAGAAGGTTACCAACATTGATAATATCCAAACTTGCCTGAAGAGTGAATCTTCTGCTGGTTCCAAAGTTTGTGAATATATCTTGCATAATCTTGAAATCCCATTTGTTGTGCCAAGGAGCAACATAACCAAAACGAGTTGCATATTTACCTTTATTCTTTTTCAAATATTTATTTGAGTCCATGAATTTCTGGAATGCCTCGGTTTGTTGAGCTGCAGTAACTAAAACATTGTGGCTGCCACTTGCATCGGTAAATTTGTATGTATGATCTACAAACCTAATCTCTGCAGCAGATTTAGGAATATACATCATATCTGCTGAATAGCCGTCGCCATTCATATCGTTAGAATATGTCCAGTTAGCACGACCTTGTGCCTGTCCTGTATAACGAAGCGATACTGTTGTAGCAAAATGTTTTAACCACTCAAATCTGTATGAAATATAACCAACCACTCTGTGAGGTACTGCAAAGTTAGAGTAACCAAGTTCAGGGTCGTTGAGCTGATTAATAACAGGGTTAGAACTCCAAGCAGAAGCAGCTGTTGAGCCAGGGTTAGAAGTTACATCTTTAGCAACTGTGTAGGTGTAGGCAATGCTACCGCTCAAACCTGTTCTTGCATTACGAGCAAGTTGAACTGTCAAAGCATTCTGGAAGCCTTTGTTTGTATTTGTCAAATACATTGCATTTGCAACATTGCTATGAATCTTCCTGTCAGAAGAGTTCCAGTAAGGTCTTTGATCCGGACCATTATATAATCCCGATGCGAACTGCATATTGAGATCTTTCTGCATAACTGCGTTAATATCTTTAGAGTAAAGCTCCTCCAAAGTAAGAACAAAGTTGTAAGGAAGTTTAAAGTCTACACCCAAATTAGCCCTGAACACCTGAGGCATCTTGAAGTTTTTATCAACCTCAGCAAATGATGCGCTTGCAGGGAGCTGACCAGGAGTTGTTGGAAGAAGTGTTGGATTATTCTGTATCTGCTGCCAGAAATCAGGATTGAATTTAATACCGGCTCTTGCCAAAACAGACATATCGGTTATAATAACCTCAGGAGACTGAACCATTCCGGAACCATTTGGCTGATTTGTGAACCAAACGAAAGGAAGGAATCCAGAGAAGAGACCAACACCACCTCTGATTTGAACGCTGCGGTCGCCTGTAACATCCCAGTTAAATCCAAGACGAGGAGAAATCTGCCATTTTGGTTTAGGCCATTTGCCCGATGTAATATGGTAGTTCTCAGCTGCTTTCTCTCCAACATTATATTTATCCCATTTGTTGAATCCGTATTTATCTACATCAGCATTTGAATCGAGGTCATTCAAATAGAAAGGACGCTCTAACCTTACACCGTAAGTAAGTTTAAGTTTATCAAACAGCTGCCACTCATCTTGAGCAAACAAAGACATCATTCCAAATGTAAGCTCCACACCAGGGATAGCCTTGTTGTAACCATACTGCACAGCAAAAGCAGTTGGAGTTGCACCTGCCATAAACGCCTCCATACCATCTGTATAGGTAATACCTGTAGCAGGGTCAACAGTATTGTTGTAATTATAACGGTAGTAAGAAGTACCCTCACGAACATATTTGTTGTTGAAGTATAGTTTATCGAACGAACCTCCCACTGTAATATGGTGGTTTCCTAAATCAAACTGAACATTATCCTTAATAGAAAGGGTATTGTTCTTTACATCATTGTTATAAGTGAAAAGCTCATAACCAAAACTCATATATTGGTCACCATCTTTGTAGATATCTACAAATGGGAACTCAGTACTTGGAGAAGTTCTCTTATCCTCAATAGCTGTATAAGAAACAAGCAAATTGTTAGAAAATTTACCAAATTTAGAGTTAAGCTCACCGGTAATACTTCTTACAGTATTCTCAAAACCATACCAAGCATTTCTGAAAGCAATAGATTTAGCAGAAATACGTCCGCTACCTCTTGGGTTAGGAGCACTTGTTGAGTTAGTTAAAACATCATTCTCTCCAACTACCTCATTATAACGAACAGTAAGTTTGTGATTCTTATTAATGTTCCAGTCTAATCTTGCAAGAACTTTGTGGTTCTTTACAGTAAAGTTAGGGAAGTTCTGGTAAGGACCTGCCTCATAGTTGTAAGTAGTTAAAAGGAAATCGTGCATTCTCTGAAGGTCTGCAACAGTTGTACGAGAGATCTTCTTAGCCGCATCTGCTACACCATCTGTACTTGGCTCCCAAGAACCTGAAGGGGTAGTAGATTTCTCATACTCACCGCTCACAAAGAAGAACAATTTATTCTTCACGATAGGTCCGCCAACAGTTGCACCGTAAGTCTCATATTTTGCATCGTGAGCACCGGCAACTTTATTATCACCAACTTTATCACCGGTGAAAGATTTAGGTCTTTGATATGTGTAAACACTTCCTGTGAACTGGTTTGTACCACTCTTTGTAACTGCGTTGATAGATGCACCTGTAAACTGACTCTGTTTAATATCAAACGGAGCAAGGTTTACTGTGATTTCCTCCAAAGCATCCAAAGCAATAGGTTGTGCCTGACCACCAGGGAGAATCTGAGTTGTACTCAAACCAAAGTTATTGTTGAAAGCCGCACCGTCAATGGTAACAGTATTCATTCTGTTGTCACGACCTCCGAAAGAAGTTCCGTTTGCCTGAGGAGTCATAGCAGCAAAATCTGTAATACCTCTTGAGATAGAAGGTAAACGCTCAAGTTGAGTAGTACTGATGTTTGTAGAAGAACCATTCTTGTCTGAATTCAAAAGAGGATTCCTACCCTCTCCAACTATTCTTACAGCGTCCAAAGAGATTGCCTCTTCTTTCATCTCTACATTCAAAACAAAGTTTTCACCAAGTTTCAAATAAGCACCATCTTGCTTAGCCGGTTTGTAACCAAGGAGAGAAACCTCAACCTCATAAGGACCACCAACACGCATGTTAGGAATCCTATACAAACCATTAGCATCTGTAATAGAATAATACTGGCTTCCGGATGGGGTGTGAGTTGCAACTACAGTTGCACCAACAACCGGCTCCCCGTTTTCTGTAACTTTACCACTCATCGAAGAAGTTGTAACTTGTGCAAAGCCAAAGCTATACGCCAACAACATTGCAAGCGATAAAGCCAAAAATTTAAAAGTTTTTTTCATAAATTTTTTTTATAAAGGTTTAATATTAATTAACTTAATATAAGGGTCTTACAGATCGTTGTGTTTAATTCTTAAAAATGTTTTTGCTTTTGCTAAACGACGGCGCAAAAATATAAAATAAAAGGAATAAACAAAAAATAATCTCATAATATTTTTAGAAAATTTTTCAACAATTTTTTTTATCGCGATTTTATTTGGAGTTACAACATTTTTATCTATCTTTGCAGTCACTTTCGTCAAGAAAAAGTGGAGAGATTTGAATAGCTTGCAACCACACTAAAAAATGCTAAAAGTGCCCTGCAGATAGTTTCTATCGTCTTTTCATTTTCCTCTTAACAAAGTTTGTTCAATAACCAAAATATTTGGAGATATTATGTCATACCTATTCACATCAGAGAGTGTCAGTGAAGGACATCCCGATAAAATGGCGGACCAGATTTCAGATGCCGTTTTAGATGAATTTTTAAGGAAAGATCAAAATAGTAAAGTAGCTTGTGAAGTTCTCCTTACCACAGGCCTCGGAGTGATTGCCGGAGAGGTTACATCCGAAGCATTCGTAGATGTTCAGACCATCGCCAGAAAAGTGATAAACAGAATCGGATATAATAAAGGAGAGTATATGTTTGACGGAAACTCCTGCGGAGTTCTCTCGGCCCTTCATGAACAAAGCCCCGATATTCGCAGAGGGGTTGTAAAAAAGGTCTCAGAGAATCAAGGAGCAGGAGATCAAGGGATTATGTTCGGTTATGCCTGCAAAGAGACAGAAGATTATATGCCACTTCCTATTTGGCTATCCCACAAGCTTTTAATAGAATTGGCAGATATTCGTAAAAATACATCTTTAATGCCATATTTAGCTCCCGATGCAAAATCCCAGTTCACCATTGAGTATTCCGACGACCGTCGCCCTTTGAGGGTACACACCATTGTCCTCTCTACACAACACAGCGAGTTTGACAAAGATGCCCAGATGTTAAAAAAGATAAAAGAAGATGTGCAGAATATTCTTATTCCTCGCTTCCTAAAGAGAATGCCAAAAGAGATAAAATCCTTATTTACAAAAGGATATACTCTTTTAGTTAATCCTACCGGCAAATTTGTGATAGGAGGACCTCACGGAGATACCGGGCTTACCGGAAGAAAAATCATTGTAGATACATACGGAGGAAGAGGAGCTCATGGAGGGGGCGCATTAAGTGGCAAAGATCCAAGCAAGGTCGATAGAAGCGCCGCATACGCAGCTCGTTACATAGCCAAAAACCTTGTAGCAGCCGGAGTGGCAGATGAAGTGCAGATTCAAATTTCATACGCCATTGGTGTTGCAAAACCTATCAGCATCTTTATTAACACTTTTGGAACTGCAAAAGTTCTTCAAAATAATAAACTCCTCAGCGATGGGCAGATAGCAAAAACCGTAGGTGAAATATTCGACCTTCGCCCTGCAAAAATCATAGAGAAATTTGGACTTACAAACCCTATTTACGAACCATGTGCGGCATACGGCCACATGGGAAGAAAACCATATACTCAAGAGGTTACATTTGAGATAAACGGCAAAAAAAGTAAAAAGAAAGTACAATTTTTCGGATGGGAACTATTAGACAGCGTTCCAACAATAAAAAAAGTGTTTAAAATTTAATATATTTGTACATTACATAATGATATCGAGAAGATATTAACAATTTAAAAATAATACGATTATGAAAAAGCTATTTTTGATGCTGGCTCTCATTTTTGCATTTACCTTAACTGCCAACGCACAAGGTTGGTTGGGAAAACTCAAAGACAAAGCTGTGGAAACAGCTAAAAAAACTGTTGAGAAAAATGTTGAGGATAAAACTGAAAAGGCTGTAGATGAAGCTCTTAACAAAAAAACTTCAAAAAAGGATAAGAGCAGTAATTCTAAAAAAGATGTAGATGACGAAGAGGAAGATTCTTCCCAACAGGTTTCCAAGAAAAAGAAAAAAGCTCAAGGAGAGGATGTTAAGAGCGATTTTGTACCAGGAACCGTTGTTATATTCGAAGACAATTTTGCAAACGAGCAGATGGGAGAGTTCCCTTCTAAATGGGACCTTATCAGCAATAATGCAGAGGTGGCAAAAATGAACGGAAAGAAAGCCGTAAGACTTGTAAACGGTTCAAATACAGAGATTACACCGCTTATAAAGGATGGTTCAAAAAATTATCTCCCAGATTTCTACACACTTGAATTTGACTATTTTGTTACCGGAGAAGAGGATCACAGTTCATGCTATAAATTACTTCTCAAAATTGACAATGATCACCATTTAATTGGTTTCAATACAGACAGGATCTGGTGGAGTGTTATTAATCCCAACACAGAGAATGAGGTATCGGGAACTAAAGATTATGCAGAGATTATAAATGAAAATGATTGGAATCACTTTGCCCTATCATTCAATAAACGAGCATTAAAGGTTTATATTAACGATGTTCGTATGATTAACATTCCAAACGCCAAACCAGCAGAGTGGTTCATTTTTGAGAATGAGTTCTGGGAGGATCATTTAGACTACATCACAAATGTTCGTCTTGCAAAAGGTGGTGTAGAGCTTTATGAGCGCAATGCCCAAGAGATGTCCCCTATAGAAAAAGCTATTGCCGAGACAGGACAGTTTGTAACAAACAATATTCTTTTCGACACCGGAAAAGCTTCACTCAAGTCAGAATCTATGAACGAGATTCAAAAGATTGCAGAGTACATGAAAAAGAATCCGAGTGTACGATTTGAGGTTCAAGGACATACAGACAATCAGGGCTCAGACAAAATCAATGATCAACTCTCTCAACAAAGGGCAGAAGCTGTGGTTAAAGCTCTTGAAGGATTGGGAGTAGATGCTTTCAATCTCCGCCCTGTAGGAAAGGGTTCACATGAGCCGGTTGCAGATAATAAAACAGAAGATGGACGCGCAAAGAATCGCCGTGTTGTTTTTATCAAGAAGTAAAAGATATTAGCTGACTTTTAAGAACTTAATGGTTTTAGTCATTCCTATTCAATAACTACAACCGTTATTCCTGCGCCGCCAAATCTTACATCTTCGTCGTAAAACTCCTTCACTTGGGGTATTGTTTTAAGGTACTTGCGTATCTCTTCTCTGAGAACGCCGGTACCTTTTCCATGTAAAATCCTTAGTGTTGAGGCATTTACCAATAGAGCATCATCTATGAAACGGGCAACAGCATCTAACGCATCGCCGAGCCTCTCCCCCCTTAAATCTATCTCAGTTTTAAAGTTTAGTTTTCGCGATGCAATCCCATCATCTACATTTAATAGATTATGTTTTAGCGCATTAGTTGTATTTTTTCCACTGCGCTGCTTTTCAAACTCTGCATTAGAAATTACTGTTACATCCTTAATTTTTACTCTGCTGGAAATCTCCCCCACCCCTATTGTGAGTGTTGTTTTATCTATTTTGAGAACTGTGCCAATTAGCTCACTATCTGCAACTTTAACCTTGGATCCAATCCTTGGTTCAAGCTCTGCGACTTCATCTCTACTCTTCTGCTCTTTTACCGATCTTCTTTCCAATCGCCTTTTACGGCGTGCCTCTAATTGAGCAATCTTTTTATTGATAGCTTCATCCTTTTTAGAGTCTTCTGAATCTAAAAGATTTACAGAGAACTGCTTGAGATTTTTCCTTGCCTGTTTTGTCTTCTCCTTCTCCGCCTGTGCCTCTTTAATGCTTTTTATTGTACTCTCAATTTTCCTATTCGCCTCCTCCAGAATCTGCTTTGCCTCTCGTTTTGCATTTTCTATGATTTCTTTTTTACTCTTCTGTATTTCTGTAAGTTCCCGAGAGTAACGCTCTGTCACATCTTCTAAATTCCTATCTGTAAACTTTATTTTTGTCAAAGTTGCTTCAAGCTTTCTGCGATTCTTAGAGACCTTACGGAGCTGACGTTCAAGATCTATAAAATCGTTCCCTGCTTTCTCCTCAGCACGATGAACAATTTGTTCGTTCAATCCAATTTTACGTGCTAAATCAAAAGCAAAAGAGTTGCCCGGAATACCAACCTCTAATTTATAAAGTGGCTGAATATTAACGCTGTCAAAGAGCATTGCGCCATTAATTACAGCTTTGGAATTTTCTGCATACACTTTCAGATTTGTGTAATGAGTTGTAATAACGCCATATACCCCCACTGCTTCCAACTCCTCCAATATTGTCTCTGCAATCGCCCCGCCTGCTGCCGGTTCTGTTCCACTGCCAAACTCATCTATCAGCACAAGGGAATCTGCTGTTGCATTTTGCAATAAGTTCTTCATGTTCAACAGATGTGAACTATATGTACTGAGGTCGTTTTCAAGAGATTGCTCATCTCCTATATCAATAAAAATCTCCTTTAGAATCGGAAACTCGCTGGCCGGTGAGCATGGCGTTAGAATTCCCCACTGAAGCATATATTGAATAATCCCTACAGTTTTAAGACAGACCGATTTACCTCCCGCATTCGGACCGGAGATAATTAAAATCCTATGCTGCGAATCTAATTCTAAATTAAGAGGAATAATACTCTTATTCTCCTTATTTAAAGCCGATTCCAAAACAGGATGTCGCCCCTCTTTAACTTTCAGAATTTTATCTTTAGAAATTATCGGCATTGCTCCCCCATAACCCTTTGAACAAAGTGCTTTAGCCATTATAAAATCCACCTCGCCGATAAATTTCGCACCATCCAGTAGATCATAAAGATATGGCCTTAAAAACTCTGTAAACTCAAAAAGAATTTTAGATATTTCCCTCTCTTTTGCAAATTCCAACTCTTTGAGTTGATTGTTAAGTTCCACAACCTCAAGCGGTTCTATAAAAAAAGTTTTCCCACTCGCACTCTCCCCCTGAACTACTCCACTCAATCCTTTTTTATTGTGAGCGGCTACCGGGATAAGAAGTTTGCCATCGTGAACAGAAATAGTAGCATCTTCATCTGCAATCCCCTCTTCTTTAGCACGTTTGAGAATATTCTCGATTCTTCTTTGTACAGAGTTAGAGGCATTTTTTATCCCTTTACAAATTTTCGCAAGCTCATCCGAAGCATTATCTTTTATCTCTCCGTTCTTGTTTAATATATTATTTATTCTATTTGCAATCTCGGAAAAATAGATAGTATTCTTTGCAAAGTTCTTAAAATGAGGATATTGTTCAGGCTTTGTTCCTTCTAAAAAGCTTTTAACCAGCCGCAGTTCTGTCATAAAAGAATTCAAGCGTCTTAAGTTTTCCACTGATATAGAACTGCTTGGAGTTTGGAGTGTTTTAAGAAAAACGGTACAGTCTGTGAAGCCTGTCTGCGGAAATCTGCTCTCAAACAATAAAATAACTCTCATTTCTTCTGCCAGATTAAGGCGTCTTTCAACCTCTTTCACACTCCTTGCAATCTCCTCTTCCTCTGCCCTACGGCGCGCATAATCTGTTGAGCAATAGGACTTTACCCGTTGCCGTATAACATCAAAACCTATCTTATGTTCTAACTGTAAAAAGTTCATTTTTCGTTAAAAAATATCTCTAAAACCTTCAAAAATTACACTCAAAATAGATTCAAGATTTTTCATTACCATTACATTTAAGAATATATTCAAGATTCTCAATTATATTCAAGAATATATTCAAGATTTTCCATTATATTCAAACAAGCATTCAAAATTATCAGATACTCTCAGGGTTATAAAATATCGGTTTTCTGTTCTCAAAATAAGCAAGATGAGTAAAACCAACACTTTTAACAACTTCCCAATAATACTCAAAATGTTCACCAATACGTTGTGCCGTATGAGCATCGCTGCCAAGCGTAATCAACTCACCACCAAACTCTTTAAAACGAGCGAGTATGTTTGTGTCTAAAATCTGAATATGCCGATTCGGATGAAGAGCGTACGTTTTGGTGTTAATTTCCAACGCCTTTCCATTTTCTGCCAAATACTTGAGCAAGGCATCCAATTCATCGGGAAAATCTTTATAAAATATATCTTGCACTGTATAAGGAGAGTAGCGCGCCACATAATCAAAGTGACCAAGTATGTCAAATTCTTCAAATGCTGTAACAGTCTTATACATAACCTCGTATGCGTGTGAAAACGCTTGTTTGTAATCCTTGTCCTCAAAATATGTTCCGCGATACGGATCTAAACCATCTATAAAATGGAGCGAAGCAATAACCACATCAAATCTATATGGCTCAATGTACTCTTTAGAGAGTTTTATAGAGTGTGGCTGTAATCCCACTTCTACCCCTCTGAACAAACTCAGTTTATCACCCTGTTCGTTAATGATTTTCTGAACTCTTTGTATTTCAGCCTGCTGATCAGATATGTCGAACTTAAATCTCAATGGGTGAATCGGAGGTTCCAAATCCAGATGGTCTGTAAAAGCAATACCGGCAACTAAACCAGCATCAGATTTTAGCAAAACCCCTTCTGCACTATTCTCAGAAACTTTTTTGTTTCTGCATTTAAGGATATGTTCCGCCACCTCCAATACAGTTGTTCTCGCATCGGGAGAAAAAACAGTGTGTGAATGTTGGTCGTAAAATTTCATAATTTTCTAAGTTGCAAAAATATAACATTTCTTCCTATAACGGATACTTTACAGATTCTCGCTTTGTTAAACAGATATCATAAAGTTTATCGCTCAGCTAAACAGATATCCAAAGTTTATCGCTCCGTTAAACAGATATTTCAAAGTTTATCGCTCCATTAAACAGATATCCAAAACTTCCCACTCTGCTAAACAGATATTTCAAAACTTCTCACTCTGCTAAACAGATATCCAAAGTTTCTCGCTCCATTAAACAGATATTTCAAAACTTCCCACTCTGTTAAACGATTATGAAAAAATATTCGATCCTATTAAACGGATATAATCGTTTATACACGTTTAATTATCGAATAATCCCTACATCTCTCACCATATTTGCAGCAACCAAATCGGTTTTAGAAAAAAAATAGAGGAGAGAATATGAGAAGAATTGGAAAAAGTGCAAACAAGTATTTGGAGGCAGTGGCAGATTTGTTCATTCCGCGAACATGTTGTATTTGCGGTGGTGAATTACGAGGATTTGAAAAAAGTTTTTGCACAGAGTGCTTTGCCGAGCTCCCTTTTACTTTCTTTTGGCATTATCGGTCAAATCCCGCAAAAGATACATTTGTTGGGAGAACAAATATAGAAGATGTAATAGCCTTAATGGTTTACAAGGGAGAAATTCGAGAGGCGATGCATAACTTCAAATATCATGGTCAAATCGGAATTGGAGAAGAGTTAGGGGAACTGTTAGGAAATGCAATATCAACCTCTCCTTTTATGGTAGATGCTTTAAAAGAGGGAATTACTATTGTTCCTATTCCCTTGCACAGGCGTAAGAAAAGGAAACGCGGTTACAATCAGGCAGAAGTTATAGCAAGGGGGGTGCAAAAAGGTATAATTGATTATATGCTTGGCAATACTATTCAAATGAGTAAAGATGATGCAGGTAAAAGTAATGCGAGCAAAAGTAATGCGAGCAAAAGTGATACGAGCAAAAGCGATGCAAGTAAAAGTGATGCAAGTAAAAATAATGCAAAGAGTGAACAAAATATTATCGGGAAAATTATTGTAGAACCACATCTGCTTAAAAGAGTACGTTTTACTAACACTCAAACCCGGCTGAACAAGTTGGAGAGGTTTAAAAACATAAACGATGCGTTTGAAGTAAATGAGAAAAGATTGAAGCGATATTGCTCAAAAAAAAAGAGAAAAAAGTGAATCTACTGCTTGTAGATGATGTCCTAACTACGGGAGCAACAATGGAGGCGTGTGCTCAAAAATTAATATCAAAAATAAAAGAATTCAATCCCT
>CADBRQ010000042.1 GCA_902797115.1 uncultured Bacteroidia bacterium
GGAAGGAAATGAAGGGAAACGAAACGAAAATTGATAACGACAATAATATAAAAATGGGAATATATTTAAAGAAAACTTTTAAGAACGGTGCTACAATCGGAGTGTGGCAAATAGTTGAGAGCGAAGAAGAAATGTTAGAACTTCTTGGCGCAGACGCAAGAGATGAAATGGAAGAAGATTTGGAAGAAATCAACTGGAACAAAAGCCAAAAACTCAGAACCCAACAACTTGCAATAAGGCTTTTGGTCAATGACATCTTCGGACAAGTTATGCACATTGGTCATCACGAGAACGGAAGCCCGTATATAGAAAATGATGCAACACACATAAGTATCACACATACAGATAATTTTGCGGCTGTAATTTTACACCCTACAGAGGAGGTTGGAATAGATATAGAGAGCATTAAGAGGAATTTTACTGCCGTAGAGAAAAAAGCACTTACCGAAGAGGAGAAAGAAGATCTTATTGAAGCAGATGCAGAAGATGCGGAAGAGGTCAGAGAACGCAACATTCAGCTCGCAATCTACTGGTGTGCTAAAGAGGCCATTTACAAAAGAATGGATAGATTTCAGGTAGATTTTTCAGAAGATATTGAGTTAGACAAGTTTAACGTTCACGAAGAGGGACAAATTGAAGCCGTCTTTAAATACCCTAAAAATGAGCAGGTTATAGACGATGACGGAGAAGAACTCCTCAATGAAGAAGAGTTCAACTTAGAGTACGAAGTCTTTGAAGACCACGTTATGGTCTGGCTTGTTGGTTAATCCGATACCTCTAACCACTTCTTTAACAGCGCAATCGCCTCATCCTTCATCTGTGGCGGAAGATTAGAAATGCGCGCTCTATGACTTCCCCCCGGTGCAATATAGAATTTTATATTCTCATGTCCCGGATTTGCAGGACGCACAGAAGACCATGGATCCCACTCCCCATAAACGAAAATCATATTATTAGAAGTTGTTGAAATAAAGCGTGTTATATGTTTACTCAGCGATTTGTCAAACTTAAATCTTCTTCCTCCTGGTAAGAATATCTTGCGCAAATACCCCCTTGAACTCTTTATACTCAACAATCCCTTTAAAGGTTTGGTATTATATGGATAGTAGCCCAACTCCTTGGCTGCCTGCACAAAGAATGGAGCATTATCGTCCCAACTTTGGAAATAATCCGGTCCTACAGAGCGGACAAAAAAGTTGAAAATAGTATCGTCGGAAGAGTTGAGAGAGGGGATTATTTTAGGGTCGTACCCCCACTGCCAGAAAGCAAACGGAAATTCAAGAACACAGTAATCCAATAGTTCAGAGATGGTCAGATTTGTTGTCATTTTATTTTTGGCAACCCATTGAGAGAGCATCGGCTCAAATGACGCTCTTCTTTTGAGCACCTCTTTCTGAAATTCATAAATTATTTTACGCCCTTCCGCAGTTCCGCAACTATCTGATATAAACGGCTGAGGACGACGGTCTTCTTGAGCAAAAGCCACCGGACCAACATACGGAACAGAGCAAGCTAAATCTTCCGGATAGAACGAAGTATATGCCATACAATTTTCTCCCCCCTTGCTTATTCCGGTAGCAGCCCATTTTCCTTTTAGAAGTTTTCCCATGAGCGTTCTAACATTGTGAAGGTCTGCAGCTTCTTGGCGGGCGGTCATATAATCCCAATTTAAGTTGCTCCAAGTAATTGAAGAATCTTCTTGCATAAAAGGGACACTCCTGTTGAAATAACGGTGTTCAACCACAACATAGTTGCAGTTCAGAAGTCTGGCAACCTCTTCATCGTAAGCAGGATTAAGAGCATACTTTCCGGTATATCCCTCTGTTACAAGAACGTTAGGTCTATCTGTACCGGCAAATGCCACAACCACCATTTGTTTAAAAGTTCCAACTTTAAGATTCCAGTGATCTATCGGCTGAGTGATAAAGAAGACATATTTGTTTTTAAGGCGTTTAATGCGCACAGTATCTATTTTAAGAGGTTCTATATCCGAAATTTGCACACACGCTTCAAGCCCTGTATTCATATTGAGGTTAAGCAAATCTTCACTTCTCAACTCCTCAGCGATAGGTTTGTTCGGTTGGGAGTGTACCATTTTCTTACCTCCCATTCCACCGGGAACTTCTTGTGCATAAGATGGTTGCACAAAAGATAGAGAGATTGCGATATAGAGTGCGAAAATAAAAGATAAGTGCATCGCGATAAAAACTATTCTTTTCATATTTCTGTAGTTATTGATAATTATCTATTTATTGATTATTTGTCAAAGATACTCATTTTTTCTACCTTTGCAAACCGTTATGGGAGGAGTTTATAGAGGCAGAAAAAACGTAGCATAAAAGCTGGTGTAGATTATAGATAAACAGATAATACATAAATAGATACACATATATATAAATGAAAAATTTTGTTGAAGAACTAAAGTGGCGTGGAATGATCCACACAATGATGCCGGGAACAGAGGAACAGTTGATGAAAGAAGCAACTACCGCATATGTAGGAATAGATCCCACAGCAGATTCTCTGCATATTGGACATCTTGTCAGCATAATGATACTCAAACATTTCCAAGCGTGCGGTCACAGACCTATTGCAGTCTTGGGGGGGGCAACCGGCATGATTGGAGACCCAAGCATGAAAAGCCAGGAGCGTAACTTGTTAGATGAAGAGACATTGCGCCACAATCAAGAGTGCATAAAAAAGCAACTCTCTAAATTTCTGAACTTTGAAAATGGGGAAGCCATCCTTGAGAATAACTATAATTGGATGAAAGATTTCACTTTTTTAGATTTCATCCGCGATGTAGGCAAGCATATAACCGTCAATTATATGATGGGAAAAGATTCTGTAAAGAAGAGACTCAGCGGAGAAGAGAGAGAGGGGATGTCCTTTACCGAGTTCTCATATCAACTTGTGCAGGGGTATGATTACAAGTACCTTAACGAGCATTACAACTGCAAGCTTCAAATGGGAGGGAGCGACCAGTGGGGCAATATCACAACAGGAGCAGAACTTATCAGAAGAACTACAGGTAATGAAGTTTTTGCACTCGTCTGCCCTCTGATTACAAAAGCAGATGGAGGAAAATTTGGTAAAACAGAGAAAGGTAATATTTGGTTAAGTGCCGAATATACAAGCCCATACACCTTCTTTCAGTTCTGGTTGAATGTATCGGATGAAGATGCAGAAAAATATATCAAAATCTTCACTATGCTTTCTAAAGAAGAGATAGATAATGCAATAGAAGAACATCGTAAAGATCCGGGGCTTAGAACTCTTCAAAAGCTTTTGGCTAAAGAGGTTACAATAATGGTTCATGGAGAGGAAGAGTATAACAAAGCACTCGAGGCATCGCAAATTCTCTTTGGAAAAGCAACTCGCGAAGCTTTACAGAATTTAGATGAGAGAACTTTTCTTGATGTGTTTGAGGGAGTTCCACAGTTTGTACTCTCCAAGGAGAAACTCTCAACACCTATTCTCGATTTATTAGCCGTTGAAACTCAAGTATTTCCGTCTAAAGGAGAGGCTCGCAAAATGATTCAGGCAAACGGATTTAGTGTGGACAAAGAGAAATTCACAGACGCTAACGGTACGTTAAATGCTTCATACTTAATAAATAATAAATATGTTCTTCTGCAAAAGGGTAAAAAGAACTACTATATTTTACGCTTTGAATAACTTTAAAAGTGTTTAGAGATGGAGAGCAGTAAAAGACCTCAAAAAATACAACGGGAGTTACAACGGCATCTTGCAGAGATAATCAGGAGCAAGGGAATGGGGGCATTCGGTGGTGCGCTTGTTACTGTAAGTGAGGTTAGAGTAAGCCCCGATTTTTCATACGCTAAAGTTTTTGTAAGTGTCTTTCCGAGCGAAAAGCGCAAAAGCGTGATGGAGTATTTGGAAATTAACAATAAATCTATTCGCGGAGAACTCGGACACATTGTTGCAAAGCAGTTAAGAATTGTCCCTGAAATTCAGTTTCTTGAAGACACATCTCTGGATTACGCCCAAAAAATAGATAAAATCCTGAATTCGCAGAATACAGACAACTCTGTGTGAATCAGCCACTATGGTGTTGAAGAGGTAAAATTGCGCATTTGTATTGGATGAAAAATTTGAAAAAGATTTCTATAACAACAAGTGCAAAAATTAATATAGGTCTCCATGTTTTTGGGGTCCGTCCGGATGGATTTCATAATATAGAAAGCATATTTTTCCCTGTAAATGAATACAATAGCAATCTTATCGGCGATAAAATAGAAGTTAGCGAGGGGTGTTTTTGCGGAGCAGGGAAAGTACGAATCTTAACAAGCGGCATTACAATAAACGGCAACCCGCAGCAAAATAGTTGCGTTAAAGCATATCACGCTTTAGATAAGCATTTTAATCTTCCTCCCGTAAATATTTATTTAGAAAAAAATGTCCCAATCGGGGCAGGACTTGGAGGGGGCAGTGCAGACGGAGTCTATATGTTAAAAGCACTCTCTCAATTATTCAATCTATCCCTCAGCGATGCGCAACTTTTTGAATTTGCCTCTGCTCTTGGGAGCGATTGCCCTTTTTTTATAAATCCACAACCGGCTCTTATTGAGGGAAGAGGGGAGGTTATCACTCCGCTTGGAGCCGTCGGGGCAGAAGGGTGTGCGAACAGACCAATACACAAAACAGATGGGCATGTTACTGAAAGAGAGAGCTGTGTAGCCGAGAGAGAGGGGCATACTGCTGAAAGAGAGAGCCGTATCGCAGAGAGAGATGGGCATGTTGTTGAGAAAGAGAATCGTATCGCCGAGAGAGAGAAATGGATAGAAAAGGCAAGTGCTGCTTTAAGCAAGCTATATGACGATTATTATATAAAGATTATTCCGAGCAATATCTTTATCTCTACGCCACACGCATATTCAATTGTTGGCGAAAGAGAGCAGAGTTCAGAACAAAATTCACTTTTAAAACTTATTTCACAACCAATTGAGCAGTGGCAAAACAGTATTGTTAATGATTTTGAAGAGCCAATCTTTCAAGAGTATCCACAGTTGAGAGAGACCAAAGATGCACTATTGTCTAAGGGTGCAATTTATGCCGCAATGACCGGCTCGGGGTCGGCCATATACGGCATATTCAAAAAACAACTATAAACTAAACTAAATTAAGCTAATTTTCTATTACGTCCCATCCTGCTGGTATGCCGCTGGTTCCAACCGGCCATACAGTACCCGTCTTTTTAGTAAATTTTCCGCTTGACGCTACACCCTCTACCCAATCTTCCAGACAAGAGTCGGCGGTGATATTTGTTGCAAGGCATTTTATTGTCTTCAGAGATGAACAATCTCTAAACATTGCATAATAACAATAATCAACCAAATTTGGAGCATTTAAGTCAGGTGCTGTCTGAAGCAATTTACAGCCAGAGAACATATTATCATAACATCCCATTGCCAAGTTTAGTGCAGGGAGAGCAGGAGCATTTACAAGTGAAATGCAAGCTCCAAACATTGCTGCATAACAAAAATCTGCAAGAGTTGTAGCTTTTAGCAGAGGGGCGTTTTCAAGTGAAATACAACCGTCAAACATATTTGCATAGCACCCCTCGGCAAGTGTCATAGCCGGAAGAGCCGGTGCATCAACCAATTTTTCACATCTGTTGAACATCATCTGGTAACAGTATGGTTTCATAATCTCTGCAGGAAGGGGAGTAACTTCTACAAGATTGTCACAACCGGCAAACATATTTTCATAACAACTGGTTCCTAAAGTTGTTGCTGTAAGCAGAGGAGTTCTCTCTAATAGTAAACACTCTTCAAACATTCGTTCGCAACTTTTTTCACCAACCTTTTCTACGGCAATCCTTAAAGTGAGCGTCGGATGACTTCTCATTTTGCTATTGTATGAAAACAGCCCATTGAATGCGTATGGCTTAAGTGTTGTAACATTTGGATAATTATCGCTACTTATCAGACTTCTTATATCTCCATAAATATAATGCTCACAATCTGCTCTTATATTGGTAAATCTCCATGTACCCGTATCGTCTCCGTAAACTTCTGTATCTCCCCATAATCTTACCTTATCTCCCGCAGAAACAGTTATGTAGATTTCCTCGCTATCAGATGTTGTTGCAGAGCCAATATTGATAGATTTTCCGTAAGTGATGGCGTTTTTGAGGCTATTAAATATCGTTATTGTTCCACTCTCTATTGCCTCTATGGTGAGTGGCTCATCATTCTTCCATCCCGTTGGAATACCATTTGGTCCCGACGGAAAAGAAGTTTCCGGATTTTTTATGAATATTCCCGTTGGAGAAACATTGTGAACCCAGTTATCTAAACAGTCAACGCCGGAAATATCTGTTGCGTAACAAGTTATCTGTTTTAGACTTGAACACCCTTGAAACATGCTCCTATAACAATAGGTCGGTAATTTTTCAGCCGGAAGTATTGGAGAGGCCGTTAAACTTTTACAATCCATAAACATTGCATGATAACACATCTCATTTAACGTGGTAGCGGGTAATATGTCGGGTACTTCTGTCAAATTATCACAATAGGCAAACATTGCTTGATAACACCCCTCTAAGATATAGACTTTTGTAGGGTCTAATGTTGTTGCCGGTAAGTCAGGTGCTTTCGTTAAGTTCTTACACCCATGAAACATCTTATAATAAGCACCCCTGCCAACTTTTTCTGCAGGCAGCAGCAGAGTTTTTGAATGATGAGAGTACATTTGTTTGTTATCATAAAACAGACTCGAAAAACCTCGTGCTTTGACCTCTTTTAGACGCTCATCCGACTCCGGCATATCAAAATTGTATGGGACTACCAAGCTCATAATGTTTCCATAAATGTAGTGAGGAACATCACATCTGATATGTGTATTATTTTCTTCTAAATAGGTGTATTCCTCCGTAGAACCATAAACTGTAGAGCTGCCTCGTAATACCACCCTATCTCCTGCAGTAACATTTATTGTAATAGTAGGGAGCATTGTATTATATTGCCCCTCATCATTTTTCTTAATAAAAAAGGTTTTACCATTCGGATTGTCTATGGTTATTGTACCATTTGCTGCATTATCGGCAATCTCAACTGTAAGAGGGGTTGAGGCACCATACTTTACAAGGGTGTTAAAGTCTTTGATAGCATAAAATTTACCATTTTTCAGATTTGCCTTTTTTCTGGCAGACCAAATCTCTCCATTTTCCATTTCGGCAGTAAAATCGTAGTAAACTTTTTCAACCGAAGTATAGGAGGCATTGGAGAGTGCTACATAAAAATCGGTTGTAGGCGTATCGGGAATAATTGTTGCCATCCCACCATCTGCAAGTACTTTTGAGGTAATTGTAAGCCGTTTGATTTTATTGCTCGAACTCCCCGGATAATCGAAAGAGAAATAGTTGATAGACTGGAGGTTTTGGAATGTTGCATCGGAGAGTTTTATGGTTGAGTTTGCGTTGTCTAAAGCTGTAATTGTAACATTTGCTTGTGCATAATCAAAACGGGAGGCAATATCTTCAATAGTTCCTTTCTGATCTTTATAACTTTTAACATTGCTTATGGTATAGAGTTGCAATGGGGTGGAAACAGTCCAACTTCCTGCATGTGGTTCAGATATGGTTCCAACTAGTGTCGTTTCATTACTTGCTGCACCGCTCGCTTTTACTGTAAGTTCGCCCACTTTAGTCCCCCCCCAATAGACGTAAACTTTTTCTCCTACCTGCCAATAACTTTTAATTGTGTTAGAGTTAGGCATATAAAGCCCTTTGGTTCCTTTGGAACTCTCTTCAGAAATATCTTCCCAGCCATCTTCGCTTGCAACAGACACATCGTCTGAACCATCTGAATTGTTTCCTTTTACAAGTTTTGTTGTCCCTTCTTGATTCTGTTTTATAGATTTAACAGAGACATTCCAAACCCTTCCCGAAATATTCTCCTTTTGTTCAGGAGTCATCGGAGCATCTTCCTTTGAACACGCTGCAAAAGATATTGCCATGAAAGCAGCAATGAGCACCGCAATAATAAAAGTAAAATTGCAATTGGCATATAATTGTTTAATACTTTTTAACATAACGTTTTATATTATTTAATGGATACTATTGTTTTGTTTTTTATCTCTCTGTCTATCCCATTTGACTAACTGCATAGGAAGATTATTCACCCTATTTTATAACCCATCCCGATGGAATACCATTGGAGCCGCTTGGCCATGAAGTTGAACCATTTTTAACAAATGTACCGCTTGTTGCAACATTCTCCACCCAACATTCAAGAGCTTCGGTGGCACTGATATTTGTTGCAAGACAGGTAATCTTATTCAAATTTTTACAATCTCTGAACATATAA
>CADBRQ010000043.1 GCA_902797115.1 uncultured Bacteroidia bacterium
CCTGTGCTTGCTGCTGAATTGGAGCTGTTCGTTCAAGTTCCTTAATGCTCCCCTTTTGTGCCTCAGGATCTGCCAATGGCGGCTCTTTTAAAAGAATCTCCTCTACCTCTGCTTTTAACAGATTATTAAATTCTACGTAATAATCACCCACAAAATGGTCTCCCTTAACACCTGTAGATGAAGGAGTTGCTCCATTTGCCCTGAGCTTCCACGCAAGCATGCTCTTGCAAATATGAATGCCGCGATCATTCACGATGTTGGTTTTCACCACCTTATGCCCATTTGCCTCCATCAGGCGGGCCACACTCCAACCCAACAGATTGTTTCTTATATGTCCCAGATGTAAAGGCTTATTTGTATTCGGCGATGAGTATTCAACCATAACAGTTTTACCTGTAGGTGGAAGCTGCCCAAAATCTTTATCAGATATGATTTCTTTAAATATCTCCAACCAGAACTCATCGGAAAGCTTTATATTTAGAAAGCCCTTAACTACATTATATGCAGCTATTTGAGGAAAATTCTCTTTCAGGAAAATTCCTATTTCCTCTGCAGTTGCTTCTGGCGTTTTTTTACTCAATTTAGGCAGAGCAAATGTTACAACTGTGAGATCTCCCTCAAACTCCTTTCTGGTTGTCTGAAGCCGTATCATTTTAGATTCCGGAGAGACTCCGTAAAGCGATTCTACTGCTTTTATAACGCACTGAGATACAAATAATTCCGGTGTCATCTATTATTGTTTATTAATTATTTCCATTTAAAATATTCCTTTGCTGCTCTCTTAACTTTTGGAGCAAGCCTAAAGAGAGTGAACATCGTAACAAACGCCATCAGGCAATATGCCAAATCTATAATTGCAACCGCCACACTCAAAGGGATTACCGCAGCCACTACAAGCATGGCGAGGAAGAAATAGCTATAATACTTCCCATACTTTGCCCCAAAGAGATAGTTGGCACATTTGGTACCGTAGTAAGAGTAAGAGAACATTGTAGAAAAGGCAAAGAAAAAGAGTATAACCATCAGTAAATAAGATCCAAGCCGTCCTTTGTAAATATAGAATGGTATCGATGCGCCAAAAGAGTGGAGTGCAATTTCCAACCCTTTGATTCCAAGATCATCATCCGGTACTATATAAGTTCCTCCATGAGTGGCAATCAGAATAGCAAGTGCAGTAAGGGTACAAACCAAGCCAGAATCTATTGAAGGCCCAAGCATAGCTACAAGCCCCTCTCTTACAGGCTCTTGATTCTTTGAAGCTCCGTGCATCATGCTTGCAGTACCCACACCCGCTTCGTTAACAAGCGTTGCTCTCCTTGCTCCCACAGTTGCAACCATAAAAAATGCCCCTATCGCACCACCCGCCCCGGCTTCAAAACAGAAAGCCCCACGAAATATGCTTGCAAAAACAGAAGGAACCATTGAGATATTTGTCAAAATAATGTAAAACACTAATATAAAGTAGAGAAGAACCATTGAAGGGACTATCTTAGAAGAGATCTTTCCAATTCGCTTAATTCCTCCCAAAACTACTAAAGATACAATGAGACAGATCCCCAAACCTATTAGAAATCTCAACATTACGGTATTTTCAATTCCTGCAGGTGTAGTAAAAATTGTGATTATTGCCTCTGTGAGCTGGTTTGCCTGCATAACGCAAAGAGTTCCTATAAGACCAACCACAGAAAAGAAAACTGCCAGAGGTTTCCATTTAGGACCTAATCCTTTAGTAATCATATACATAGGTCCTCCTTGAACCTCGCCATTTTCATCCTTCCCTTTATACATTATTGCAAGAGTTCCCTCAAAAAACTTTGTGGCCATACCTACTATCGCACTCACCCACATCCAAAAAATAGCTCCCGGTCCTCCTATCATAATAGCGATTGCTACACCCGCAATATTCCCCATCCCCACCGTTGCAGCAATAGCACTTGTAAGTGCCTCAAAACTACTGATTTGTCCAGGCGAATTATCTTTTACTCTCAATGCACGCAGAGCCTTACCGAAATAACGGACAGGGACGAATCGAGAGTAAAAAAGGAAAAAAAGACCTCCTCCTATCAAGAGAATGAACTCCGGATAGTGGCAGAGCGTATCGCTAAGCCAAATTACACCATCTGAAATTTTTTGCAAAAAGCCAGCAGGAGCCATTAGCCAAGATAGTTCTTTAGAAGACGACTGCGGTTAGAACGGAGACGCCTGATAGCTTTCTCTTTAATCTGTCTGACTCTCTCTCTTGTAAGATCGAACTCTTCTCCTATCTCCTCCAGAGTCTTCTCCTGACAACCAATTCCAAAGAAATATTTAATAATGCTACGCTCCCTCTCTGTTAGGGTTGAGAGGGCACGTTCTATCTCTTTATTCAGCGATTCGTTCAAAAGCGTTCTATCTGCCTGTGGAGAATCGCTGTTAACCAACACATCCAAAAGATTATTATCTTCTCCATCTACAAACGGAGCGTCCACAGAGACATGGCGGCCTGCAACTCTCAATGTATCATTAACTTTATCTTTAGGAAGATCTAATAAATCTGCAAGTTCATCTGCAGATGGAAGACGCTCATTCTCCTGCTCAAACTTGTTGATGAGCTTGTTGATTTTATTGAGTGAACCTACTTGATTCAGCGGCAGGCGGACAATACGAGATTGCTCTGCAAGTGCCTGAAGAATAGACTGTCTGATCCACCAAACAGCGTATGAAATAAATTTAAAACCACGGGTTTCATCAAATTTCTCCGCCGCTTTTATAAGACCGAGATTTCCTTCATTGATTAAGTCCGGCAGACTAAGTCCCTGATTTTGATATTGTTTTGCAACACTCACCACAAATCTTAAATTTGCCTTTGTGAGTTTCTCCAACGCAGACTGATCTCCCTTTTTTATTCTTTGGGCGAGTTCTACCTCTTCCTCAATAGTAATTCTCTCTTCCCTACCTATTTCTTGTAGGTATTTGTCTAAAGATGCGCTTTCACGATTCGTGATTGATTTTGTAATTTTCAGTTGTCTCATAATCATTCTCTCTTTTAGCAACTCTTATACGAATAAAAAGTCCCGAAGGTTACAAAAAACTATTTTTTTGATTATATTTGTACTCTTAGAAAGAACGATTTGAATGTATCGCTGAGATAAAAGACAATAAAAAATATTATAATATGAAATTTACAGCTACAAGTACAGACTTATTACAAGCATTACTCTCTGTAATCAAAGTAATTCCACAAAAACACAATCAACTCCCGATATTGGAGAATTTCCTTTTGGAATTAGAGGGCAATGACCTCACTATCACAGGAAGCGACCAAGAGACAACCCTTAAAACCATTCTTAAATTGGAGAATGTTCAAGAAGGGGGAAAGATAGCAGTCCCTGCGCTTCTGCTCACAAATTCTTTCAAGGAACTACCAACACAACCTGTTGAATTTGAAACAAATGAGAATAAAAATGTAATAGTTATCACTTGGGCCAGCGGAAGTGCCAACATTCCTTTCTTGCAAGCAGAAGATTACCCGGAACTTCCGACTTTGGAAGATCCTAAAGAGCTGAAGATTAATGCAGATACTTTAGCAGAAGGGTTGAACAGTACTATATATGCATCTGCAGAAGAGCAGCTCAGACCTGTCATGAACGGTATTTTCTTTGATATTACAACTAAGAATACAACACTGGTTGCATCTAATGCACATAAACTCGTATGTTATACAAGAAGCGATGTTAAAGGGGATAAAGTAAGTTCTTTTGTTCTCCCTAAAAAACCGGCACAGATTCTCAAAAACAATCTTTCCCGCCTCGCCGATGAAGAAGTTACAATTACATTTGATTTGCGTAACGCTTTCTTCAGATTTGAGAATCAACTTGTTGTATGCCGTTTAATAGACGGAACCTACCCTGCCTACAAAACTGTAATTCCTAAGAACAATACAAATATCATAAATGTTTCAAGAGCAGATATATTGAACGCCACAAGACGTGTAGCAGTATGTTCAAATCAAGCTACAGGACAGATAGTTTTCAATATTCAGAACAACACAATAAACATTACTGCACAAGATGTAGATTTCTCTATGAGCGCATCTGAAAATGTAAGTTGCAACTATGAGGGCGCTCCTATGGCAATAGCGTTCAAGTCTCAGTTCCTCATTGAGATATTAAGCAATCTACCTTACGACCAAATCTGCATTAAGCTTGCAGATCCTGCAAAAGCAGCCCTGATTCAACCGGCAGAAGCTCCACGCGAAGAGGAAGAAATTTGCGCATTGCTTATGCCTATGCGGCTCAATTAATTAAGCGGCTTCAGAAAAGTTTTCTGTATGGAGAGTGCTAACAACAACGAAGTTGCTCTGAATCTGAAACGACCGTTAGTTTTCTTTGATTTGGAGACTACGGGTCTTAACATTACAACAGACAGAATTATAGAAATTTGCGTCCTAAAAGCATTTCCGCAGAGGCATCCCGATAAGCCGCTCGATAAAGATTACGAGATTAAAACCCACAGAATTAATCCCGAAATGCACATCAGCGAACAATCGACTGCCATTCACGGAATTACAGACGAAGATGTAAAAGATTGCCCTACATTTAAACAATATGCAAAATCTCTTGCAAACTTTTTAGAGGGGTGTGACATTGCAGGTTACAACTCTACGATGTTCGATATTCCTATGCTTGAGGAGGAGTTTCTCAGAGCCGGAGTGGATTTCGATTTCAGCCGCCATAATCTTGTAGATGTGCAGACAATTTTCCACAAAATGGAAAAAAGGACACTCGCTGCAGCGTATCAGTTTTATTGCGATAAGAATTTAGAAGATGCCCATACTGCCGAGGGAGACACAGTTGCAACATACGAAGTCCTTAAAGCTCAGATAAACAGATATGCCGGAAAATTAGAGAATGATATTGAGAAATTAGCAGAATTTACCTCAAACAATAAGTTAGACTACGCAGGAAGGATTGTGAAAAATGAGAAAGGAGAGCCGGTATTCAATTTTGGAAAACATAAAGGAAAGCTTGTAAAAGAGGTATTTGAAAAAGAACCTTCGTATTATAGCTGGATGTTGAACGGTGATTTTTCTCAGAATACAAAAAAAATCATAACGAGAATTCGCACAGAAGAGATAAACAATAAGAACAAAATTTAAAGTTCTTATGCACAACCATTTACAATAATTATCGCATGAATATCTTCAGATTCATAGAAGATTCCTTGGATCTCTTTTACATTCAGCCGGACACAGTGCTGTGCAGTGAGAAGCACAAAGTTCTGCAGCTTGATACAGAAGGGCTTGCAATTGAGGGGAAAGAAATAACCACCTTCAAATACTATGTTCCCGATGCGATAAAAAAACTAATTGCAATACCATTTGTTTATGTGAAAATAGATCGCCCTCTCAAAGCTATACACTCAGAGTTTGCACACCGCCATTACAATACCTGCGGCTATGGTGTTCATTTAGTTTCAAACGATATTGACGAGGGGAGTGTTCTCGATGGGAGCCTCTTTCTTTCGGCTGCAACAGAGATAACTGCATCTAAGAAAGCATCTTCCCATTCCAACTCTGCACCTTACGATGGTTTTGAGAGTTTCGATACCGCTATTGAAAGAGTAAGCCGCCATATCTCCTTGCGCACCGGTGATCTTGTAACTTTAGATCTTCCGACAATATGTACAGTAGAAAATTCTCAAACGCTTAATTATCAGGAACTCTCAATCTCTATTATTTTTTGAGCTGCAACATGGAGGAAATTGCAAGAACTGCTGTTGAAAAAGCGCACTGAAGGTTATACCCCCCCGTATCTGCATCTATATCAAGAACTTCTCCAGCAAAGAAAAGCCCTCTTTGCAACTTTGATTCCATTGTTTTGGGAGAAATTTCTTTTAAAGATACACCACCGGCGGTTACTACCGAACGCTCATAACCTACATACCCGACTATCTCCAATTCCCAATTTTTCAGTGCTTTAGCCAACTGCTCACTTGTTAAGGCAAATTTCGATAAAGATCTGTTTCTCAAAACAGAAAGAGTATCTGATTTTAGAGAGAGTATGAATGGATCTATAAGTTTCTGTGGTAAAAGAGATTTTAGCAATCGCTTAGTTTCATTTATATAAATAGGTGAATCAACTCCCCTATTCAAAGCTCGTTTTATATCGGATTTAATTCTTGCCGTCAATTTAAGTTCCGAAAGAGCAGGTTTAAAATCTATTATAACGCTCACTTTCTGAGCTTTAATCAAAGCATCAACAGCTTTACGGCTTACACGAAAACCAAGAGGTCCCTCCAGTCCACCACTTGTAAATTCTGCATCGCCAAACTCCTCCTGAACAACATTGCCATCTATCTTTAGAGCCATAGAGATATTTTTCAACAAAAGCCCATTTAGAGATTTTCCAAAATTAGAGAGGTTTTCATTCTCTTTATAACCAGCAGGAATTAAGGCAGTTAAAGAGGGATAACATGGAACTATGGTGTGAGCAAAACTCTTTGCTATCTCGTAGCCATCTCCTGTAGAACCGGTAGAAGGGTAAGATAAACCACCAGTTGTAACAAGTATTTTTTTGGCATAAAGAAGTGATTGCTGCGTATTCATTAAATAGGTTATCTCAAATAATCGCTCCTCTTTCCCGTCCTCCTTGAGAGCTTTAACAGTTTTTACCATTGAATCGGTAAGCATCTCAACCACACCCACTTGTTTTATAGTACCAACCAACGCATCGGTAACATCCATAGCCCTCTTGCTTTTAGGATATACTCTGTCGCCACGCTCCTTAACAAGCTCAAGCCCAAGATTCTCAAAAAACTTCATTGTGGAAGAGGAAGGAAAATTATAAAATGCGCTCTTCAGAAACTGCCGATTAGGGTGAACATGTGGGGCAAATTCATCCCACATTTTAGCATTTGTCAGATTACAACTACCTTTACCTGTGATATTTAGCTTCCTTCCTGGACGTGGCATTCTTTCCAATAACAATATTGACGGAGAGGATGGTTGATCGGCAGGAGTTACAACTTTAACATCAGACAAGAGTTCAGAAGCGTAAGCAGCAGCCATAAGACCTGCCGCCCCGCCTCCAATTATCGCTATGTCATATACTTTGTTCATTCTCAAACCAACCCACTATGTAATTTGATCCTAAGTTGATTAAGGAGCGAGTTGAATGTAGTACTTCATAGGACGCGTACCAAACTCTGCCTCAGCTGCATCGGGATGAAAAATAGTAACCAGATCTTTCAAAATCTCAGCCGGCTCAACTGCCCCGCCCTCCCAAAAATCACTTCCCCCAACGGGGGTATTACGCTTAATATTGTTATAAAGTCTCTTATCCTTAACTACTTGCAAATTTTTGTACAAAGGATTCTCATGTATAACACCGCTGACAGTAGAGAAATTATTGAGATTTATCCATACATCTGCTTCTTTTCCAAGAGTATACATTTTTTCAAAACTCTCTCTCGATGAGATGCTCTCCCCCTCAACGCTTCCTAGAATTTCTCCCCCGGCATCTGCAATAAGAATAGATGTATAATTCTTACTCCCCGGAACATACCAAATATCTTTAAATGGCAGATTTATAAGCACTCTCCTTTTCTCAGCGATGCGTTCTGCGCATCTCTGCTTCAATTCGTTGTATTCTTCTGCTCTTGCTGTAAAAATAGAATCTGCTATAGAAAACTTATCTGTAATCAGACCAAAAAGCTTTATGTATTCGAGCTTTCCAAGGGGCTGGTTCTCAAGATAATCGTTAATTACGAGCACCTTAACTCCAAGGGTGCGAAGCTTCTGGATGTATGAGTTGTCTCCCCCTGCAATTCCGTATGCCAGAAGCACATCGGGAGAGAGAGAAAGAATGCGCTCAAAATCTGGAGCCACATCTGAACCAATTTCTGCAACCAATCCTTGAGCTATTCTGTAATTGTACAAAGAGTCATAAACAAAAGCAGTTCCACTCATTCCGATGATTGTCTGTTCCTCTCCAAGTAACTTTAAATGAGGAAGATAAGTAGTACTCATAGAGATACAGGAACGAATCGGGATTGGAATAGACCTAATATTGGAAGAGAGCAAAAGAGTGCAGTCACGAGGAATAAGCGGATATTTCTCTACTATGGGATTAACCGATTCCCAAGTATTTACAGAAACAAGTGTATCGAATGGCTCCCCTTTTATTATCTGAATAAAATCTGCGTAAGCAATAAGTGAATCACTCTTGACAATACGCTGTTCCCCCCCTGAATAGTCAGATTTACAATGTCTCAAAAGAAAAATGAGCGATTGAAAGAGAATGAATGCAATGATGATGAAAAGCAAACTCCTCCGCAATCTTTTAATTCGTTCAGTTCCAGACATTTCAGAAATTATATTCAAGTATTTCCTCTTCTCCGTTTATTGCTGCAAGTGCGTTGAAAGCTAATGCTTCCATCTCATCTTCTCCAGGATAAACTTTAACCGATGCTATGAATTTAACCCGTTCTGCAATCTCATCCACCACACCTTTATTGTGCGCCACCCCTCCAGTAATAAGAATGGCATCCACCTCTCCATTAACAACCGTAGCAAGAGAACCTATCTCCTTCGCAATCTGATAAGAGAATGCTTTCTCAATTGCAATAGCTTTTTTATCCCCCTCATGTACAGCCTTTTCTAACTCCATAAACGAATTTGTTCCCGTATAGGAGACCACTCCTCCTTTACCTGTAAGCAGTTTTATCACTTCATTTTTAGAATAGTTTCCACTAAAGCACAAATCAATTACCCCCCAAGTAGGAAGCCCCCCTGCCCTCTCGGGAGAAAAAGGTCCTTCGCCATGGAGAGCATTGTTTACATCAACTACTTTCCCCTTCTTGTGAATTCCAACACTTACTCCCCCTCCAAGATGGACCACAATCAGATTCAAATCGTTGTAATTAAGGGAGTTCTCTTTTGCATATCTTTTAGCTATTGCCTTTTGGTTAAGAGCATGAAAAACAGATGTTCTCTCGATGAGAGCATGACCGGAAATTCTCGCTACATCCTCCAACTCATCTACTACAGTTGGATCTGCAATAAGGGTTGGTATTACTTTGCCATTTTTTGCTTTTATCTCATCTGCAATACTTTGCGCAATTATTGCCCCAAGATTGCAAGCATGTTCTCCCATAAAACCAATCCTACAATCCTCCAGCATTGAGTTATTAACTCTATAAACGCCGGAAGGAATAGGCTTAATCAAACCTCCGCGTCCAATAACTGCATCTAATGAGCTAAAATCTATATTATTAGTATTCAGAGCTTTAAGAATTTCACCTTTGCGGAAATCAAACTGCTCAACAATATTCTTAAAAGGTGCAAGCTCCTCTACGCTATGACGAAGAGTTGTTACAAATAAAGATCTTCTGTCTTCATATACAGCAATCTTGGTGGATGTACTCCCCGGATTTATCACTAAAATCAACATAGAGATACTATTTAACCTGTAAACAAGAGATTGCTATTGAATTCAGTTTTGTATCTATGCTGTCTGCACGGCTCGAGAGAACGCAAGGTGCGGCGGCTCCTGCCACGAAGGTTGCGGTTCTGACTCCACTAATGAGCTTGGTATTAACCTTATAGAAGACATTGGCACTCTCTATGTTAGGGAATACCAGGGCGTCGGCATCACCGGCAACTTCACTTTTCAGCTTTTTAATTTGTGCAGACTCTTTATCTATTGCAACATCAAGAGCAAGAGGACCGTCTATTAAACCAGGAAGCTGCCCTCTGTCGTTCATCTTTGCAATCAGAGCTGCATCTACACATGCAGGCATACCATCCAACATCTGCTCGGTAGCTGCAATCATGGCAATTTTAGGTGTAGGGTTGTCCAGACTCTTGCACACGCCATGAACATATTTTACAATAGCAAGTTTCTGTTTAAAATCTGGCAGCGGTATAATAGCCATATCGCTGACAACCATGAGTTTATGGTAATTAGGATGTTGCATTACAGTAATATGTGTGAGGACAGATTTAGGAGGAAGAAGCCCCCACTCTTTATTCAAGATACCTCTCATATACTTGTCTGTAGAGCAAAGACCTTTCATAAGCACATCGTTCTCTTTATTGTGTACAGATGTAACTGCCTCTTGGATAGCCTTTTGTTCATTGTCTATATCTACAATGGCAAATTTGTTTACATCTATGTTCTCTGCTTTGCAAACCGCCTCTATCATTTTTTTATCTCCATAAAGCGTTACTGTACAGAAACCTGCATCAATAGCTTTAGAGGTTGCACAAATGGAGTGATCGTCCACTCCCCATGCTACAGCCAATTTTCTTTTTGGAGCACTCTTCAGCTGCTCAAAAACTTGTTCAAATGTTGTTATCATAGTTATTTATAGTATTTTAAATTACATATCAATTCTATTTAAACTTCTCATTCATATATTCTTCCTACAAAATTAAACATAATGTTAAATACCCCCTGCTTACTCAAAAACAATTTCAGTTGTGGTTTTATATTTTTTGTAAGAATCTGTGCTTATGGTAATAGTTATTGTATGCCGTCCCTTCTCCTCCGGTTCAGGAAGCTGTAACACTGCAAGGACATTTAAACGGGGGAAAATATTAGGTGTACGTTCATTCCAAGGCCTTACAATAAGAGGTTGACCAATAATGGTTAAATCTTCTTTAGTTAAGTCATTTATATTCTTCTTTATTAAGTGCCAAGAGAAATTGTTCGTATACTTAACAGCACCGCCATAATCATAATAG
>CADBRQ010000044.1 GCA_902797115.1 uncultured Bacteroidia bacterium
AAACTCTCTAAAGGGGAATATGTTTTGGAACTCAACTACAGAGTAAGCCGTAGAGGAGAGTATGATGCAGGTTTTGCCACACTTCAATCTACTTATGCACCGGAGTTTTCTGCCCACTCTGCTGCTGCAACAATTATTGTTAAATAGTTTTAACATATCGAGAGTAAAAGATAACGAGGCGATATTTTTTCTAAATTTGTGTAGTTTTTAAAATAGCACAAAATGAACAGGCTTTGCTACATATCGCGGAACTACAGATTCATCAGCGATGCGGGATATAAAGCAAGAATGGATTATGAAGATATAATCTCAAAAATGGGAGGAATTAGCATTGGATTGCACCGTTCCTTCCATTTCTCTATGGTTAGAACATTTCTCCTCAATTTATTAGGGGTAATAAAATGCTCTTTGCTTCTTAAAAAAGGGGACATTTTCTTTTTACAGTATCCAACAAAAAAGTACTTTACATTTCTTTGTAGGGTATCTCATCTGAAAAGGGCTCATAATGTTGTTTTTATTCACGACTTAGGGAGTTTCAGGAGAAAAAGGGTTACCATTGAGCATGAGATAAAGAAATTGAATCACAGCGATTATATAATTGCTGCAAACGACTCAATGAGGGAATGGCTTAAAGAGAGGGGCCTTTCAACCCCTATGAATGAATTGGGTATTCACGACTTTCTTACCCAAATAGAGCCAAAAGATAAAGTTGCAGAGGCAAGAATCGGGGAGAATAAATCCTCAGAAAAGGGGCATCGGGCGGAGTTGACTATAGCATACGCCGGTGTGATAGCCCCTCGCAAGAATAGTTTTCTTTTTCAGCTTTGCAATAATGAATTGCCTTATAATTTAGCTGTTTACGGAGACAGAAACGGTTATTTGTCGCAAATCAATAATCCAAAGGTTTTGAATAAAGGATATATCGGGAGCGATGATTTTATAAAGAGTGTGAGTGCAGATTTTGGTTTGGTATGGGATGGGGATTCTCTCGATGAGTGCAGTGGAAATTTTGGGGAGTACCTAAAATACAACTCTCCACATAAAGTTTCATTTTATATTTGCGCGCAACTCCCTATAATTATCTGGAGCAAAGCGGCTTTGGCTTCCTACATAGAGAAGGAGAATATCGGAATTCTGGTAGATTCTCTAAAAGATATTCCTCAAAAGATATCTGCTCTTTCTCCCGATATGCTTACGCAGATGAAAAAGAATGTCCTTCGCATGCGTGAACAGATTACTTCTGGAAAACACATGGAAAAGGCTCTTTCAGAGGCGATTAATTATTTTGAAAATTTATGCGGATGAAAAGGGTATTCAAAATAAACAGCTTCTCTTTCTTGAGCTTTTTGCTCCTTTATTTCTCCTCACTATCTGTAACCTATGCCAATACTTGTTTTCATCGCGATACAAATCTCTCTTTATTTACTCAAGATACAATTAGAAATAAATCTGCCGACACCCTCTCCGAAGTAACCATTGTTGCAAAAAGACTTGTAAAGGAGGTTCTTCCTGTTCAAACTCTGACCGGCAATACTCTCAAGAAGCTGAACGCATATTCCGTAGCAGATGCTGTCAGATATTTTGCCGGAGTTCAGATTAAGGATTATGGCGGAATAGGGGGGCTTAAAACGGTGAATATAAGAAGTTTGGGGAGCCAGCACGTGGGAGTTTTCTACGATGGAATTCAGATAGGAAATGCTCAAAACGGGGTGGTGGATTTAGGGCGATTCTCTTTGGAAAACATGGAGGCAGTAACCCTTTATAATGGTCAGAAAAGTGCAATATTTCAGCCGGCAAAGGATTTTGCAAGTGCGAGTGCAATGTATCTTCATACCAGAGTTCCTTATTTCTACTCAGGCAAGAGATATAATTTGACACTTGGCATAAAAGGGGGTTCGTTCGGAACCATAGACCCCTCTTTTGTCTGGGAGTATAAGCTCAGCGATAAAATTTCTTTATCTGCCAGCGGAGAGTATATGTACACCAACGGTCGTTACCGCTTTACTTACTCTACGGCAGGAGGTTATGATACTACTGCTACCCGTCGTAACGGCGATGTGAGAATGGAGAGAATAGAGGCTGCCCTTTTTGGAAAACTTGCTAAAGGTGAGTGGAAGATTAAGACATATTTCTACGATTCCCAAAGGGGGTATCCCGGAGCATCTGTTAGAGAGGAGCCTGGGAAGTTTTCTCACCAAGACCGTCAATGGGACGATAATTTCTTCTCTCAAGCTACACTGCGTCTGGATTTTACAAGATTTTACAATGTGATGTTCAATGCTAAATATGCCTACGACTATCTCCATTATTTGTCAGATCCAAGACAAGATGTTACAACAATGTATGTGAACAATCACTTCCGCCAACAGGAGATATATGGTTCTGTGGCTCACCTATTTAATATAAATGAGTGGTGGAATCTTTCGCTCTCTAACGATTATCAGTGGAACAAATTGAATGCAGACTTATTGGATTTTGCTTATCCTGTCAGAAACAGTTTGCTTACGGCGGTTGCCACTTCTGTCTCCTTTAAAAGGTTAAAAGTTCAGGCGAGTTTGCTCCACACATACGTAAAAGACAGAACAAGAATCTCTGAAGCTCAGGCGGGTACAAAGGCAAAGTTTACCCCTTCGGTAGTTGTGTCGTATAAACCATTCGGTGAGAAAATAGATTTGAGTGTGAGGGCATTTTATAAGAGAATATTCCGTCTTCCTACATTCAACGACCTCTATTACACCTTTATAGGGAATCGTAATCTCAATCCTGAGTTTACAACGCAGTATGATATAGGGATAACGTATCGCCGAGACTTCTCAGGCAAAATATTAAAATACCTTGAAGGACAGGTAGATGGATATTACAATGTGGTGGATGACAAGATAATAGCAATTCCAACATCCAATCAGTTCCGTTGGACAATGATGAACTACGGACATGTAAAGATTAGAGGAATTGATGCCTCCTTGGAAGCATTTTCAACAGCACTGCATCCTGTAGATTTAAGAGTCAGAGTTACATATACCTATCAGAAAGCGCAAGATTTTACAGACAAAAGCAGCGAATGGTACGGTGGTCAGATTCCATACATTCCATGGCATAGCGGAACGGCCCTTGCAACAATAGATTACAGAGGGTGGAGTTTGAACTATAGTTTTATTTATACCGGAGAACGTTATGAAAGTGTTGCAAACATTCCGGAGAATTATGCACTGGCTTGGTACACAAGCGATGTTGGTCTCTCCAAAGCCTTTGATTTTAAGAAATTTACAATGCGGGCAACACTTGAAGTGAATAATATCTTTAATCAGCAATATGAGGTAGTGCAGTGCTATCCAATGCCGGGGACAAACTTTAAAATTAAACTTAACTTTTTGTTTTAAACGAATATTAAACGATTATAAACGTTTATACACGCATCGGTGATGAAAAAAGGGATAATTAAAATATTGCAAAGGGTAGATCAAATTCTTCTGTTTGTACTTATGATTGTGGCTGTTAGCTCCACCCTAATTTCGTGCAGAAAGACCCAAATGATAGTTCCCTCAACTAATACGAATGTTGGACCCGGGGAGAGCGGAGATATAAAAGGCTTTTTCCTTTTGAATGAGGGGAATATGGGGAGCAATAAAGCTACACTCGATTATTACGATTACCAGACCGGTATATATCAGAAGAATATTTTTGCTGTGAGAAATCCGGATGTTGCGAGAGAACTCGGAGATGTGGGGAATGATCTTCAGATTTATGGCAGCAAGCTCTATGCGGTTATTAATTGCTCTCATTTTGTGGAGGTTATGGATGTACGCACTGCACGGCATATATCTCAGATTTCTATTCCGAATTGCCGTTACATAACTTTCAGCGGTAAATATGCATACGTGAGTTCGTATGCAGGTCCTGTAGAGATTGACCCCAATGCCCGCTTGGGGTATGTTGCCAAAATAGATACCGCAACTTTACAGGTTATAGATGAATGTATAGTAGGGTATCAGCCGGAGGAGATGGTTGTTGTAGGGAATAAGCTTTATGTGGCAAATTCCGGCGGTTACAGAGTTCCTAATTACGACAACACGGTCTCTGTTATAGACCTTAACACATTTACCGTAACAAAAACCATAACTGTTGCAATTAACCTCCATAGGATGGAAGTTGACAGATACGGTATGATATATGTCTCTTCCAGAGGAGATTACTACGATGTGCCATCGATGACCTTTATAATAGATTCCAAAACAGATGAAGTTGTTAAGAGTTTAGAACTCCTTCCAAACTCAGAGATGGCAATTGCAGGAGACTCCCTTTATATTTATTCTTCATATTGGAGTTATATCACTAATACTCAGACGGTTAATTATGCCATCTACAATGTTAAGACCCACGAGGTTGAGACTCGCAGTTTTATAAAAGATGGAACGGACGGGCAGATAAAGGTCCCATACGGCATAGCTGTAAATAAAAAGGCCGGTGAGTTTTTTGTCACAGATGCAAAAGATTATGTAACGCCCGGTAAACTATATTGTTTCAACTTGGATGGAACTCTCAAATGGAGCGTAACCACGGGAGACATACCTGCTCATTTCGCCTTTACAACAGTGGCCTTGGAGTAGCGTTGCTTTAAGCATAAATTCAGGAGTACCGAGTATTGGGAAATGGAGACGCCACTCACTGTAACGAACAATATTTCTGGGTGACATAATAGAACTTATCACTCTTTCTCTCAAGAGAAGAGAGAATTACTTTGTGTTTTTCCATTTAGTGTTCGCGTTCGATTTTAAATATTCTAAAAGCAAGGTTAAGAATTATTTATTTTACTCCATATGATACGTCTTTTTGCGAAATTGATACATTTTTTTGCGGATTTGCTACATTTTTGCGAAATTGCTACATTCTTTTGCGGATTTGCTACATTAGTTAAGTTTTTAATTGTGAATTTTGCATAATAAAAATGGGGAAGGTAGTGTACGAAGCTATGGTAAATCATAGAAAGGAGGGGAAATTTATTTAAAATAGTCACAGATTAGAATAAGCAATAAAAACTAATAAATAAAATATTCGTTGTATGCAGCGTAAAAAGTGTTTTTATATATTTATTTTGCAGATAAGTTTGCTATTTTTTCAGTCATCTGATGCGTTTGCTACTCATTTTAGTAAGGATACATTGTTTTCTCATCGGTATTCCAATTATACAAAGCTTCTCTCCCCTGAAAAGCTCTATCTTCATACCGACAAAACTCAATACGCTGTAGGCGATACGATCTGGTTCAAGGGTTATCTTTTAAACAACTCTTTTACAAGTGACTATCCTGAGAGCAATTACCTCTATGTAGAACTTATTATCTATCCATTTACTAAAGAGCCGTTCTCCGGTGCTATTCAAGAGGAAGCTCAAATGCTCAAACGTATAAAGGTTAAGCGCCGGGAAGGTATTCTTCAAGGTTACATTCCGATAGATGACGATTGCGTCACCGGTAGTGCCATCTTACGAGGCTATACCTATTGGAATCTTAACCAACCATACGAATATGTTTCATATAAGAATATAACTATCCTCAATCCGATAAAGGATAAATATTTTGCTGAGTTAAAGGAGAAGAATGAGCGCACTCCTGAAATCTACCTCAGCATAGGCATGCAAAGTCCTTTCAAGGCGAAAGAGAAGCCGCGTGATCTTTCTTGTGTTTTTCTTCCGGAAAGCGGCAGATACATAGTTGGTAAACGCTGTGCCATAGGGATAAAGTCTATAGATGAGACAGGCTTTGGTTTGCAGGTTACAGGAACGGTTTACGATAAAAGCGGTGCAGAGGTTACGTCGTTTAGCACTAATGAGTATGGTTTTGCTAAAATCTTTTTAACTCCCTCCTCTTCAGAAGAGCTTTATACTGCCAAAATTAGTGATGACAGGGGTTTAGAGAAGATCATAAAGCTACCTAAAGTGGAAACTCAAGGTGTTGTTATCAGCATGCAGCGCAGAGGCGCCAATCTGATAAGTGAAATAAGTTCATCTTCTGACTACAATAAAGATTCTCTTCAATTTCTTTTGTGCAACGGTACAGAGATTTTTTATAGTGAGCCTGTGAGCAAGGTTGAGAAGCTAGCCATTCCTGTATCGAACATGGCTGTTGGAATAAACAATGCCATAGTAGTGGACAGTAGAGGCAACATATTAGCCAAGCGTCCGTTCTTCGTCATGCCAACTCGGTTGGATAGCGTAAAACTGACCACGAACAAAGAGAGATATGGCAAGCGTGATATGGTTAGAGGAAAAATTACTCTGAGCCGCCCTGTGGCAGGAGATTTTTCTATTTCTGTGACAGATGATGAGTTATCTCCGTATGACAGTAGCAGCAGCAACATTTTAACACACATGTTGTTAGGTAGTGAGCTTAAGGGTTATTTAGAGAATCCTTCTCAATACTTCAATAAAGATATACCTATGTCGGAGAGAGAGGAATCCCTTGACATGCTTTTAATTACGCAGGGTTGGGAGTACTATGATTTACCCAAGATTTTGAAAGGTGAGTATGCATCCCCCAAATACGGTAGAGAGTATATTCAAAGTGTTGCTGGTCAGGTAAAAAGGAGTATTTTCCGCAAGAAGAAAGAGTCAAGAATTTCTTTTGTTGCTCCCAAGATCAATTTTGCCGCCATGGGAGATTTGGATGAAGAAGGTTATTTTGAGCTTAAGGATATAGATTTTCCCGATAGCACTCAGTTTATAGTTAATGCTACCGATATAGATGGTAAGAATAAAAGATCATTTTATCCAACGGTATTTGATGACACTTTTGCCGGAGAAGTTGATTATATTCGCCCGCCAAAGAACAGAATAACATACAGCCCTAAAGTTGCAGAGGTATTAACTAACAGATATTATAACAATGGTGGTACCCAATCGTACACGCTAAACACCATAACTGTGTATGGAAAAAAGAAACTAATACCTGGGCTCTCTCCAATATCAGAGCTATTGTTTAATCCATCTGATGTTAGGGAGAAAAAAGATATCTTACTCTATTCAAAATACGATGTCGATTTATTGACCTATTTAATAGATACTTATAATTTAAAGTGGACTGTTAGGAACGGACATAGAATCATTTATACAAATGTTGTTACCACACCCAGCAGCAGAATGCAAGGAGTAAATAGGTTCGAAGTCGTGCCTGTTATATATGTTAATGGAAGAAAATCGAACGTATCAGAATTAGAAGGGTATATGTTGAATGAAATAGAGGCAGTAGCATTTATTTCACACCACAGAGCTGCATCATATTCCTCACTTTTTTCCGAAGCAGAAATACGTTACAGTAGATCAATAGTTCTCGTTAAGACAAAACTTAGAACAATTTCTTTTGAGACACGCAACATTACAAGCGGCATCCCCCTTGGGTGGCAAAAACCTAAATATTTCTACTCTCCTCAATACGATGTTAAAAAGAAAAATACTGTGGAAACAGATAGCCGATCTACAATTTATTGGAATCCTTCGTTGGGGTTGAACGAAGTTGGAGAGGCGTCTTTCAAATTTTACACATCAGATGGTTCTGCAAATTATACAGTTGTAATAGAGGGTATTACTGCCGATGGAGAATATGTTTTCTC
>CADBRQ010000045.1 GCA_902797115.1 uncultured Bacteroidia bacterium
AATATAAATAATATTGGTTCGCTTAAACCAGCTAGTTTCTTCTACTTGTTTGCACCAAACTACTATTATCTGCAATTATTTTTATACAAACGTATTATTTACAATTAAGCACCACGTATCACTGTTGCAAAGTAAAAACACATTTTGGTGATGGATGGTGCAAAAACGCAATTTTTTGTAGCACCAGCGCAATTTTTGATGATGAATGGTGCAAAAACGCAATTTTTTGTAGCACCAGCGCAATTTTTAGTGATTAATGGTGCTAAAGCAAAAAATGTATTGCCAGCACATAAGGATTGGGCAAATATAGCTTTGAGACTAAGCTTAAAAGTGTTGTATTTTTAGTTGTTACCTACAGAGATATAATCTTAAAGCATGGCGAAAGAGAAAGAATTATTGTATTCTCTGATGTGAGCGCCCTTGTTCCTCTACCACTTGCCAATATTCTATATCCCACTCAGGTTCTTTGATTTCAGCAATATGCGTATCGGGAGGATTAGATAAAAGTGTAAAGCACAGATAGGTGATTTTAAGCCCCATTTTAATGTAGAACTGTTCGTAGAAAGTTTGCACATTCAGAATCTCTTCCGGAATGTTGGTTTCTTTCAACTTTTGCGGGGAGCTTTCTACATTATAAATATCTGATGAAGAAATGTATAGAGGAAAGCCATTCTGCTTGGCAAGGGCCTTGGTATATTCGTGCAGAAAACGGCTGTCTGTTTTAAGATGAATCAATCCGTCCGGAATCAGAATCTTGCTGTAGCGCTCTAAAAACAGAGAAGAGGTGAGGCGTTTGCGGGCACGGGTGAGTTGCGGGTCGGGGAAAGTTATCCAAATCTCAGAAACCTCTCCTTCTCCAAAGATCCATTCAATAAAATCTATTTTTGTCCTGATAAATCTAACATTTTGCAACCCATTGGTTTGTGCGTATTTAGCACCCTTCCACAGCCGCGCTCCTTTTATATCTATACCAATATAATTCTTTTGTGGGTTACGCTCTGCGAGTGCAACGGTATATTCCCCCTTGCCACAGCCAAGTTCTAAAACAATAGGGTTATTGTTCCCAAAAACCTCTGAATGCCAATGATTTTTAAATTTGTAATCTTTCCTGAACACCTCTTCCATAGGAGGCTGAAAGAGGCAATCAAATGTTTCGTTTTCTGCAAATTTCAGAAGCTTATTATATCTGCTCATTGCTTTTCTGAAGAGTTAGAGCGTCTTTTATTTTTATTACCACCGTTCCTTTGTCTGTTCTGTCGCCCTCGTCCTCCGGAGCGTTTTTTCTTATTCCCCATATTGTCAAAGCGGGTAATACTGTCTTCTCCTGCGGCGCTCTTAAAATCTATGATTTTTTCTTTAGGAACATCTGCAAGGGATTTTCCCTTCTTTCCTTCTGAATTAAGTTTAATTATCTCCTTAACTTTCTCTACATTAACAGGATAGGCCTCTGCAGTCTCTTTTTGATCATAAGAGAACCACATCATTTGTTTTAGAACATCTATCTTAACAAGGTTCACCTCTCCGTCTTCCAACACCAACGAACGGGTAATGTTTGGCATATTATTTTTTGCATCAATATAAATAGGAGCTTCATAATTAATACAACATTTGAGTTTGCCACATTGTCCTGCAAGTTTTTGTGGATTTAATGATAGATCTTGACATCTTGCCGACGATGTTGTAATTGATTGAAAATCATTCATATATCTGCTACAACAAAGTGGCTGGCCACAAACTCCAATACCTCCGATCAATCCTGCCTCTTGTCTCGCTCCAATCTGTTTCATCTCTATTCTTATGCGGAATGCCTCTGCGTAATCTTTAATCAACTGACGAAAATCTACTCTCTCATCGGCGATGTAATAGAAAATTGCTTTAGAGCCATCTCCCTGAAACTCAACATCTCCAATTTTCATATCAAGTCCCAGCGCCACTGCAAGTTCTCTTGCCTTCATCATTGTGCTGTGTTCTCTGGAAATAGCTTCTTGCCATTTGATAATATCGTTGGGCCTTGCCTTTCTGTAAATCCTTTTAAACTCGTAACCTTCGTGCTCTACCTTGTTTCGTTTTAGCTGATGAGCCATAACAGCTCCGCTAAGTGTCACAATACCAACATCATATCCGGTCTGTGCTTCTGTTACTACAATATCTCCTTCTTTAATAACCTCGGAAGAATCGTTCAAATAGAAACCTTTGCGGGTATTCTTAAATCTTACTTCAAATAAATTTTTAAGGGTTTCATCCGGTAATCCTTTCAGCCAATCAAAAACGCTCCTTTTACAACACCCCTGATCGTATCTTACACATGGTTGTCCAAGAGAGTTTTTGACCACATAACAACCCCTCTGTACATCATATTTTTGTTTAATGTCCGCCATATATTAAATAGATTTGATTACACACATCGGTGAAGATAATTTTTGTATTTACATTTCTCTCGATGTGTTCTATTGCATTGTTAAAAATATCATAACCTTTCTGATAGAAATCTATGTTCAGCCATCCGCTCAACTCTTTGATTTGAACTGCTCTGTTTGGAGAGGAGTAACTTAAATCTTCAGAACCTATCTTATAAAAGTATGCCTCTCTTAAAACTTTTAAAGCATTGATACAGAATTGCTTTTGTTCCTCTTTCCCTTTCTGCGACAGGGAGGTTCCAATCTCCAACATTTGTGGCAGCAGTTTTTGTTTTGCAAAAGAGAAAAGTGAAAAAATATCCTCAAAAGTTTCATTATCCTCTTCCGACTCATTGATAAGTTCAATGGCCCTGCCCATGCTTCCCTGGCTGCTCTTTGCCCATAAAAGCGCTTTATCAAATGGAAGTTTGAATCGCTGAGAAATTTCTGCAGCAAGAGTATTTGTCTCTATTGGAGGAACTTCAACAAGACGGGAACGAGAGCGGATGGTTTTAATAATTTTTCCAGGGGCACAGGTTATCATAAAAAAGTAAGTTTCAGAAGAGGGCTCTTCTATACTTTTCAACAACTTATTTGCTGCTTCCTGATTCATTCTCTCTGGAAATAAAATAATAACAACCCTACTTCCACCTTCAAAAGCGGTGTAGCTCAATCTCTCCATTATCCAGTTTGCCTCGCTTACACCTATGAGTCCCATTTTGTTTTCTAACTTCATCTCCTTATATAACTCTTGTTCAGAGAAATATGGATTTTTTATCACAAGTTTTCTGAAGATGTCGTAGTAGGCATCTATGTTTGCTTTTTTACCCTTTTCTACTGTTTGAGTTGTATTTATAGGGAAGATGAAATATAGATCGGGATGTTGTAAATTCTTCACTTTTATACACGAAGAACAGACTTCGCAAGAATCTCCTTTAGGAACTGCATTGTGGTCTTCTCCAAATAAACCTTTTAATTCCCACGCATTATCTCCCTGTTCTATTGCTCTTCTGGTTTTACAGAACAGGAATTGTGTGAGTGCAAGAACGAGCGTAAGTGCCCCACAACCTGGTTGTTCAGAAAACAGCAAAGCGTGAGGCAGCTTATTTTCGCTCACCATCCTCTTTAAATTCTCTGCTAACTCTTTATGTCCTATTATCTCTGAAAAAACCATTATTGTCCCAAATTTACTCTTTTTTATCGGATGCTTTGATCACCATTTCACATTTTTTACAATCAAACTCGAGTTCTAAACTCTTTCCATTATTGAACAACAACAATTTTCCACCCTTCTCTCTTCTCTCTATTGTGCTCTTTTTCAGACAACAACCCAACTCATATCTAAGGCAGTACTTGGTTCTCATAAGTTCTCCATTGGAACATCCGTCAAAGCTTCTCCAACCATTTTCGTCTAAATGCATATTTCTAACCAGTTGTAAAATCTCTCTCTCTTTGATAGTGTTATGGAAGTTGCCTGGAATGGTGTAGGAACCCATCTCTGACGCTTGACAATTTTGTTCAGCTGAAATCTTTTGGCGCTTTAAATCTTCTTTCAAAAGGAGAGAGAGCTCCCGCCTTATTTTATTTAGTGTAGAGAGTTTGTAAAACGGAACATTGCCGCTAATTTTTACAACATTGAAGATATAATTTCCACTGTTTTTATTGAATTGACTCTTAATGATTTGTGCACACCTCTCTTTATCTTTGGAAGGAAAGCACTCCTCATCAAAAGTAAAGTTTTTCTCCCCGCAGGAGATTCTCATTTTTTGCCGCTCATCAAAGAGAAGTTCTATCTCAACAGGTATAACCCTTTTTACCTCTTTGCTTAATGATTTTTCAAAATTAAAGTTGAAATTCCTATAAATAGTCAAATTGTTAAAGTTTTGGATATCTGTGGTTTCTGATAATTGAACAGTTGCCTCATGTTCGTTTGCCCAATTAATTCTTCCCCCCAGAATGACTCCGGATGGTAAAACAAAACAGATTCCATCTCCATTACAAAGCGAATTATTTTCTGAATAGCACTTATATGAAATTTTTATCTCGTTATGCTTATTTGCTGAAGATAAGGTGGTTACAACCTCTCCAACCGATTCTCCTATATATTTTGCTACGCCGCTGTTCAGGTGTTTGTTTCTTTTTTCCAGGGTCTCTCCCTCTATAAAATAATTGCAGTAACCTCTATTGAAGGTTGTAAGAGGACGGGGCTCAAATGTTGTTCGGCTCTCTCCCAATGAGCTTCTGCAATACTCATCGCGATGAGATGATATAAATTTATTAAGTTCTTTGTTATAGAGAGTTACAATGTTTTTTATGTAAGAGATGTTTTTGAGCCGCCCTTCAATTTTAAATGAGGAGATACCGGCTGCAACGAGGTCGCCAATCCTGTCGGAAAGATTTAAATCTTTAAGTGAGAGCAGCGGAGAATTTTTTACAATCTCTTTTCCGTCATCGGTTACAAGGTCATAATTTGCCCTGCAGGGTTGAGCACACTCTCCGCGATTCGCACTCCTATCTGTCAAATACTCAGAAAGATAGCAACATCCGCTATAACACACGCACAATGCTCCATGAACAAAAAATTCTAATTCACAAGAGACAGATTCCTTTATTTTTTTGATTTGTTCCAATGACAGCTCCCTGGCAAGTATGATTCTTTTAAACCCAACTTTTTCAAGCATTCGAGCTCTCTCCGGTGTTCTGATATTACATTGTGTTGAGGCAATTAGTTTTATTGGAGGAAGTTCGGCTCCAATCAACACGCGCGGATCTTGTATGATAACTCCGTCACATCCAACGCTATATCCCTTTTTGATATACTCTTGCGCCTCTCTAATCTCTTCTTTTTTAAGGAGGGTGTTTATTGTGATATAAACTTTGGAGCCATAACCGTGGGCGTACGAACAAAGCGCTGAGATATCCTCAAACGAATTCCCGGCTTTCTCTCTTGCCCCAAATTTGCTCCCTGCTATGTAAACAGCATCGGCACCGCAATCTATTGCTGCAGTGCCGATTTCTAAATTTTTAGCAGGAGCCAGCAGCTCCAATTCTTTCATCTGTTAGAATTATTTGCAAGCGGCAACTTTTTGTTTTGCAAAGGC
>CADBRQ010000046.1 GCA_902797115.1 uncultured Bacteroidia bacterium
AAAAAAAAAAAAAATTCTTATATTTGAAAGTTAATTAAAACGAAGAAGATGGAAGAGAAAAATTTAGGTGAAATTCAAAGAATTAACATAGAGGATCAGATGAAAACGGCCTACATAGATTATTCTATGTCGGTTATTGTTTCGCGCGCGTTGCCGGATGTAAGAGATGGTTTAAAACCGGTTCATCGTAGAATTTTATACGATATGGACAAACTCGGAATCCATTCAAGCGGTCAGACAAGAAAATCTGCGCGTATAGTGGGAGATGTTTTGGGTAAATACCACCCTCATGGAGACAGCAGCGTTTATGATGCGATGGTGCGCTTGGCTCAGACCTGGAGTACGCGCTATCCACTTGTTTTCGGTCAAGGTAACTTTGGATCTATTGGTGGAGACCCTCCTGCTGCAATGCGTTATACAGAGGCGAAGTTAACTCCGGAGGGAGAGGAGGTTCTGAAAGATTTAGATAAGAATACAGTCGATTTTGTTCCAAATTTTGATGGAGAAGAAGAGGAGCCTGTCGTACTTCCTGCCAAACTCCCTTTGCTTCTGCTTAACGGCGCAAGTGGAATTGCAGTCGGTATGGCAACAAATATGGCGCCTCATAATCTTGGTGAACTCTGCGATGGTATTATTGCCTATATAGGTAACAATGATATAACCACCGAAGAGTTGATGGAATATATTAAAGGTCCTGATTTTCCGACCGGAGGTTCTATATTAGGTCTTCAAGGTATTAAGGATGCCTACGAAACCGGAAGGGGAAGAATTATTGTGAGAGGAACTACAGATATAGAAGTGAGCGAGAAAAATGGTAGAGAGACCATAGTGATAACTGAAATTCCTTACATGGTAAATAAGACCGAGCTTCTTCGTCAAATTGCCAATCTTGCTGAGACTAAGAAAGTTGAAGATATAACTTACGTTAATGACGAGAGCGACCGTAAATCTGGAATGCGCTTGGTTGTCAAGTTAAAGATTGGGGCAATGAGCAGCGTGGTGCTGAATAACTTATATAAACACACCGAGTTGCAGACAAGCTTCCCTGTAAATAATGTAGCATTGGCAGATGGGCGTCCTCGGCTTCTGAACCTTAAACAGTTGATTAAGTATTATGTTTCTCACCGTCACAATGTTGTAGTACGCAGAGAAAAATTTATCTTGGATAAAGCGGAGGCGCGCCTTCATATTGTTCTTGGTTTGCTTACTGCGTTGGACTTTATAGATGAGGTTATTGCTATAATTCGTAATTCCAAGGAGGTTGCTCAAGCTAAAGCAACACTTATGGAGCGGTTCTCATTGTCTGAAATTCAGGCTACTGCAATTGTCGAGATGAGACTTAGACAACTTGTTGGTTTAGAGAAAGAAAAGTTGATTCAGGAAAAGAATGCTTTAGAGGAACAAATTGCCCGCTTAAAAGCAATACTTGCTGATATTAATTTGCAGATGGGTATAATTAAAGAAGAGCTTGAGGATGTTAAGAAGCGCTTTGGAGATGAAAGAAGAACAAAGATAATTCCTTCTGAAGGTGAATTTAATCCTGAAGACTTCTATCCAGATGAAGATGTCGTAATTACCATTTCTCACTTAGGATATATTAAAAGAACTCCGCTTGCAGAATACAGACTTCAGAACAGAGGTGGAGTTGGTTCTAAAGGGAGCAATACGCGCGATGAAGATTTTATAGAGCATATCTATGTGGCAAATATGCATAGCACTATGCTTCTATTTACTAAACTTGGAAAGTGCTACTGGTTAAAGGTTTATGAAATACCGGAAGGAAATAAGACCTCCAAGGGGAGGGCTATCCAGAATGTTTTAAGCATTGCACAAGGAGATAGTGTACGCGCTTATCTTAATGTGAAGACACTTTCAGATGAGGAGTTTATCAAGAATAACTATGTGATTCTGGCTACCAAGAAAGGTGTTGTTAAGAAGACCACATTAGAGGCTTATTCACATCCAAGGGCAAATGGTGTGATAGCTCTGAACATCAGAGAAGAGGATGAACTTTTGGAGGCGTTGCTTACAAACGGTAAGAATCATATCATGCTCGCAGCTTTGGAAGGCAAATGCGTACGCTTTGAAGAAGAGGCAGTTAGAGCAATCGGAAGAACCGGTACCGGTGTGCGCGGGATCAGCATAGAAGGGGATAATGAAGTAATCGGTATGATTTGTGTAGAGCCGGGAATAAACGATAAGAGCATTTTGGTCGTAAGTGAAAATGGATTTGGCAAGCGTTCGGAATTAGATGACTACAGGGTTACCAGTCGTGGATGTAAAGGTGTCAAAACAATAAACATTACGGAGAAAACCGGTAAACTTATTGCTCTGAAGGCAGTTACAGATGAAAATGACCTTATGATCATTAACAAGAGTGGTATAACAATCAGGATGGCGGCCTCATCAATTAAAGTTGCCGGCAGAGCCACCCAGGGGGTTAAACTCATAAATATCAGGAATAATGATAGCATAGCAGCTGTCTGCGTAGTTCCAAAGAGCGATGATAAAGAACAACAAAGTGTTGAAACTGAATAAGAAACAAAATAATAACTAAAATTTTTTAATATGAAAAAATTACTTATTTCTTTAGCAGTTATCCTTCTTTCAGTAGGTGTAACAAATGCTCAAGTTAAAGAGATTGAAAAGTCTCTTAAAGAATTAGAGAAAGCTAAAGCTCTTGTTGCTAAAAAAGGAGATAAGGCAGACTCTTGGTTAAAACTCGGCGATGCGTACCGTAATTGTTACGAGGCGCCAATTAATGGTTTGACCATTGGAAGTACACAAGTGGGGACAAAAGTGTTCTTGAAAGATCAGTATCCACTTGCTCAGGAGCAAAAAGAGATTGCAGGACAGGTGTATCTGATTGAAAAGTATTCTAATAAAGATTTGTACTTTGATCAGAACGGAATTCTCAAAGCAGTTAAGGTTACTAAACCGGTTCTTGAAAATGAAGATGCTCTGGTAAAAGCAATAGAGAGCTATAATAAAGCAAAGGAGATGCGCATCTCTGATAAAGACCTCAAAGCTTCTTTACAATATGTTTGCAACGATTATTGGGAGATTGCTATGACCGGTTACAATTTAGGTGATTATGCAGCTGCTACAGAAGGTTTCTCAAATAATTACTATACAAACAAACTTGCAGGTAATTTAGATACCACCTCTATCTATTACGCAGCAATGATGGCTACACTTGGCAAACAATATGAAAAAGCTATAGAGTATTCAAATGAGTGCTTATCAATAGGTTTTGAAGATGGTAACCTTTATGCTATGTTAGCGGAGAACTATAAAGAGACTGGCCAGAAAGAGAAAGCCAAGGAGTATTTGCAGCAAGGTTTCCAAAAATTCCCAGCAAGTCAGGAGATATTAGTCTCTCTTATCAATACATATTTAGATGATAAAGAGAGCCCTGAGAAAGTGCTTGAATTCTTGCATGCTGCTCAAAAGAATGAGCCAGGAAATGCAAGCTTGTACTATTCAGAAGGAAATCTTTACAAGGAGCTGAAACAATACGATAAGGCTATTGAGTTCTATCAAAAAGCACAAGATGTAGATCCTAATTATTTCTATGCACCATACAGCATCGGCGATATGTATTATACAATGGCTCTCGATATTCAAGAGAAAGCTGCAAGCGAGCTTGACGATGCTAAATACAATCAGATGAATGAACAACTCTCTGAGTGTTTAAAGAATGCAATAGCTCCTTTCACTAAAGCATTTGAAATTGCAAACGAGAGAGAACTGAAAGAGGTTTGTGCAGAGTATCTAAAGAATATTTTCTTCAGATTTAAAGATGAATCTCCAGAGAATGAAGCACTATACAACAAATATAATCAGTTCTTGCAAGAAGGAGCAGAATAACAGAGAGATACATAAATGAAAAACGGCGGAAAATCCGCCGTTTTTTTTATTCTTGTGTTGGAGTTTGAGGGGGATTCTCCGGTTCCCTTCTCTGTGAGGTAGCAACCTCAACATTAATGGTCCTTCCCATGTGCTCAGCTCCGTTCAAGGCAGCTATAGCTTTTTCTCCATCCTCATCTTTCATCTCCACAAAACCATAACCTTTAGATCTTTTGGTTTCTCTGTCTCTGATTATTCTGGCAGATATTACCTCGCCGTAAGGAGAAAATAATTCTATTAAATCTCCCTTTCTGGCTCTAAAATTTAAACTTGAAATAAATATGTTCATAAACAATTTTTATTAGTTTGGTAGTACAAATCTAACATATTTTAATTTGATAACAAATTATTTCAAAAGATTTTAAATCTATTTTTTTAGTATATTTGAAGGCGTATCGCTGAGAAAATTTGTAAATAGAGAATAAATATATAAGTGTTATGAACGATAAAGTTTTAGAAAATGCAAAGCGTTGGTTGACAGATGAGTACGATGAGCAAACCAGAGAAGAGGTAAAAAAAATGATTGCCGGAGACCCTAAAATTCTTGAGTTTGCCTTCTATAAATCGTTAGAGTTTGGAACAGGAGGTTTAAGGGGATTTATGGGGGTAGGAACTAACAGAATGAACAAATATACCGTTGGAATGGCAACACAGGGATTTGCCAATTACCTAAAAAAGAGTTTCTCTGAATTAGAGCAAATTAAAGTAGCCATCTCTTACGATTGCAGGCATAATTCCGATATTTTTTCAAGAATTGTTGCAGAGATTTTTGAAGCAAATGGTTTTAAGGTATTCTTAACCAAAGAGTTGCGTCCTACTCCCGAACTTAGTTATGCAATCAGGCATTATGGGTGTCAGGGAGGTGTAATGCTTACAGCATCGCATAATCCCAAAGAGTACAATGGATATAAGGCATACTGGAGTGATGGTGCCCAAGTTATTGCCCCACACGATGTAAATATTATTGCCGAGGTAAATAAGATAACATCTCCAAATCAAGTATTATTCTCTAAGCCTGAAGGATGTAAGGGAGAAATTGTTTTGGTCGGTGAAGAGTTAGACGACTCATATTTAAAAGACCTCTCCAAACTTCATCTCTCACCAGAGAGTGTTGCCGCTCATCCCGATGTGTGTGTTGTTTATACCCCGCTTCATGGCTGTGGTGTAAAAATGGTGCCAAGGGCTTTAAGGGAGATGGGCTTTACAAATGTTCATCTTGTTGAAGAACAATGTGTTAATGATGGAGACTTTCCAACGGTAGAATCTCCTAACCCTGAGAATCCACCTGCAATGAAAATGGCTTTGGAACTTGCGGAAAAGGTTGGGGCAGAGTTGGTTTTGGCTTCAGATCCCGATGCGGACAGAATGGGTATGGGGCTTCGCAGGTCGGACGGTCAGATTCAACTTCTCAACGGAAACCAGACATTGTGCCTGCTGACTTATTATATGCTAACACGTTGGAGTCAAAAAGGACTTTTAAAAAACAGAGAGGATGGTAAGTTCCCATACATAGTTAAGACCATTGTAACTTCTAATCTGATGAATGCGATTGCCGGCAAATTTGATGTTCCTTGCTACAATGTCCTTACCGGT
>CADBRQ010000047.1 GCA_902797115.1 uncultured Bacteroidia bacterium
GAAATTATTGCAAGACAATTTATTTTCCGTATGCGAGAATTTGAACAAATGGAAATGCAATTTTTTGTTCGTCCGGGAGAAGAATTAAAATGGTTTGCTTATTGGAAAGAAGAACGTATGAAATGGCACCAATCTATTGGTATAGAGGAAAAAAAATATCGTTATCATGACCACGAAAAATTAGCACATTATGCCAATGCTGCCACAGATATAGAATTTGAATTTCCTTTTGGATTTAAAGAATTAGAAGGTATTCATTCTCGTACCGATTTTGATTTAAGCCGTCATCAGGATTTCTCTGGCAGAAAGATACAATACTTTGATCCTGAACAAAATACAAGTTATGTTCCGTATGTGGTAGAAACCTCTATCGGACTCGACAGAACATTCTTAGCCCTTATTTCGGCAGCATATACTCAAGAAAAATTGGAGAATGGAGAAGAGAGGGTTGTAATGAAGTTACATCCGGCTCTTGCTCCTGTTAAAATAGCGGTGCTTCCACTCACTAAGAAAGATGAATTAACCTCAATGGCTCAGAAAATTATGGACAATCTTAAATTAGATTTCAATTGCCAGTATGAGGAGAAAGATACTATAGGAAGACGTTATCGCAGACAAGATGCAATAGGGACTCCATACTGTGTTACGATAGATTTTGATTCTCTAAACGACAATTGTGTAACCCTCAGAGACAGAGATACAATGGAACAACAGCGCGTTCCTGTGGAGCAACTTCACGACATTGTTGAGAAGAGGGTAAGCATGCGTAATCTGCTTAGCAAAATTTAGGGAAATATTTGCAGGATAGAAAAAATTGTTCTATCTTTGCACCACGTTTCCAACAGACGGGGTGTGGCGCAGTTGGCTAGCGCACCTGGTTTGGGACCAGGTGGTCCTCCGTTCGAGTCGGAGTACCCCGACAAAACAAAGGATACACACAAGATCGTTTTCATACTATGTTTTTGGGGCTGCGACGGGTTCTCCGTTGCGGCTCTTTTTTTATATTCTACAGAGCCAAATATAGACCCCAAAACATCGGTCGGAACAATATAAATTTTAATCTTTAATTTACGTATAATTTGCAATAAGAACTCTTTTAGTAAAAACAACTTCTGACTTGCGAAAACAAAACACAAATTAAGAGATATAGTGTTTCAGACAAGTTTCTTGAAAAGTGATTTTGCGGGATTTGGTGAACCAATCTCTTATTTGTCTGATGTTGTTAAAAATTATACCTTTGTGTAGAAATAATGTGATAGATCATGAAAAGAAGACTCTTTATAATAAGCGCAATAACAATTACTTTCGTATTACTTGGTACAAGTATTTCCGCTCGCACCGTAACAATGTGCTTAAGCGAGAACAATAGACCAATAGAATATGAAGTACAATCGGGGCAGCAGAATTCGAATAAGAGTGTTAAAATCGTTGGGAATAAATACATGACAAAAATTCCATTTAAAGAGTTGTGGAATATGGCTATGGAGGAGAATAAAGATGCTGAGAAAAACTTGGAAACCAAGAAGAAGGAGATGACCAAAGAGGAGAGAGAGAGGTTTGAACTACTTCTCGAAGCGATGGATTGTTATATGTATGTAACTATTAGAAGCGAGAGCAAGATGATTCTCAGCATTAAGGTTTCCATGAATAAAGAGAGGGGAAAAGCAGCCGGACTGAATGCTGTGCAGAGAGCAACATTTGGAACGTTGTTTAAAGTTGCCGGTGGTTCAGAATCAATAAAATATATCCGCAAGGGAGAATTTCTCTACGATGTGTCTGAACCAGAAGACGAAGAGCCGATGGAGATTCTGAATGATGGTGAGTCTCTGAGGGTTAAGGATTCTGAATTTAAAAAGACTTTTGTCTTGAAGTTGGTGAAATAGTTGCTTCGCAAATGCATCTTTCGTGATTTTGCTTCGCAATCTCTTTTGCGAGATTTTGCTTCGCAACCTCTTTCGCGAGATTTTGCTTCGCAACCTCTTTCGCGAGATTTTGCTTCGCACCCCCTTTGCGAGATTTTGCTTCGCAAATGCTCAGCATTCTCGCACCGCCTTCCCGGCGGGGGGCGCTTCAATAGTGCGAGGGGGTGAGATGGGAGAGTGGCTGAAAAACAAAATGTCTGAGTGTTAGTGTATTGGAAACAAAAAACAATCATATCTGCAAATATGATTGTTTTAATATAAGTACCACAAAAGATGAAAGTGAACTTTCACCCTTTTGGATACTTATACTAAAAAAGACAGCGCATGCGCTGCCTTTTTGTTTTTTTAAATCTTCCTATTGGCGGTGAGAGCGAGATTCGAACTCGCGGAACCGTAAACCGGTTCGGCAGTTTAGCAAACTGCTGGATTCAGCCACTCTCCCATCTCACCGAGAAAATGCGAATTGGGAGTGCAAATTTATAAAAA
>CADBRQ010000048.1 GCA_902797115.1 uncultured Bacteroidia bacterium
CATTTTCTCTCTCCACTATGTTATGTGGAGCGTCCAAAATTTTGAATAATCTCTCACCGCTGACCATTCCCCTTTGAATGCTTGCGTAAGCATTGGCAATGCTTTTAGCAGGTTCCAGAACTCTCCAATACATTAGAACATAGGTCGTAAAGAGAGACATGCTCATTCCCAACTTTCCGTGAATCTGGAGCCATCCGCCATAAAGAAGAACCGCAGCCGCAATCGTAATGCCGAAAAACTCTGAGATCGGATGTGCCATCACATGTTTATAAAACATCTTCCGAGAGTTTTTCTTATGCTCCTCATTTGCCACATCAAATTTCTCTTGAACATATTTCTCTCCATTGAACGCCTTAATTATTCTGATACCGCTGACCGCCTCGTCAAAATGAGAGACTATCTTACCCATAAGACCCTGAGTAACAGCAGCTTTTACTTTAAGTTTCTTTGTTATCCTCCCTATTACCAAAGCAGAAATCGGTATTGTAAAGAGGGTTACAAAAGTAAGTTTGGGTGAGATTACAAAGCAGGCGGTAAGAAAACCTATTATAAGGAGCGGCTCTCTGAATAAAATTGGAAAAGAGTCTGCTATACCATTCTGAACCTCCGTTACGTCGTTAGATATTCTGCTTAAGATATCTCCCTTTTGCTGAGTATGATAGAACTCAATATCCATAGTAGAGATCTTCTTGAACAAATCTGTACGGATATTTTTCATTATGTGTGTTCTCATTCTCACCAAAATTGTCTGCGAGAGGTATCTTGCCAAATTTGAGAGCAAAGATGCTATGATAAGCATGACGCAGACAAAGATTAAGGCCCTCATTGTTCCATTAGCCAAAAATATCTTATCCAAAGCGTAATTAAAGGCGTCTTTAAAGTAATCTATAGAGAAAGAGAAATGGCTGAGATTTTGCTCCAATGTTGCAATATTCTGTGCAATAGCCTCTTTTTCAGGAGTTTCGAATAGCATTGTAAGAAGTGGATCTAACAACGCCAAATTAACTACACCAAAAATTACACTCAGTACAGAGAGAATCAGAAAGCTCGGCCAAAATCTATGGAACGGGCGGGCATACTCTAATAGTCGTAAAAAATTCTTCATAGTTACAATTTCTTGGTTTTACCGGTTGAGAGATTGAGCAAAAACTCATTTCCATCAATTGCCATAACTTTTACATATCCAAATTCGTCCTCTGTAATCGGAGAATCTTTTGCTATAAATCTCCTCTTGTCTTTAATAACAATCTCCTCCCCCTCCGGTGTGTATATTCTTGTTCTGAAAACTGTTCTGAGCAGATAATACTCTTTGCCAAAGATAGTCTGGATCTCCGGAAGATTATGGGTAAACTCCGGAGCATGAATATCTTTCCAACCTGCAACCTTGTTTCCATTTAAATCTATCTTGGAAATTATATTGAGCGAATCGAGAATGAAAAGATGGTATTCATCCCCTGCCTCAATAACTTTAGGACCGAGCAGAACCTTTCTCTCCAACTCTTTTGGATAACCATTTGCAAAAGCCCCCTTTTGAGAGATAAGGTAAAGTTTGGAACCCATAATGAATGCAATATAGCTCTTTGAACCCAATGTTATAAAATCTGCACAACTGCGCAAGGTGTCTCGCATCGGGATTCCCCATAATCTCTTCTTCTTACTGTTGGTCAAGAAGATTGAGAGATACTTTTTGCTTTGTTCAAAAATGAGAGTATCGCCGCTCAAAGGGTCTATAAGTGTGTGTGGTTCAAATGAAACTTTAATTGTGCTATCAACAAAGAATTGCTCTTGGTCGCTCCCCTCCGGAAACATCTGAGGTGGAACGGAAAGCTTGGAGGCATAATAGTTAAGAGTTGTTATTGTTTTTCCTCCCGATGGTTTCACCCCTACAGAGAGCCCTTCAAAGTTCTTCACTGTAAGACTGTTCTCCACCCTGTTCCTATAATATTTGTTCAGCACAGAAAGAACCGTATCTCTTCCGTCTGAAATATTTACCCAAACTCTTGCACTATAATCTGATGAGAAGAGAGAAGAGGCAGGGGTGCGGCTTAAATACTTTTTTAAAGTTACTGCATTTGCCCTTCCTTGTTCGAATTCTGAAATTGCTTTAGCAGAGCCAATTACACTCCAATCTCCAACAGTACATATACTCTCCTCCTGTGTGTGCGAAAATGCCTCGCCAAGAACTGCAGAAATATAACCCGGGTATTTGTATTTCTCAACAACCGGAGCAGGAGCTCTCTTTTTTATCCCGATTAAATTTCTTAAAAATCCTCCCGATTTTTTATATGTGAATGTGAGCCATTCGTATTTTCCTCCAACCAGACAAAAGGCACTCACCACCTCTGTAAAGTTCTCAGAAACAAACCATTCTTCCGGAGATTTTGCTCCTGGGAGAGAAACTCTCTCTGCATTATGATTGTAACTGTAAAGGCGTTTGGACGCATCGAGATAACGCTTATAGTTTTTGATAATATTCTGCCCCCCTTGAGTTCTCAGGACAACTGCAAAAACAGTACTTGCCGGCAAAAACTCATCTGCAAAAGATTCATCGGGAGTAGAAGAGAGGAAAAGAGTTGAGTAATTTATTATATCTGAATTGTTTACACTCTCACCCTCAAAACTTATGTAATTCCTTTGGTGAGTATTTATTTTGAATGCACTCCATGTTGCAAATTTTTGAATGAACTCTGCGTAACCTAAAAAAGGACGAGTTACACTGCTCGAAAAAATTTTGCCTGTCTGCTTGTGATTGAGATATAAAAAACCGTCATCGTTGATTGAGTTGAGAAGATTGTGAAACTCCTGATTGTTGAGGATAGAAGAGCCATTTGCCAAATGTCGTAATGAACTCTCTACACAAATCACAGAGGATGAGGCAATAAGAAATTTTCCTCTGACAGCTGCATTCAGTCCGTTTTTGTATGTCTTACATACCGCTCCATTGTAAATTGCCTGTGTGTGAGGTGTTTTTTCTAATTTAGCAACAACGCTCTCCAATGCAGAGGGATTTGAAGAAAAATCTGTAATCTGAAGCAGACACATCTCGTTTCTCCCCGAATAATGAAGAGAAAAGAGGGTGTGAAGCCTGTCTGCACCATCTGTTTGTGAAATAGTCTGACAAAGAAATAAGAGAGGAGAGCGGGTATCTAACAAACCATAACCAAAATAGGTGGTATCTGAGATGATACTCAAAATCTCTCTTTGTTCTGCAAAATCAAATATCGCTATCACATCGGTAGGGACCGCTGTATAGATCTTTGCCGCAACGCTATCTTTTACACCTTGCAGAACCCCATTATTTTGAACCTTTTGCGAGCCGCCGTCGGAGCAACATACCAAGGAAAAAGTTACCAAACCAAGCAGCAAGGCCAACATAACCGAACGCACAAGCTTTATCGGGTGTCTCTCTCTTGTCATCAAACTCATCAACTTTTGCTTTAACTTCCAAATATACGAAATATTTTGAGAGGGATAAAAAAGGCGACGAAAAACGCCGCCCCAAACAATATTTATTGTATGAAAAAATGTTATTTCTTCTCCTCTTTCTCTACGAAAGGAATAACTTTGAGAAGCTCTACATCAAAAACTAATGTTGAATAAGCAGGAAGCTCAGGACTTACAGCGCTTGAGCCATAACCTAACTCGTAAGGGATCCAAAGTTTAATTTTACCACCCTCGCCAATAAGTTTGATACCTTCGCTCCAACCTTTGATAACTCTCTCAACAGGGAATTTAGCTGGCTCGCCTCTCTCGTATGAAGAATCGAACTCTTTCTCTGCGCCAAGAACTACACCTTTGTAATGTACCTCAACTGTATCTTGATCTTGAGGTTTTAACTCTTCGTTACCTGCTTCAATAATCTGATACTGAAGACCGCTCTCTGTCTCCTGAACTCCCTCTTTAGTTTTGTTCTCAGCAAAGAACTTCTTTTCAGCAGCGTCTGCCTCAGCACCTTTTGCCTCATTCAATTTCATAGTGTAAGCGTTGATAATCTGACCAATCTCCTCATCTTTAATGTCAGATTCGCCACCGTTGATAATCTCTTTGAAACCTTTCACAAGTTTATCGATATTCACTGCATCAATACCGCTGCCTTTTACCATTTGTGCCAAAGAGACACCAATAGCATAAGATGCAGAATCCATTTGTTGTTGTGAAATCTCTTTATACTTCTTTGTGTTCTGACCACCGCAAGAAGCTAAAATAATTACGCTAAGAGCGATTACAAAAATTGATTTGAATAATTTCATTTTCTCTATTTTTAAATGTTAATATTTTCTAATAGTTTGCAAATATAATCATTTTACCTTTTACTCTGCGATGCGATTAAAGATAATTTGTGAAGCATTCGTGCTCCAACATTAGCATCCCACTCATCTTTCCCCTCTTTAGAAGGGGCAACTTCGTTCAAATCGAACCCTACAATTGTGTGTTCTCTACTTATAACCCTCAATAAATAGAGAGCGTGGTTCCAAGAGAGTCCTCCCGGTACAGGAGTGCCGGTATTTGGACATAAACTTGGTTCAAGGCCATCTATATCAAAACTCACATAGACCTTTTTGGGCAAAGCTGCGCTCATTTGCTTACAAATCTCACTCCAATTCTCCCCTTCAAAGATTCTTTTTGAAACAGCCGAATCTGTGAACTGAATAATTTTCTTATTCTTAGAGCTATAGGCGGCCTCATCTGCACAAAAATCTCTGATTCCTACCTGAACAAGCTTCTCTATATTCTCGATACGCTCCACTACATTTCTCATAACCGAGGCATGCGAATATTCGAATCCTTCGTAGCAATCTCTCAAATCTGCATGTGCATCTATCTGAAGCACACCTAATTTCTCACCCCTCTTGAGAGAGTGCGCTGCTGCTTGTATTGCACCAAAGGCAACGGAGTGCTCTCCTCCCACAACACCCGGGATTATATTTTTCTCATAATACTTTTTGCAACTCGCCTCCACCAAATTGTTCACAATTATACTTGTCTGATTTACAGCATCTTGTAAATTGAGCAGATTTTTGGTCAATGGTTTGCCCGATGACAGACGGTCTATTATTTTTTTAGCAGCACTTCTGGCATTCAGGTTTAAAAACTCTATATACTCCTCTACCAAAGCAAGTTGCCCCTCCACTTCTATTGTACTCTCATCTGTCCCAATCTTAAATTTCTCACTGCCGGCTATCTCCTCATCATACAAATCTACTTGAACAGAGGCATCTATTATTTTTTCAGGAGCTTTTGAAGTTCCTTCTGAATATGAGACGGTTGCATCCCAAGGTATGGAGATGAGCACAACATCACATTCATTATTTCTGAACGGCATACCGAAAAACCTTCCGTTTGGAATACCGATATCATTTACATCAAAGTGTTCTTCTTGCTTTTTCATAACCTATACAAAACCTTCGCGAAGAATATCGTGAATATGAACCAAACCGCAATATTTACCATCTTTGAGAACCACCACAGAAGTTATTTTGTTTTTTTGCATCATATTGAATGCGTTCACTGCCAACTCGTTAATATCTATCTGTTTGGGATTAGGGCTCATTATATCTTTTGCCATAAGGGTATCTAAATTGTTCCCTCTTTGAACCATCCGTCGAACATCACCGTCTGTGATAATTCCCAGAAGTTCTTCATTATCACCCAATACCACGGTAGCACCCAAACGGTTTTGAGAGATATTGATGATTGTGTTGGGAATACTTTCATCTTGACTCACAACAGGACAGACTGTTTGATCCATAACATCTGCAACTGTGAGATAAAGACGCTTGCCAAGCGAACCTCCCGGATGATATTTTGCAAAATCTGCTTGAGTGAATCCTCTCATCTTTAGGAGACAAACTGCAAGTGCATCTCCCATAACTAATTGAGTCGTAGTTGATGAGGTTGGTGCCAGATTATTGGGATCTACCTCTTTATCTACCGTCGCCCTTACCACAAAGTCTGCATGCTTTGCAAGGAAGGAGTCTGTAGAAGATACTATCGCGATAATTTTGTTGCCCATCCTCTCTATGAAAGGGACAAGAACTTTTATCTCGGGAGTATTTCCGCTTTTAGAAATACACATGACAACATCATCTTCAAGGACATACCCCAAATCTCCATGAATTGCGTCCGCTGCATGCATAAAGATTGCCGGAGTTCCCGTTGAGTTCATCGTTGCCACAATTTTATTGGCAATTATAGCACTCTTTCCTATTCCGGTAATTATCAGACGCCCTTTACAGTTATATATAAGCTCAACTGCGCCAATAAATTGGTCATCTACATAAGAGGATAAATTCCTGACCGCTTCCGCCTCTTGGTTTATCGCCTCTTTTGCCAGAGCTTTTATTTTTTCCATATCTGTTTTCATAAAAAAATTTGTTATCAAAAATATAATTGCTAAATTAGTAGCAACAAATTTAGAGAATTTTAACGAATGAACATTACTTCGGATGCTCTAAAAAAGCAATTACACGATTTTTTTGGGTTTGATTCCTTTAAAGGGAACCAAGAAGCTATTATCCACCATTTGGTTGGCGGAGGAAACGGCTTTGTACTTATGCCAACCGGAGGTGGTAAATCTTTGTGCTACCAGCTTCCTGCTCTTTTGATGGAAGGGTGCGCTGTTGTTATATCTCCGCTGATTGCACTAATGAAAAATCAAGTAGATGCCATTAGAGGATTTGTTAGTGAAAAAGAGGGGGTTGCACATTTTTTAAACTCATCTCTGAATAAAGCCCAGGCTCTTGAGGTTAAGGAAGATTTGTTAAAGGGGGTAACAAAACTTTTATATGTTGCTCCAGAGAGTCTTACAAAGGAGGAGAATATTGCTCTGCTCCAAAAAATAAAGATCTCTTTCTACGCTGTTGATGAAGCCCATTGCATCTCTGAATGGGGGCACGATTTTCGCCCCGAATATCGCAGAATCTATTCAATTACTCAGCGAATCGGGAGAGCACCTATTATTGCATTGACTGCAACAGCAACTCCAAAGGTACAGATGGATATTCTCAAGAATTTAGGTATTCCTAATGCGAGAATCTTTAAATCTTCCTTCAACAGACCTAACCTTTATTATGAGATTCGTCCTAAAGTTAATGCAGACAAAGAGATTATAAAGTTTATAAAATCTAACCCTTCCAAGAGCGGCATTATCTATTGCCTGAGCCGGCGCAAGGTTGAGGAAATGGCTGAACTGCTGAATGTTAATGGTATTAAAGCTCTCCCTTATCATGCGGGTTTGGATGCTGCTACAAGAAGCCATAATCAAGATATGTTCCTGATGGAAGAGATTGATGTGATTGTTGCTACCATTGCTTTTGGAATGGGAATAGACAAACCAGATGTCCGTTTTGTTATCCATTACAATATGCCAAAATCTCTTGAGGGTTACTATCAGGAGACCGGTCGCGCCGGAAGAGACGGAGGAGAGGGAAAGTGCATAACTTTCTACAATTTTAAAGATATTCTTAAATTGGAGAAATTTATGGAGGGGAAACCTGTGGCGGAGCAAGAAATTGGCAAACAGCTGCTTGCAGAGACTGTTGCCTATGCCGAGAGCAATACTTGCCGCCGTAAAACCTTGCTCAACTATTTTGGCGAAATCTATGAACAGGAGAATTGTCAAAATTGCGATAACTGTCTCCATCCGCAGCCAAAATTTGAGGGGGAGGAATATCTTGTAACATTGTTCAAATTGATTCGTTCTATGAGCGAAAACTTCAAGAGCGAACATCTTGCCAATTTATTAGGTGGTGTAAGTACCGCTATGATAAGTTCTTACAAGCACCATCGCAGTCATTATTTTGGTATTTATCCCGATAAAGATGCCGATTTTTGGTTGGCAGTTATCCGCCAGGCTTGCCTGCTTCAGTTCTTAGATAAAAATATTGAGCAGTATGGACTGATCTTCTTGACAGATAAGGGGAAAAAATATCTGGAAAAACCGTATCCTGTTAAACTTATGGAGGACAGGAAGTTTGAAGAGGTTGACGACGATGATGATATAGTCTCAAACGAAAAACGTGGAGGCGGAGGAGGAGACCAACAACTTCTCGCCATTCTTAAAAGTTTGAGAAAAGATGTGGCAAAACGGCTGAACCTTCCTCCATATATTATATTTTCAGACCCTGCTTTAGAAGACATGAGTATTTTCTATCCTATAACTATTGAGGAACTTCATAATTGTCAGGGAGTTGGAGATGGAAAAGCCAAGAAGTTCGGAAAAGAGTTTGTGGAGCTGATAGAAAAATATGTGGTTGAGAATGAGATAGAGAGACCTGACAATTTTATCATAAAGACCGCAAAAAGCAAGCCTAATATAAGCTATGATATTATCCGTCAGATAGATATGCATGTTCCTCTGGAAGAAATTGCCCGAAGTAAAAATCTCGATATGGAGGAGCTTTACGAAAAACTGGAGTCTATTGTGAGTTCTGGGACCAAGATTAATATAGATTACCATATTCGTCAGGAGTTGGATGAGGATAAAGTTGAGGATATATACTCTTACTTTAAGGAGGAGGCAGAGACAGATTCAGTTGCCGATGCTCTGAAAGCTCTTGGAGGAGAATATGAAGAGGAGGAGGTACGCTTGGTAAGAATTAAATTCATAGCTGAGATAGGAAACTAAGTGAGAGAAATAACTCTCTGCTTTACAACATTTTCCATTTTATGTTTTTATCCCTTCCCCACCATGTGAGTTGCCTTTTTGCGTAGTGGCGGGTGGAGAGTTTTATCTGTTCTACAGCCGCATCGAGAGTAAGCTTACCATCCAAATAATCAAACAGTTCCCTATACCCAACAGTTCTGAGAGCAGGTATGTGTGAGAGGTTGGAGTGAAGTTCTCCTTCTACATACCTATATTTATTTAAACTCTTAACCTCCTCTAATAAACCATCTTTCATCATTTGGTCCACTCTCTTCCCGATTCGTTCGTATAAAATTTCGCGAGGACGGTTAAGGCCGATTTTCTCTATCTCAAAATCTCTTTTCTTCCCTGCAAGGGAGCCGGCTTGGGTTCCGCTTTTCCACTCGGAGAATTTCTTGCCGGTCTGGAGAGTAACTTCAATTGCTCTTATAACTCTCTGAGGATTAGCTATATCTATCGAATCATACGATGCAGGATCTATTTTTCTCAACAAATATCTCAAACTCTCCAACCCTTCGTTTTCCAATTGATTGTTCAGTTTCTCCCTCAGCTGACGATCTGCAGATGGAAATGGATCTATTCCGTTACAAAGGGCATCGATGTAAAGCCCGCTCCCGCCGCACATCACCAAAGTGCTATGGGTTTTAAAGAGTTGTGTCAAAAGATTTAAAGCATCCAATTCAAATTGACCTGCAGTATATAGATTTGATATTGAGTGAGTTGCTATGAAATAATGTTGTACCCGTTTTAATTCCTCTTCACTCGGACGGGCTACTCCTATGTTCAACTCCCTGTAGATTTGTCTGGAGTCACAATTTATTATGGGTGAGCCGATTTGCTCTGCTAAAGAGATTGAGAAAGATGTTTTTCCAACAGCAGTAGGACCAAGAACTATAATAAGTTTGTGCTCCATATTGAAACTATTCCTCGTCAGAATCCTCCTCTAAATCTTCTCCTTGGTCATCACTAAAATCATCGTCAGATTCATCTCCTTCAAAAGCAGAATCTCTCTCTTCTATATGCTCTATCTCTAAACTATCCATATCTTTGTTTGAGGAAAACTGACTCGGAAGCCTCCCTAATTCCCCTACAAGACGAGGATAAGAACCCCTTGGGGCAAACTCTACCTCCTCTATGAAAGTTAGTTGATAGAATTTTGCCTTTTTTATGTCATACACATAGAGTATTATCTCCTCTTTGTTTTCTATCAACTTCCCGATGGTCACTCCATCTATTGTTCCAAAGCCGTAATCTTTTAACCCATAGCTCTTTTGGTTTTTTCCATCTTTACTGAAGGTTTTGAAAGCAATCATCTGATCCGGAGCAAATTCTAAATCTGCTATGAGAAATTTATGAAGTTGATAGAGTGTTAAATCATCTTGAATCTCATACTCTCTGAAAAACTTCTTGCTTTCCGGTATTGTTGCCTTAAACTTGTATATCTTACTGACAGCCATATTAATATCTATATTTAGTGCACTTGCTCAAAAACTCTATCGTACTTACACCATCTTGCCAATCTGTAAGGAGAGGAAGCTGTGCACTACCAAAGTTAGTATATTTTTTCTGTATTTGCTCTTTATGAATCTGCTCAAACTCCTCTACTACCGCAAAAGGGTTCTCATCCTGAGGGTCATACTCCCAAAAATTGATAACTCCCAAAGGGGGAAATGTATCGCGAGTTTTATGAAGAATAATATCCTGAGAATCTATGATATACTCTCTGTCATCGTTTATGGAAAACTCCCCCTGCATTTTGTCGTACTTGTATATCTTTGTGCCGTTTAATTGCGCTACAGCCCTTTCACGCGTTAAAGAATTTCTCCAGGCCTCAATATCTAAAAGAGGATTTATCCTATTTAAGTAATCGAAGAAAGGAGACCAGTTAAAACCCTTTGGAACAAAGAGATAGGTTAAACTTCTGCACCCGAGTCCGAAATATAGTAGTGCATCAAAAATAATAGAGAGAAAATCTGAACTCTTCGCCCTTCTTTTTGTCAGCTTGGAATTGGGAAGAATTACTCCAAAAGAGAATCTGCTTCCTCTGCAAAGAAGAGGAATATCTTTCAACTTGCTTGTAATCTGAGATTTGCTCTCATTAGACCCCGCAAATATCACTCCGCCCAAATTCTCTTTCAGTTTATCTTCTAAAATATAATCCGGTGTTTCTACACAAAATTCGGGAAAGGATTGCAAAAGCTTCTGCGTAAGTTCCCACATAAAGTAACTATCTTTGGAAGAGAACTTTACAACAGCGGTAAAACCTAAAGACAATGTGCAGAAAAGGTCTGCAAAACCCACCCCCGGAATATTTCCTGCCATTATTATCCCAATTCGAATTCCTCTGTTAGACTCTCTGACCTTTTCAAAACTAATTCCATAAACCTTCTCCGTCTCATTAATGAAAGCATCTAAAGACTCTTCGGAAAGCAAAATAGATTTAATTGCAGTTTTGGAAAAAGCTAAATTGGATGGGGTGAAGAATTCATTTTGTTCTGTTGCAATACTCTCTAATGCAGCATCTTCGGGGGTTAATAAAGTACCCTCGGAGCCAATAGTACTCTTAAGCTTCTCACATCTTTTTATGAATTCTTCTTTGGTCATAGCAGTTTCTTATCTCTTCATAAAAGTATCTTTCTCTTCACAGAAGTTTTCTATGTCGTAACTCTTTCCTCTATGCAAAGGTAAGATTTATTTCAACCCGTAAGAGAGGTGCTTCTATATTTTGTATATTTGTGTGGATTTACAAAAGTTTATGTATCTCCAAACGCAATGGCTGTTTTACAACAAGATGAATATTTAAGTATAGAGGCCCCTGTAGAAGGGGTTTATAAAGAGAGCGGGAGCCGCTTTCTCGCTTTGGCCTATCCTTGTTCTTCTATCGAGAGAGCTATGGAAATTGTGGGAGATATTAAGAAAAAGTATCACGATGCGACTCACCATTGCTATGCCTATAGAATTGGTCAACAGGGAGATACTTATAGGCTCAATGATGACGGAGAGCCATCTTCTACTGCCGGAAGACCTATCTTCGGAGAGATTCTCTCTGCAAATTTAAGCGATATTTTAGTTGTAGTGGTGAGGTGGTTCGGCGGAGTTAAGCTTGGTGTTCCAGGTTTGATCAGGGCCTATAAAAGTGCCTCGGCAGAGGCCTTGTCTAAAGCATCGGTTGTCACAAAAACTGCGGTGGTACCTTTCGAGATCTTTTTTGAATACCCGCAGACAGACTCTGTTCTCAAAGAGTTAAAAAGAGCAGGAGCTGAAGTGATAAGCAAGCGGTTTGAGAGCGAGTGCAGCATTAAAGCACTTGTTCCAAAATCACGCATCGAGAGTATAAAAAAAATGCTAAATTTGTACGCACTTAAAGGAAAACCTTTTTAAATTAATTAAATATCGATATTCTATTATGAAAAAAGCTTATAATTTCTTCGCAGGACCTTGCGTCCTTCCGGAAGAAGCTATCAATTCAACAATTGAGTCTTTAAAAGATTTTGCAGGAACAGGCGTTCCTTTAATCTCCATTTCTCACAGGAGTAAAGAGTGGGAAGGTGTAATGAACGATTGCAGAGCTCTTTGGAAAGAGTTGCTCCAAATTCCCGATAACTACCATGTACTATTTTTAGGTGGCGGTGCAAGTCTTCAGTTCTTGTATGTAGCAATGAACTTGTTCGAGAAAAAAGCGGGATATTTAGAGACAGGTGTATGGGCTAAAAAAGCGCTCAAAGAGGCACAAGGAATTGCAAAGAGCAGAGGAATGGAGGGTGCCGCATTTGCAGTAGCATCTTCTGCAGACAAGACATACTCTTATATTCCAAAGGGTTACACAATTCCTACAGATTTGGATTACTTCCACATCACTACCAATAATACCATTTATGGTACTGAAATCAAATATGATATGGATTGCCCTGTAACTCTTGTTGCCGATATGAGTTCAGACATTATGAGCCGTCCTGTTGATGTCTCTAAATATGGTCTGATCTATGGTGGAGCGCAGAAGAATGTCGGCCCTGCAGGTGTTACATTCGCAATTGTCAGAGATGATGTTTTGGGTAAAGTGAGCAACTATATCCCTACAATGCTGGATTACAGAACTCATATTGAGAAAGAGAGTATGTTCAATACTCCTCCTGTATTTGCAATTTATGTTATGAAAGAGACTCTTAAATGGCTTAAAGGGTTAGGTGGTGTTGAGGCAATTAACAAGATTAATGTAGAGAAAGCCGGTATGCTTTACAACGAAATTGAGAGAAACAAACTATTTGTTGGTACGGCAAATCCAGAAGACCGCTCAATAATGAATGTTTGCTTTGTTATGGCTCCTGAATATAAAGAGCTGGAACCTAAGTTCTTAGAGTATGCAAAGGCAAAAGGAATGTTGGGAATTAAAGGACACCGCTCCGTAGGAGGCTTCAGAGCTTCTATCTACAATGCCTGCCCTATCGAGAGTGTGAAAGCCCTGATTGATTGCATGCAAAAATTTGAAAAAGAGATTTAATTATGAAAGTTCTTATTGCTACCGATAAACCTTTCAGCAGCAAGGCTGTTGAGGGAATAAAGAGTATTGTTGAAGGTGCAGGTCATACTTTGGCAATTTTGGAAAAATATGGAACAGAGGATAAATTGATTGAGCAAGTTGCAGATGCCGATGCTCTTATTGTCCGTTCAGACAAAGTTACTCCAAATGTAGTTGCAGCTGCAAAAAACCTCAAGATTGTTGTAAGGGCAGGTGCAGGCTTTGATAATTTGGACCTTGCTTCTCTCTCTGAGCGTAAGATAGTTGCAATGAATACTCCAGGACAGAACTCAAATGCTGTTGCAGAGCTGGCTATCGGGATGATGATATATATTTCCCGAAATCTGTTTACTCCAGGTACAGGAAGCGAGCTTAAAGGCAAAACCCTTGGTATTCAAGCGTATGGCAATGTAGGACGCCTTGTAGCAGAGCACGCTAAATCGTTTGGAATGACAATTATGGCTTTCGATCCTTTTATCTCTGCGCAAGCTATGGAGAAAGAGGGTGTTATAGTTGCTAAAGATTTAGAAGAGTTATACTCAAAGAGCGACTTCATTTCTCTCCATATTCCTGCAAATGAGCATACTAAAGGCTCTATTGGATATGCCTTGCTGAGTAAAATGCCAAAAGGGGGATGTCTTGTTAACACAGCGCGCAAAGAGGTTATCAATGAACCGGAACTTGAGAAAGTTATGGAAGAGAGAGATGACCTTAAATATATTACCGATATTGCCCCTTCTAATCTCGATACGCTAAAGGAGAAATTTGGCAAGAGAATCTTTGCAACCCCTAAAAAACAGGGAGCAGAGACAGCAGAGGCGAATCTAAACGCAGGTCTTGCTGCTGCAAATCAAATAGTTGATTTCTTTGCAACCGGCAATACAAAATTTCAGGTAAACAAGTTTTAACGCATTAAGTAAAGTAAATTATGGTAAAAGTTAAACCGTTTGCAGCTATCCGTCCCCCAAAGGAGATAGTTAAAGAGGTCGCATCGAGACCATACGATGTATTAAACTCAAAAGAGGCAAAACAAGAGGCGGGAGAGAAATCTCTGCTTCACATAATTAAACCCGAGATAGATTTTGATCCTATTGCAGGTGAGCATGAGCAAAGAACATACGATAAAGCTGTTGAGAACTTTAAAAAGTGGCAAGAGAGAGGATGGCTGGTTCAAGACCCTAAAGAACAATACTATGTTTATGCACAAACAATGGATGGCAGAACTCAATATGGATTGGTTGTTTGCGCTAATACCGAAGATTATACAAGCGGTGCAATTAAAAAGCATGAGCTTACCCGTAAAGAGAAAGAAGATGACCGAATGATTCATGTGCGCATTCAGAACGCTAACATTGAGCCGGTTTTCTTTGCATATAAAGACAACCAGGAGATTAATTCTATTGTTGAGAATATTGTCAAGAGCAAAGCTGCAGAGTACGATTTTGTAGCAGAAGACGGCTTTGGTCATCAGATGTGGGTTATAGATGATGACAAAACCATTGAGAGGATAACAGAGATTTTTGCAGGAATTCCTGCATTCTATGTTGCTGACGGACATCATCGTACAGCTGCTGCAGGAAGAGTTGGAGCAGAGAAGAGAGAACAAAACCCTAATCACACCGGAAAGGAGGAATATAACTATTTTATGGCTGTGGTTTTCCCTGAAAGCCAACTGCACATTATAGATTACAACCGTGTAGTGAAAGACTTAAATGGTTTGAGCAATGAGGCATTCCTTGCACACATCGCCGAGTATTTTACTGTAGAGGAGAAAGGGAGGGAGATTTATACCCCTTGCGGACTTCATAATTTCTCTATGTATCTCGATGGTAAATGGTATTCTCTTACCGCTAAAGCCGGCACATACGATGACAATGACCCTATAGGTGTATTGGATGTAACTGTTTTCTCTAAATACATTGCAGATAAACTGCTTCAGATGGGAGATTTACGCACTTCCGACAGAATAGATTTTGTTGGAGGAATCCGTGGTCTTGGAGAACTTAAAAAACGGGTGGATAGCGGAGAGATGGCTGCAGCATTTGCACTATACCCTGTCTCTATGGCTCAGCTTATTAATATTGCAGATACCGGCAATATCATGCCACCAAAGACCACTTGGTTTGAACCAAAATTGAGAAGCGGTATTACTATTCACTCCCTTGCAGATTTCAAAAAGTAGAGATTTATATATACTCACATAAAAAAACCTGCCGGTTCAATTCGGCAGGTTTTTTATTATAAACTCTATATTGTACTGATTACTCTTTTACCGGACGGACAGAATAACCGGTACCTTTAAAATTCTGTTTAATCATTGCGTATGGATGATCGCTGACTGTAGATTTTCCACTACCAAACATAAACGACATTCCTAAACCTGAATAAGCAGCATCAGCAGCCCAATAGTAACCATCTTCTCCAAAAGCCACAGCTATTCCATCTGTTTGTCTTCTGATACCTGAAAGAGGGAAGAATATCACGTTTGTCTCAGTTGCATCTGTATAGAACCAGAAACCATCATCCCAACCACTTGAATAATCAAGTTCCGTTCCACCTATACCTGAAGCACTTGTAGAACCATGAATTACAGCACCTGTTTTATACTGATAATCACTCGCATTACCATCAATGAATCCACTGAAAGCTCCACTTAAAGGTAACATAAAGCCTACAGGACATGGGTCATAAATAGTCTTTTTATTACCACCAAGAAATTGTAGGTCAGCTTTAAGAATATAATAAGGAGCATCTGTCTGAAGAGTAGATCCATTTATTGTCCATAAATTACCATAAGAGTAATCCATTCTTGAGGCCCCACTTTCTTGGTAACAACTAAATGCTGTTGGATTACAAATGTATGAAGAAATACGCTGACGTGGGCTAGAAGATGTTATTTTTGTTCCACCATTATCCGTATATTGCAACAATGTATTTTGTGCATACCAAGTTCCATCATTTTTACCACCGGCTCCCCAATAATCGACATCACGCCAATCATAACCAGGAAGCATAGGATCTTTTCTTCCCCACTGGTAGTAAGTATTGTAGCCAGAAGACTCTACTATCATACCCTCTTGGGTAATAGTGAACTCTGCAGAGACAACATTTCCGTATACAGAAGCTACCCTTACAAGAGCTGTTCTTGGACCATACTCTATTCTATCACCAACAGAAGCCCATCCTAAATTATGAGGCATAAAATCATATGTATCGTATTCATGGGATGTAACTTGTGTTGTTGCTGTCAAATCTACATCTGTTACCCAAATATGCCAACTCCACATAATATCTCCTCTGTCCCAACGTTTAACAGCAATAACAGCATTGCCTTGATAAACTGTAGCAGGATCTACATAGAACACAATGAAGTTATCCTCTGAACGGTTTGTAGAGACATCTGTTGGTTTTGAGTTTTTAACCAAATTTTCTCTATCTTGCCACAAAACAGGGGCACTCTTAACACCATTGTAAACCTTAGAAATCCAAGGAGAACGGTTTGCTACCGGCACATCTGAAGTCAAGCCTTGGTTAGAGTGTGAAACAAATGGTCTCAAAACTCCAAGATAATCACCTTCTGGACTGACATTTGAATAGTAAGAAGATGTATTTGTTGCACCATTCTTGATTGCATTACCGTAAACGATAGGGAATTTGTACCAACCTGGAGCTCTTACCACATAGCAGTTTGCAGTACTTCTGCCACCTGGAAGAAGTGTTCCGGCTACATCATATAAACTCAAATCTATAGCATTCGCCTCAGTTGAGTTATCTATTCCATCGTAGAACAAACCGGTATTGGCAATAATTTGATTTCTATGCAAAGTCTCTGCATCTACTCTACTAACAATGTTATCATTCAAAGTAGCACTAACAGAGAAAGTTTCAGGATTTACACTCTTGTTGAGTGTACCATTAGGAAGGAATGTAAGCCAGCCTACTCCCAAACTCGCTTTATTATCATCTGTAAGATCATTCCAAGAAGAACCACCGTCGTTAGAAACCTGAACTTTCCAAGCCATTGGCTCTTTAACACCTGAACTCTTTCTTGTTCTGTAGCATGTCACATCGTAATCTCTTGTACCTGCTGCGTACATAAAGTTTCCGGGTTCTGTAGCATCTATAGAATAATCAAATACATCATCCGCAGTAAGACCATTATCAAATGTAAGCTTTCTCGCAAACTTAGAGCGTTTCAATTGCAAACCAGGTTTTGAAAGAGCTAACTCATAAGCTTTACCATCTGCTCTGAAACCAGTAATGTAGATACCGTTTGCAAATGTTTGAGGAAGAGTTGCAATATGATATTGCTTACCAACCTCAAAGGTGCCGTTAGGAGCATAAATAGTAATAGAGTTCTCACCCTCAAGAACATCCTGCAATACAGGAACCTCTTCAGAACCATCGTTCACGAATTTAACGGTAAATTTACCTGCTATTGGCTCACCGTCCATTCCCTGTAACTCTACTGCTACAATATCAGAATGAGATACTGTAAATGCAAATCCCGAACAAACATTGTAGAAATATAAGTTAGAAGTGGTAGTATCTACTGTACTTAGAACACCCTTAGCCAATGAAACAATAATACTGTCTTGTATATTGTCTGCAACTGCTACCTGAAGAGAAGGAAGGGTAGTAGTAACAAGACCACTATTGTCAATCGTCGCATATTGGTCAAAAGGATAAAGAGCAGTGATATTAAGATCTGTAGGATCGAAGTTAAAAATGTTACCTTCAAAATCTATTGGCTTTAAAGTAGCTGTAGCGTTTGTTGAGATAAACTTGTATGAACCGCCTTTGTAGAAAACATTAGCTCTCTCGTTAGTGGTCCATTTAACTTTTCCATCCAATCCATTTAAAATAGCTTTTGTACCAGATTCACTATCTCCACTATATGCTCTGAAAGTGAATTTCGTGCTGGAGAATTTATTATTCTCAACAACAGGAGAATCTGGATTTTGCTCTGCAAGAACAGGAGAATCCTCTTTACTGCAAGAGAAAATCATCACTAATACCAATAGTGATAAAATAGTTGATAAAAATTTCTTCATTTTCAATTTTTGTTAAATGTTAAACGAACTACTAAAGATCTTCATACTCAAAGCCCTCATGGCCTGATTGATCAAGAACCGAATTTGTCTGGCACTTTACTTCCTCTATATTAGGAGCAAAGTAAAATTTCTTTTGTTGTTTCATGACTTTGTAATTATTATATGTTTATATCTCTAATTTATTCTCAAATTATTTATAACTCATTTTGTATCTCCGAACGCCACCGCTCTGAAAAATTGCCCGCAAAGATACAAAACTTTTTTATTATACAAACATTTTATGCAATATTTTAAAGAAAATTACTCTGTAAATCATCTTATTTGTCATTTATCTGACTTGCCGAATTAGGGCTGATCACCTGACAAACTGCCTTTTCTCTGAATTCCCTCAAAGAACGGGCATCGCAGTAGCTCATTGCACTTCTGAGATATGAATCAAAATTCTCTACCCAGCCGGAAAGGGTGTACTCCTTTGTCACTTCAATAGTTCTTCCCTCTGCTGTTTTGAGTTCTTTACTCCCCATTGCCGCCTGAGCCCCCTTTGTAGACATTCCTCTATATGTGAGAGTCTCGCCCACCTCCTGAGGTGTTTTTGCAGCTTGGGCAAATATTCTGCCGCACATAACATAATCTGCACCAAGTGCCAAAGATTTTATGATATCGCTATAGCCGCTCATTCCACCATCTGCAATAATTTTACAAGAACTGTGGTATCTGTATTTCATTTCCGAAATCTCAGATATGAGAGATGCGTATGGAAAATGAACACTTGTATTAGTACTTGTAAGACACCCATTTCCACTCCCAACACCTATTCTTAAAAAATCAAAACCTGCCGCATCGTAGAGTAAATATGTTGCAGGATTTCCAACATTCCCCCCCATAAGTGAGATTTTATCGCCGAGCTTAAAACGCAACTCTTTGCCTAAATCTATCTCTTCCTGCATAGAACCATTTGCAATATCAATAAGAACATAATACTTCTTAACACTGCTTATATCAGATGGTTGATTTTCTAAAAAATAAGCCCTTGCCTCCTTTAAACTGAATGCACAATATACCTGAGTAGATAATTCCAGACGCTTTTGCAGTGAGACTGTCCTTGGAATAATGCAGGATATTTTATTTTCCCAGTAAAAATGCCAGTTAGTTTCATCCAGTACAGAATCCATCGGCGATGCGATCAACGGATACCAATCCTCCTTGCCCTCTATGCTTTTTCTAAAAGGGCTGCACTCGCTTCTCGATGTGATATTTGTTGATACCGCAGGAATTACGCTGATATCTCTCAACGAATATAAAGTCTTCTCTTTTAACATATTAGTTACCTTTTAATATTCAATCTTAACTTTCATCTTTCATTGTGCTGCCACTTTGCAAAGTTAATCATTATCTCGATACGATGTTCTTGCTATAGAGCGTAAGCCGTAGAAAACTTTTGGATGGGAAACAGGTATGAATTATACTAAGGAGCACCTTCAAGTGCGAGGCTCACGGAGGGAGCTAACCGCTGCGACAGCAGCGTAAAGGCAGCGGCA
>CADBRQ010000049.1 GCA_902797115.1 uncultured Bacteroidia bacterium
GCTATTTCTGCCCAGAACGCAATTGCTCAAAACAATGATGAGCAACAAGCAGAACAAGTTCAAGAGCAAGAGGCAGTTGCTGAACCTGTTGCTGAGGTTGCAGAGGAGAATCCTTTCAACCAAGTTTCTGAGAAACCTATTTATCAACAGATTAAGACCAAATTCATTGAGGGTGGTCCTGCATTTATGATTTGGGTTGTTCTCTGTCTTATCCTTGGTTTGGCAATCGCTATTGAGAGACTTATCTACCTCTCACTTGCAACTACCAACACAGACAAACTTCTTGGTAAAGTAGAAGACGCTCTCAAAGAGGGTGGTATTGAGAAAGCTAAAGAGGTTTGCAGAGATACTAAAGGTCCTGTTGCATCTATCTTCACTCAAGGTCTTATTCGTTACGATGAGGGTATCGAGAATGTAGAGAAAGCAATCACTTCTTATGGCGGTGTTCAAATGGGCAAATTAGAGAGTGGTCTCAGCTGGATTGCATTGTTTATTGCAATTGCTCCTATGTTGGGATTCTTGGGAACAGTTGTTGGTATGGTTGGCGCATTCGACGCTATTGAGCAAGCAGGTGATATCTCTCCAACCGTTGTTGCAGGAGGTATTAAAGTTGCGTTGATTACAACTATTGCCGGTTTGATCGTTGCCGTTATTCTTCAGATTTTCTACAACTTAATCGTTGCTAAAATAGACTCTATCGTTAACTCAATGGAGGATGCTTCTATCAGTTTCGTAGATATTTTAAACAATTACAAAAAATAATTCAAAGAGATGGGAAACAAAACTTTGAAATATTTAACCTATGCACTGTTTTTAGTTACAGTAGTTATCGCTATTCTTTTCCTTGTGACAAACAAGGGGGGAGAAGAGATGGTTTCTACTGTGCTAACTTGGGCTTACATATTGTTGGCAGTAGCAATTTTTCTGGCACTTCTTCTCTTTGTTACCGCACTTACAAAAGGTGGTAACGTTAAGAAGATGTTGGGCGTCATTATCGCCTTTGTCGTTCTTTTGATTATTGCTTACTTGTTGGCTTCAGGAAAACCTGTAGAGATTTCACAAAGTGTGAAACAACCAACTGCAGGTGTGCTAAAGATGACTGATACTTCACTCATCATGTCTATTATATTGCTTGTTGGTGCTGTTTTGGCAGCAATAGGTGGTGGTCTGATTAGAAGAATTAAAAATTAATTTTATTAATGGCAAGAAAAGAAACTCCTCAAATCAACGCCAGCAGCCAGGCCGATATTGCCTTCTTGCTTTTGGTATTCTTCCTTATCACTACAACAATGGATGTAGATAAGGGTATATCAAGACGTCTCCCTCCTATGCAGGAAGATCAGAAACAAGAAGACATTAAGATTAACCGTCGTAATACTATCATTGTGAGAATCAGTGCAAGTGATAGAATTATGGTTGGTAGTGAGCAGATGGATGTTAGCCAGATTAAGGATAAAATAGTTGAATTTGTTACCAACCCTACAGATAATCCGAACATGCCTGAAAAGGAGATTAAGAATATCAAAGGATTTGGTAATTACGCAGTATCCAAGGGTGTGATTTCTTTGCAGAACGATAAAGGTACTACATATAAGAAATATATTGAGGTACAAAATGAGATTGTGAGAGCTATCAATGAAGTTCGTGACGATTTCTCTAAACAACATTTCTCAAAGAAGTTTGCTCAATTGGATGAAGATCATCAAAAAATTGTCAAAGAAGCTATTCCTCAGAACATTTCCGAGGCAGAGCCAAAAGACGTTAAAGGTAAATAAGGAGATATAATTATGGGAAGATTCAGAAAACGTGGTAAAAAAGCCGCTCCTGCAATCAGCACAGCATCGCTACCAGATATTGTGTTTATGTTGCTTTTCTTCTTTATGATATCTACCTCTTTCCGTCAGCAAGATAAACTTGTTCAGGTGAAACTTCCTGAGGCAACTGAGAATGCTAAATTGGAGAGAAAAGACCTTACATCTTACATCTTTGTTGGAGCTCCGGTTCCTGCAAAGCAAGCTCAATTCGGAACAGATGCACGTATCCAGCTTAACGATTCATATAGAACAGTTAATGAGATTCGTGACTTTATTGCTGCAGAGAGAGAGTCTCTAAGCGAGGTTGACAGACCTCAAATGGTTGTAGCAATCAAAGGAGATGAGAATGTCCGTATGGGTATCATAACAGATATCAAACAGGAATTACGTAGATGTTCTGCACTACAGATTATGTATGTTGCAAGAACAAAAGCAATTAACGAAGATTAACTTCTTTGTACTAAAGTTGATAAAAAACCGCAGATTTACTGCGGTTTTTTTTGTTTATTTAGTAAATTTGCAACTTAGTAAATTACAATTTTAAAATCATGAAAATTAAGTTATATACACTAAAACTTCTTGTTGCGGCAACACTTGTCGTATTTTCGGTTGGTTATCTTTTTGCACAGCCATCGGAGAATAAAATAAACAAGACTACACTTAATAAAGATAATAAGGCAAAATATGTTTTCTTCTTTATCGGCGATGGAATGGGAATATCTCATGTTGCTATAACAGAGGCATATAAAGCGACTAAAAAAGGTAAAATAGGGAGCGAACCTCTTCTTTTTACACAGTTTCCTTATTATGGTGTGGCTACCACCTATTCTGCAAGCAATATTATAACTTGTTCATCTGCAAGTGCTACAGCTCTTGCAAGCGGTTATAAGACAAAAAATGCTATGGTTGGGCTTAAGCCGGATTCTACAAAAGTTCATCAGATCTCATATAAGCTCAAGGAGTTAGGATACCGTATCGGGATAATGTCAACTGTCCAATTGGACAATGCAACCCCTGCATCTTTCTATGCTTACAGTGTAAAAAGGAGTCTCTATTACGATATCTCTATGCAGTTGCCGCTGAGCGGGTTCGACTTTTTCGGCGGAGGCGGTTTTGAGGGTGCAGAGAAAGAGAAAGTAGAAAATGCAAGAGAGAAAATTTTTAATCAAATAGATAAATATGGCTACACAATTGCCTATGGAACAGAGCAATACAAAGCTAAAAAGAGTGCTGGTGTGAAAGACAAGATGATTCTCTTACAACCGGATAAAGAGAAAGCACTTAAAATACTCCCTTTTGCATACGAAAGGACAAAAGAGGATCTTACTCTTGCTCAGGTAGTTGAGAGTGCAATAGATTTCTTGTATGAACCAGAGGGAAAAGGTTTCTTTATGATGTGTGAAGGGGGAAAAATAGATTGGTCTGCTCACAGCAACGATGTTGCCGGTGTTATATTTGAGACATTGGATATGGATGATGCTGTTAAAGTGGCATACGATTTCTACACTCAACATCCTGATGAGACTCTTATAGTTATAACTGCCGATCATGAGACAGGAGGATTGGGTTTAGGCAGACAAGGCTATGTTTATGACCTCTCCAGAATAGATGAATTTGTTAAACCGTTGCAAAATGGTGAGATAACTCTGACAGATTTTGTTAAAAAGGATAATCTTGCCAAGATAGATTCCATTACCCGTATTGGTTGGACTACAAAATCTCATACCGGAGTTCATGTACCGGTTTTTGCTTTGGGTGCAGGTGCAGAGCTTTTCTCCGGAAGAATGAACAATACAGATATTCCTCTCAAGATAATGAAAGCGATGGGGGCAACTGCAAGATTTACAGATCATTACTATTCAAGAGTAGATAAGTTTGCAACAGAAGCTCCTATTAATTCCAACGATATTGTTTTTCTTGGCAACTCTCTTACGGAGGGGGGAAAATGGGATACATATTTTCTAGAAGTCAATAAGAAACTTGCCAAGAAAGGGGGTGCTATCAGAAACAGAGGAATTGTAGGAGATACTTTTATAGGGATAGATAATAGGGTAGATGAGGTGATAAAAGGAAAGCCGGCAAAATTGTTCCTTCTCACCGGTGCAAATGATATTAGTCATAACCTTAGTTCAGAGGAGATTGCAGATGGTATATTAAATTTGGTCAAAAAGATTAAGGCCGGAACCCCTAAAACAAAAATCTATTTGCAGAGTGTATTTCCTTTTAACGAGAGTTTTAACCGTTATCGTTTGTTAAATGGCAAAACTGCAATGGTAAGCGAAATCAACGCCCTTTTGGAGAAAGGTGCAAAGGATTTGAATGTTACATTTATAAATATATATCCTCTTTTGCTTACAAATGGTGAGAAAGATTTGCAACTTCCTGCAAATGAGCAAGTCTTAAATCCTAATATCACTCGCGATGGGTTACATTTAACAGCTGACGGTTATAAAATCTGGTCGGCTGCAATTGAACAATACGTGAAATAGTAGAGCTAAAAGAGCAGATTGAATTGTCAAACGGATAGACAAAAATAGAAGAGAAACAAATAATTATAAAGGAATAAAAAGATATTTATGGGTGAGTTTACAAGAAAAAGTATAAAAGAATTATTCTCTCAAGCCCCTGGTAGCAAGGTTGTTGTCAAAGGTTGGGTAAGAACTAAAAGAGGAAACAAGAATGTTTCTTTCATTGCTCTGAACGATGGCAGCACCATTAAGAATATGCAAATTGTTTGTGACGGAGCAAAATTCTCGGAAGATAGTTTGAAAGATGTTACCACAGGAGCTTGTCTGTGTGTTACCGGAGAACTTGTTGAGAGTATGGGAAAAGGGCAAAGCGTTGAGGTGCAGGCATCTGAAATAGAGATTTATGGAACGGCAGATCCAAATTCTTATCCTCTCCAGAAGAAAGGACACTCAATGGAATTTCTGAGAGAGATAGCACACCTGAGGATGCGTTCTAACACTTTCGGTTGTGTTTTCAGAATCAGAAATGCAATGGCTTTTGCAATCCACAAATATTTTAACGAGCATGGTTTCTTCTATTTGCACACGCCATTAATTACCGAGAGCGATTGTGAAGGTGCAGGAGAGATGTTTCAGGTGACCACAATGGATCTAAAGAACATCCCTCTGACAGAAGATGGTAAAGAGGTAGATTTCTCATCTGACTTTTTTGGTAAGCAGACAGCCCTTACTGTGAGCGGACAGCTTGAGGGAGAGCTTGGTGCAACATCCCTTGGGAAGATTTACACTTTCGGTCCTACATTCAGAGCAGAGAACTCAAACACCCCTAGGCACTTAGCCGAGTTTTGGATGATAGAACCGGAGATGGCGTTCTATGATATCACAGATAACATGGAACTTGCAGAAGATTTCATAAAATATTTGGTAAGGTATGCTTTGGAGAATTGCAAAGATGATTTACAATTCCTCAACGATATGTTCGACAAAGAGCTTATCTCAAGAATGGAGGGTGTGGTAAATACTAAGTTTGAGAGAGTTACATATACTCAGGCGATAGAATTGCTAACTCAGAGCGGAAAGAAATTTGAGTTCCCTGTACATTGGGGTACAGATTTGCAGAGTGAACACGAACGTTATCTTGTAGAGGAATATTTTAAGAAACCGGTTATTTTAACAGATTTTCCTAAGGATATCAAGGCCTTCTATATGAAGCAGAACGATGACGGCAAGACGGTCCGTGGAATGGATGTTCTCTTCCCTAAAATCGGTGAAATAATAGGAGGAAGTGAGAGAGAGAGTTCACTTGAGAAGATTAACAAGCGTATCGCTGAACTTAATATGGATACTACAAATCTTTGGTGGTATTTAGATACAAGAAAATATGGAACTTGTCCTCACTCCGGTTTCGGTCTTGGTTTTGAAAGGTTGTTGCTTTTTGTAACCGGCATGCAGAATATTCGCGATGTGATTCCGTTTCCAAGAACACCTAAAAATGCTGAATTTTAGTAGCTTACACAACTTATGAAAATCTTTTAATAATATTGAATATGCTGATTATTGGAATTGCAGGCGGCACAGGCAGCGGAAAAACAACCGTTGTCCGCAAATTGAAAAAGCTTCTTAAACCTGAGGATATAGTTGTAATACCTCAAGATAGTTACTACAAAGATTCGAGCGGTCTTACTCCGGAGCAGAAAGCGGTTCATAATTTCGATCACCCCAATTCTATCGATTTTGACCTCCTTATCTCTCATCTTAAAAAACTCAAAAGCGGCGAGAGTGTGGAGCAACCTGTCTATAGCTACATAACTTGTTCACGCTCAACCACTGAGACTGTTCATGTTGAGCCTGCGACAATCATAATAGTTGAAGGAATTCTCATCTTCACAAGCGAAGAGCTTCGCAAAATGTTCGATGTTTTGGTCTTTGTAGATGCCGATGCCGATGACCGTCTTGGAAGGGTAATTGCGCGTGATATTGTAGAGAGAGGTAAAGATGTTGAGTGGGTTTTAAGGCGTTATCAGCAGACAGTGAAACCAATGCACCTTCAGTTCATTGAGCCGAGCAAGCGTTATGCCGATATCATAGTTCCGCAGGGTGGTCATAACACCGTGGCTATAAATGTATTGGCAGCAATGATAGAGAAGTCTCTGAAAGGGCAGAAATCTGTCTGACAGGGAGTGTGAAGGATTCTTAGATTTCCGGAATGAGCTGCGGTACGATTCTGCAGTGTGCTGGGTGTAACTTCAATATCTTTTTATGAAGCAGATAGGGAAAGACGATAATCAATGGAACTTCCTCACTAATGAACAGTTGGAGAGATATGCCGCGGCAGATAAAAAGAGCCGCAGCGCCGGTCTTGTAGTTACCCTTGTTTTTCACATTATCTTGCTCGCGATACTATTGTTTTTCTCTCTCAAGAGTCTTAAAAAGGGGGAGCTTTCTGTCTATACCGATGCTGACAGTGAGATAGCCCGCGAGATAGAGCAAGAGCAGCAGCGTCAGTTGGAGGAGATTAAAGATTTGGCGCAGAATCAATTGCGTGAAGAGTTCCTCTCCTCTGCATCATATAAATCCATAGCGGTGAATATGAATGGGCAGGAACAATCTCCAGCAGAGGAGAGCGGAAGAACTTCAAATAGCGAGCCTTCTGTGGAGCCAGAAACTTCCCCTTCAAATATCTCTGAAGGAATTGAGGTTTCATCTGCCGAAGAGACTCAATCTGCAGAAAAAGAGGGCGCCGGCGAATACCGCGGTCCCTCTGTGTTGAGTTGGACTTTGGATGGACGCAGAGCCCTCTATCTTCCCATACCTGCTTATAAATGTGCAGGGGAGGGGATTGTTTATGTGCAGATAGTTGTGGGAAAGAACGGCTATGTTAAAAAGGCTACTGTAATTTCAGCTCCAAGTGCATCCGACGAATGTCTCAGGAGCTGTGCATTGGATGCTGCACGAGTTTCCCGTTTCTCCCGCTCCGATATTGCTTCCGACAACCAACTTGGCGAAATAGTCTATAAGTTCATAGCCCAATAGGATCACTATCTTGTGAGTCTCATCTATTTCTGAATGTATTGCTTGAGGGTTTCCACATATTGAGCAAATGCGTTTCTCCCTTTTTCCGTCATACGGCACAAAGTGCAAGGTTTCTTACCGCGGAAACTCTTTTCTATCTCCACATATCCTGCCGATGAGAGTTTATCTAACTGTACGCTCAAATTGCCCGATGTAGCCCCTGTTTGTCCTTTTAGATAGACAAAATCTGCCTCTTCTACCCCTATAAGTATGCTCATGACAGCCAGCCTGAGCTCCGAATGTAGTATTGGGTCTAACGGCTTGAAAAGCAGACTCTTCTCTTCCGTAGTTTTATCTTTTCCTTTCATAACTATCCTCTCGCTTTTTTCTGAAGAATCAATCCGGGAACAAGAAGTCCTACAATACCAAGTATTACAAAAACTAAAACCTGCCCGGGCATAAGCAAGGCAACAAGTGCGGAGAGAAAAGTTGCAGTTGCACAGCATGCCACTATAGATCTCATTTTCATGACTACACCGGAAATTATACCGCAAAGTCCCATCGCGATAACTATAATCAAGGTCAGATTTACATGTATAACACTGTCGGTATTGTAGTTGCAATATTTTATAATAAAGTATGCTATCCATATAAGCAGATAGAAACCTGTAGTTATTATTCCAAACCACATCCATATCTTGCCTAAAATTCTTCCCATTTCATTTAGGGGGGCATGCTCTCTGTTCTTTGAAATGATAAAGGTAGCGGCAAATCCTATTGCTGCCATTGCAAACCAAAGAAGATTCCATGCAGGATTATTTGTATTTGTCCATAAAAGATGAATGACCAATGCTGTTACTGCCACTAAAAATCCCCAAAGAATGAGGGGTTTTCCGCTGTTTTTAGCTATTGTCATTCTGCTTCTTTCCATTGTCTCTGCTATTATTTTCAAAGACTGCTCTGTTGAAATGTTCTCTTTTTTCTCGGTATTTTCCATGATAATTAATTGTAAATGGTTAATAAACAGTTTATTGCAGATTTTTTAACTCAACAATTGCGCACTTGTTTTGTTTAAATCTGTTGCAAAGATAAACAAGTTTATAATATAAACCAAATATTTTTGAAAGAATTTTTAGAAAGTGCTCTTCAGACCTCTCTCGATGCGGGAAAGGGTTTCCTCTTTTCCTATGAAATAGATGATATCTGAAATGCCGAGACCTCGGGTGTTGCCGGTAAAGTAGAGGCGAAGAATGTTCATTACTGCGCCGGTTTTCCATTCACGCTCTCTTATCCTGCCAATGAGAAGTTCTTCTATAGCGTTGCAGCACTGCTCTTTATCTTCACCCTGTCCGAATGTTTTAATATCATTTTCAGCGATGAGATCCCGCATCTCTTCTATAATCTCTTTCATCTCCGGCTTGCAGAATTTTGCAACATCCGCATTGTCGTACTCTTCAGGAGCAACGAACAACGCTTTGGCAATTCCCCAGAACTCGTGAGAGAAATGAGCTCTCTCCTTTATGAGAGCACAAACCTCTGCAAGGAAAGTATCTGAATATGAACTGTTTGAGATATTTGCCTCTACCTGCGGACGGAATTCCTCTGCAAGCTGCTCGGGGCTTCTCATGCGCAAATACTGTTCGTTGAACCACTTGGCTTTCTCGGGATTGAAGCGTGCTCCCGCTTTAATAACTCTCTCTAAAGAGAATGCAGCTGTAAGTTCCTCAAGATTAAAGATTTCTTGGTCTGTACCGGGGTTCCATCCAAGCAAGGCCAACAGATTTACGAATGCTTCCGGATAGTAACCGTCTTCTCTATATCCGCGCGTAATCTCTTGTGTATCGGGATTAATCCATTGCAGAGGAAAAACAGGGAATCCCATCTTATCTCCGTCTCTTTTCGAGAGCTTCCCTTTGCCGTCCGGTTTCAAAAGAAGAGACAGATGTGCAAACGAAGGCATACTCTCCTTCCATCCAAGAGCTTCATACAGAAGGTAGTGCAGCGGCAGACTTGGCAGCCACTCTGCACCGCGGATAACATCCGAAATCTCCATCAGATGATCATCTACAATGTTTGCCAGATGGTATGTTGGGAGTTCATCTGCTCGTTTCCATATAACCTTATCGTCTAAAGTGTTGGAATCTACCTCCATATCGCCTCGGATAAGATCGTGCATTTTAATTGTTCGGTCTTGTGGAATCTTGAACCGTATTGTCCAGTTTGTGGTTTCCGCTAATAACCTTGCTGTTTCTTCTTGGCTTAAAGTCAGAGAGTTACGCAAACCATTTCTGGTTGTATGATTATAAATAAAGGTCTCTTTGTTTGCCTCCGCCTCTTTTCTGCGGGCATCTAACTCCTCCGGAGTGTCAAAAGCGTAATAGCCATGACCGCTCTCAACAAGTTGCTCTGCATACTCGCGATACAAATGTTTTCTCTCACTTTGTTTATATGGTGCAAAAGGGTTTTTATCACTCTTTTGAGTTGCAACATTTCCATTTTCATCCAATCCCTCATCGGGAGAAATCCCACACCAAGCAAGAGCTTCTATTATATACTCTTGTGCTCCGGGGACGAATCGCTGAGAATCTGTATCTTCTATTCTCAAAATGAATTTTCCCCCTTTTTTCTTGGCATACAGGTAATTATACAGAGCTGTGCGAACCCCTCCCATATGCAGAGGTCCGGTTGGGCTTGGTGCAAATCTTACTCTTGTTGGTCTCTCCATTTTATTCTCTTTTAGTTAATCTTGAGTCTTATGCAGGAATGAATTATCTGTTGAAAAGAAGGTATCGTTCCCTATATCTTTGATTGTAAAGAAATTGGCACTGTTTTCAGGAGTTCCGAAGCGTTCTTTTTTTCGTTTGTTCTTTCTTTCGTAAGCAGGCTCTTCTTCCAATGCCAGGAGTTCATTCTCCTGCTCTATAACAAGCACCGGTTTTTCTCCCCCTTTCCTCTTGATATATTCATCTTCTATGGTTGGTTCATTTTTATAAATTTTACCTGGGTCTATATCTCCTTGTGTAATTTTTCCATCGGGATCTATGTAGATATTTTCACCTCCCCAATTAGGAACATTTTCTAATCTGAAACCCGATATTACAACTGTAACACGAACCTTATCAGCCAAATCCATTATAGGATATAAACCAAATTTAAATACTTTAGGGTTTCCTGTAAAATTCTGTACTGTTTCTGTTGCTTGTCTGCGGGCCTCCAGTAATGTTTTAGAGAGGTCGCAAGAGAGGATGACAATTGCCCCTTTTGAAGATGAAAAATTACAGTCGTTCAGAAGAGGTGATTTAAGCGCTTTCTCAACTGCCACACCAACACCCTCTTCTGTTGTCGCCTCTCCTATTCCAATGGTAGCTGTTCCACTCTTGGCTAACACCCTTCTCACATCGTTCATATCGACATTCATCTTACCGCTTATTGTTACAATGTCTGAGATTCCCTTAACAGCAGTTACCAGCACTTCGTTGACTTTGGAGTATGCATCTTCAATAGATAAATCTCCGTATGGCTCATAAAGTTTCTGATTATCTATGAGTATTGTGCTGTCCACATATTTGCGAAGTTCATTCAGACCGTCGTTTGCCCTTTGCATAAAATCTACCCCTTCGTCTTTAAACGGCTTGGTTACAACTCCAACAACAAGTTTTCCTTTGCGTTTGGCAATTTCTGCAATTACAGGAGCGGCACCTGTACCGGTACCACCACCCAAACATGCAGTTACAAAAACCATTTCGGTCTCTTCGTCAAAGAGAAGTTCTATCTCTGCTTCTGAACTTTTTGCAGCCAGCCGTCCTTTAGCAGGGTCCAATCCTGCTCCAAGCTTTTGAGAACCCAGCTTAATCTTCTGATTTACAGGATTATCGTTGAGTGCTTGCTCATCTGTGTTACAAATAATCAAATCCACATCTTTTGGATTAGTTTTAGAAATCTCGGCAACAACATTACATCCGCCGCCGCCAACTCCTATAACTTTGATGTGTGAACTTTTGCCGTCTGGAAATTCCACAGGAAAATCATCAAAAAAATCGTCTTGCATAGTTATTTAGGTTTAAGCTGCGTTTAAATCTTCGTTATTATCATTATTTGAATCGGGGAATAAATTCAGAGATTTAAATAATCCTCCCCAACCTCCTTTTCCGTTTTTCTCCGATTTATTCCTTTTTCTTGTATTAGTTTGGGTTTCATTTCTTACAACTTCTTCCACAATCTTCTCTTTATCAACATTTTCCGGTTGCATGTCAATATTCTTACTTACAAAATCGTAATTGTAAAGTCCATCTTCTTCCCCCTTTTTAAATCCATAAAGAATCAATCCCACAACTGTAGAAGAATATGCTTGTTTTGCCTCATCTAAAGAGTCGTATGTAATTGTAACTCCGGAAGATGGTTTAACAACTTGGGCTTCTTTTCCTGTTATGTAGTTTGCCAAGTTTACGAGATTCTTTATTTGAGAGCCGCCGCCTGTGAAAACATACCCTGCTCTTAAAGCTTTGGCAAAACCTGATTGTTCTACATGATATGCAACCGCCTCTAAAATCTCCTCCATTCTTGCCTGAATAATTTTAGACAAGGTTTTTAGTTGTACCTGTATATCTTTATTACTTAGAGATTTAAGTATGATGGCCTTGTTCTCTGCATAATCGCTGAAGCAACACCCATAATTAACTTTGAGTGTTTCTGCCTGCTTTGGAGCAATTTTATATGCAGTGCAGATATCGTTAGTTATGGAGTTTCCACCAAAAGGAACAATTCCAACATGCCTGATAATACTATTCTGTATAACTACAACATCGGTTGTTCCAGCCCCAATATCCACAACCACAACACCGGCATCTTTCTCATCGTCGGAGATTACTGCTTCTGCTGTTGCAATAGGTTCTACAACGCACTCTTTCATTTTTAAACCCGCAAACCCCAAAGTGCTTTCAGTCAAATGGGTGAAAGTCTCTTTTCCTATTATCAATTTATATCTTGATACGATATTTTTCCCTATCATTCCAACTGCCTGACTCACACTCATATTGTTATCTACATTGTAACTCTGTGCAATTGCCTCTTGCACTTTGTATCCGTTGTCGAGTACCGTCTCGAACATCCCTTTTGTAATGGCATGGATCTCCTCTTGTGTTATCATCTCATTTGCCACACTCCTCTGCGTCTGAACCGGCTCTGTATGAATACATTTTATATCGTGTCCGGCCACTCCTATGTAGCACTTTTTAATTGATAGATGATACTTATCCTGCAACTCTTTAACAGCTGCTTTTATTGCGTTAGACGCCTGTTGAGGATTCTCTATCCTTCCATGGTTCATTCCTCTCGATTGGACCTGGGAATATGCAACAATTCTAACCCCTTGAGGAGTAAGCTCTCCAACTGCGGCGGCAACTTTTTTTGTCCCTAAATCGATAGCTGCAATGTACTTCTCCATTTTATTTCTCTTTTTTACAAACTATTTGTCCTTTAAAACTTAAATCTATACTTGAGTATCTGTCCCATCCTAATTCCGGAAGGGCATTGAGATAGAAAGCATATAATTTTTTAAACTTCGGCTCTATATCTTTTATATCTCCAAATACTATTTTTTGATCTCCAACTCTGGTGTAAAGCTCTGCGCAATTCTCTTTTTCAAAATATATCTGCTCTATTTGTGCATTCCAAAATGCGTTCTGTTCCAAGTATTTGCCAAGCTTTACAAATTTGTTTATCCACTCTACGCTATCTTTCCCAATCAGCTCCCTTTTTTCTGTTATATCAACCGGCAGATTACCTGTAACTATCGGGACAAAAGAGGTGCAATTTTCAATCAGAGGAAAGATATATCCACTCTCATCTATATAGTACCCGCCGCTTAAAGTCTCTATTCTTATTATAGGTTTTCTCTGCGTAATTTCAATATTTACAGTACCATCTCTGTTTATAAAAACTTCGCTCTCTTTAATTGCACTTTTTTTATTCAACAGCATCTCCAAATCTTTCAGTTTTACACTATCTATCTTCATCCCGATGGTTTTTCCATTATGATACCCTTCTATAATATCAACCACTTCATCTTTTGTGACAAACCTATTTAAGGAGCTGTCTAAGAGCGTCACCTTAAAGCTTTTACAAACTTCTTCACTTCTCCCTTTCTCTCTCAGAATATAGGCAAAATAGAAATAACTTCCGGCCGTAACCAGCAGAAAGGTATATAAAGCTCCCCATAATATGTTACGAACAACTCTATTCATCTTTAAGCAGTTCAGTTATAGGTTTGATATATCTGTCTATATTTCCTGCCCCAAATGTTACAAGTAAATCTATGCTCTCCCTTGTCTCTGCGAGAGTCTCCATCAGCTCTTCCTTGGTAATGCAGATTTTATCTTTCAATTCAACTTTGTTAAAGATAATTTCTGATGTTACACCGGGTATCGGGAGCTCTCTTGCAGGATATATATCGAGAAGAATAAGAGAGTCTAACTTGCTTAAACTTAAGGCAAAATCTTCTGCTAAATCTCTGGTTCTGCTATACAGATGAGGTTGGAAAATACCGGTAATCTTTCTCCCTGGGAATGCCTCTCTGATAGATGAAATAGTGGTAGCAATCTCTTGAGGATGGTGGGCATAATCATCTATATAGACCTTTCTCGGAGTGTTTACATGGATATCCATTCTTCTTTGAACACCCTTGAAACTCTCTAAGGCAGATTTAACTTTTTGTGGATCGATTCCTTCAAGCAAGGCAACGGCACTTGCTGCAATTGCGTTTTCTATGTTCAGCCAGCCCGGAACACCAACTATACATTTTTCTATTTTTCCATCTCCTCCAATAATATCGGATGGATAGTTTAAAGTAAAACTAAACAACCCGTTCTCTTTTCCTTCTACTTTTATCGGCTCAATATCACTTGCATAGAAATGTGGTTTCTCTCCGTTGGCAGATGAGAGGGTGTATGAGTAATGGAGAACTTTTGCTTTAACTTGTGATGTGTCTATGATTGTTCCGCTCTTTATAATCACATAGCCCTCTTCTTCTGTTTGAGATATGAATTGAGAGAAAGCTTTTCTCATATTCTCAACATTTCCGTAAATATCGAGATGATCTGGATCTGTTGCTGTAACTACCGCAATATGAGGGTATAACTGCAAGAATGATCTGTCGAATTCATCTGCTTCTGCAACCAAATTAGGAGTGGTAGAGATCAGGAGATTAGTCCCATAATTTTTACTTATACCCCCAAGAAATGCGTTGCAGCCTCTACCAGAATCTTTGTAAATATGTGCCAGCAAAGTGCTGGTAGATGTTTTGCCATGACTTCCGCTAACGGCGAGACAACGCTGTCCCATTGCTATTTTTCCAAGAGCAGCACTCCTTTTAACCACCTCATATCCATCGCGTTGTACTTTTATCAACTCTCCCATGTCGGCAGGGATGGCAGGAGTATATATGACCAATGTATTCTCTTTATCTGCGGGTATTTTTTCAATATCATCGGTGTAATGAATCTCAATACCTTCACTCTCTAATTCACGAGTTAAATCGCTTGGAGTTCTATCATATCCGCTTACTTTATAACCTTTTGTATTATAATATTTTGCAATGGCACTCATCCCTATTCCGCCAATCCCGATAAAATAGATATTAGCATAATCTTTAGTGCTTTTCACAATTCCGTATCCCTCTCCTCTGCCTGCACACACAATACATATTTTAGCAATATCTTCACCGGCGTTTGTCTTTGCTAACCTAAGTATATTTTCTCTCAGCGATTCAATCTTTTTACTATCTGACATTAAGCTGATTATAGAGTCGAATAATTTCTCTTTTGCCTCTGCATCTTTAACCATCAACGCAGCATTTTTATTGACCAAAGCCATTGCGTTATGAGTCTGATGATCTTCTGCAACATTTGGCGATGGGACAAAGATTGTTGCTTTTCCTGCAACACAAAGTTCTGAAATAGTTCCTGCACCGGCGCGGCTGACAACCACATCTGCAGCACTATATGCAAGATCCATTCGTGTTATGAAATCATCGCAATAAACATAAGGAGATGGGTGAGCTTTCAGAAACTCTTCACATTCAGTTTTATACATTTTTCCGCACTGCCAGATAACTCCGAAATCTTTAATCTTATCCTCTGATATTGCCTTTTTAACAGCTTCATTCAGAGTACGGCAGCCCAAACTTCCTCCCACAATGAATACAACTTTTCTCCCCTCAAAACCGTAATATTTCTCCCCTTCGGCTTTCATTTCCGGAGTACATTTTACTATCTCTTTTCTGATAGGGTTTCCTGTCAAAATTATTTTTTCTTTTGGGAAGAACCGCTCCATATTATCATAGGCAACGCAAATTCTTTTTGCATTCCCGCCATTTTTCTTGTTAACCAGCCCTGCAAACGAGTTTTGTTCCTGCAACACCACAGGAATACCCATCTGACATCCTGCAACAACCACAGCAGCACTCGCATAGCCACCAACACCAACAATCACATCGGGAGAGAAATCTTTTATAATCTTTTTAGCCAAGTGCTTGCAACGCAAATAATCTATTCCCACTTTAATATTTGAGAGTGAGTATAGAGGTCTTTTCAACCCCCTGGCAGGGATTCCTTTAATCTCATAACCGGCTGCAGGCACTTTTTCCATTTCCATTCTTCCGTTTGCCCCAACAAACAAGATATCTGCATCGGGAACCAACTCTTTAATAGAATTTGCAATGGAGATTGCCGGAAAGATATGCCCTCCGGTTCCACCTCCGCTGATTATTACCTTAAAATTACTCATAGTGTTTCTATTTTACTCTCCTCATTACTGAGAAGAATCTCTTTTTCCCTCTCTTTAAGTTTTTCTGCTTTGAGCTGGGTGTCAACATTTTCACGAGTTCTGCTTACACTCAGTATAATCCCGATAGAGCCCATAATCATTATCAACGAACTTCCTCCCATACTTATTAATGGAAGAGTGTGCCCCGTAATAGGCATAATTCCCACATTTACAAGTATATGCAGAAATGCCTGAAAAGTGATTCCGAAGCCGA
>CADBRQ010000050.1 GCA_902797115.1 uncultured Bacteroidia bacterium
AAATGCTTCGTAAGTGGGAGAATGGAGATCCCGAGACGGTAGAACTCTGGAAAACAATGAATGGATGGGTATATGAAGGATTTGATCAAACTTATGAGAGATTGGGGGTGGGTTTTGATAAAATTTACTATGAGTCAGATACATATAAACTTGGAAAATCATTGGTTCTTAAAGGGTTAGAAGAAGGTATCTTTGATCGTCACGAAGATGGCAGCGTGTGGTGCAACCTGGAGTCAGACGGATTGGATCAAAAACTTCTTTTAAGAAGTGACGGTACATCTGTTTACATGACTCAAGATTTGGGAACGGCTCAAGAGCGTTTTAAGGATTTTAACTTTGACCAGATGATATATGTGGTTGGAGATGAGCAGAATTATCATTTCCAAGTACTTAAACTTCTGTTAGCAAAATTAGGATTCCCGTGGGCAAAAGATATTTATCATCTCTCTTACGGTATGGTTGAGTTGCCGGAGGGGAAAATGAAGTCGAGAGAGGGGACGGTTGTAGATGCAGACGATTTGTTGGATACAATGTATCAGACTGCAAAAGAGAATTCGGAGCAGTTGGGCAAGCTTCAGGATTTGACTGATAAAGAGAAAGATACTCTCTTTGAGATGCTCGGACAAGGTGCCCTCAAGTATTTTATCATTAAAGTAGATCCCCGCAGAAAGATGCTCTTTAATCCTAAGGAGAGTATAGATTTTAATGGTAATACAGGACCGTTCATTCAATATACTCATGCAAGAATCAAATCTATTTTAAGAAAGGCTGCGGAGCAAGGTTTTGATAATCAGTTTAATACAATTACATTCGCACCTAAGGAGGTGGAGCTTATCAAACTTCTGAAGTCATATCCGGCAAAAATAAAAGAGGCGGGAGATGCCAAGTCTCCTGCATTGATTGCAAACTATTGTTATGAGTTAGCAAAGGAGTTTAATCAGTATTATCATAACTATGTTATTCTGAAAGAGGAAGATACAAATGTAAGGGCTATGCGTTTGTCATTAGCTTCTGCAGTTGCATCTACTCTTGTTAAAGGAATGGATATACTTGGAATTCGTCTTCCTGAAAGGATGTAATGGCGCTCAAAGTTATCCCGACAACAAAAGATGAGCTCAAAAAGCTTGGATGGGACTATGTAGATATAATCCTATTCTCGGGCGATGCGTACATAGATCATCCCGCTTTTGCAATGGGTATTCTTGCCAGAGTCCTTGAAAATCACGGATATAGAGTTGCAGTTGTACCTCAGCCGAATTGGCGGGACGATCTCAGAGATTTTAAAAAATTGGGGAAACCGCGTTTATTTTTCTCTGTGAGTGCAGGTGCCATGGACTCTATGGTCAATCACTATACTGCCTTTAAACGACTTCGCAGCAACGATGCCTATTCCCCGAATGGGCAACCCTCCCTCAGACCAGATTATGCCGTTAACGTATATACGAAAATCTTAAAAACTCTCTATCCAGATGTCCCTGTGGTAATTGGGGGGATTGAGGCATCTTTAAGACGCTTTACCCATTACGACTATTGGCAAGATAAACTTTTGCCAACCATTCTTGAAAGCAGTGGGGCAGACTATCTTACATACGGAATGGGGGAGAAATCAATGGTGCAAATAGCTCGTTTCATAGAGAGAAGAATTGGGGAGATTGATATTCCTCTGGAGGATAAGTTACAACTTAAACAAACCTGCTTTTTAGATTCACGCTCAGTCAGGGAGAATCCTTCTTTCAGCGATGCGATCTTTCTTCACTCATTTTCTGAATGTCTTAATAGTAAGAAAGCGTTCATAGAGAATTTCAATCAGATAGAATTGCAAGCAAATCTTGCTCAGCCAAAGCTTATTGTGGAGCCTATCGCCGAGAACTATTTATATGTTAACCCTCCATTTGAGCCATTGACTACCAAGGAATTGGATGAGGTTTATGATTTGCCTTATACTTTTCTTCCCCATCCGCGATACAAAAATAAAATCATCCCTGCATTTGAAATGATAAAGAACTCTATTACAATTCATCGCGGTTGTTTTGGAGGTTGCAGTTTCTGTACAGTTGCCGCACATCAGGGAAAGTTTATTCAGAGCAGAAGCAGAGAATCTATCATGAAGGAGATAAAAGTTCTCTCTAAACTTCCTCATTTTAAAGGTAATATTTCAGATTTGGGTGCGCCGAGTGCAAATATGTACAAGATGGGGGGAAAAGATAAAGAGTTGTGCCAAAAGTGCAAGCGAAAATCCTGTATTTACCCCTTAATTTGTAAAAATCTGAATATCAGTCATAAAGAATTATTGAATTTGTATCGCGATGTAGATAAGATGAAAGAGGTTCGGCACTCTTATGTGGGTAGCGGAGTAAGGTATGACCTTTTGCTCAATAAAGATGGATTTCTCTCTGAACAAGCAAGAGAATATTTTCAGGAACTTGTGACAAAGCATGTTAGCGGAAGGTTTAAGGTGGCTCCGGAACATACAGAGGAGAGAGTTCTCCGCCTTATGAATAAGCCCTCTTTTGCCCTTTTCGAGCGCCTTAAAGTTGAATTCGATAGAATTATCCAAAAAGCGGGAGTAAGAGAGCAAATTGTGCCATATTTTATCTCTTCTCACCCTGGCTGCACTTTGGACGATATGAAGGCCCTATCTAAAAACAGTGTTCTGAAAGGGGTATGTACAGAGCAGGTGCAAAGTATTACACCAACTCCATTAACACGCTCATCTGTAATGTATTATACGGGTATGGACACTCAAACCCTAAAGCCTATCTTTGTTGAGAGGAGAGTGAACAAACAAAAGGAACAAAAATCATATTTCTTTAAGTCTCAGCTCAAAAAATAAATCTTTTTTGCATTTAGAAAAAAATAGTTTATAATTGCAGAGTATTTAAGAATAAGACCCCTATGAAAAACAAGACGGATAAAGTGGTAAAGAAAATTGCTGCTAAAAAGGTGGCATCTGTAAAGAAAGCAGCCGCTGCAAAGAAACCGGCAGCAAAAGCTCCTGCTAAAAAGGTAGTTGCAAAGAAAGCTGCTCCTGCAAAGAAAGTTGCACCTGCGAAGAAAGTTGCACCTGCGAAGAAGGCTGCACCTGCAAAGAAGGCAGTTCCTGCAAAGAAGGCAGTTCCTGTGAAGAAGGCCGCTCCTGCAAAGAAAGCTGCCCCTGCAAAGAAAGCTGCCCCTGCAAAGAAAGCTGCCCCTGCAAAGAAGGCTGCTCCTGCAAAGAAAGTTGCTCCTGCAAAGAAAGCTGCTCCTGCAAAGAAGGCTGCACCTGCAAAGAAGGCTGCACCTGCAAAGAAAGCCGCTCCTGCAAAGAAGGTTGCCCCTGCAAAGAAAGTTGCTCCTGCAAAGAAAGCCGCTCCTGCAAAGAAAGCTGCCCCTGCAAAGAAAGTTGCCCCTGCAAAGAAAGCAGTTTCTGAAGAGCAATCAAAGCCACAAGAGTTTTCTGCATTAAAACATAGGAAGATTATTCCTACATCAGTGGAAAAACAGACCACATCTCCAGTTCCATTAACTCACGAAAAACCTGGTAATGTGCAAGTTCCAGAGTCTATTTTAAATAAAAAACGTCTTTTGGTGAGTTATGAAAAGATGAATGACAGCACTTCATCTTCATTCGACTCTTTTTTAGAGAAATATCCTGCAAAAGAGAATAAATTAACTGGTAAAAAAGAGACTAAAGAGCAACTTAAAGAGCTCTATGATATTCTCCAGAGAATATCTGTTGCTTTTAAAGAGAAATATCCGAAAGGTTATTCAGATTATATGAACGACCTCTTTAAGATAGATATGCCAAACGGTACATCTTTCTACGCCATAACGATGGAAACAGAAGAGGCAGTTTGTCTTATAAAGATGGTTGTTAGAATAGACCGAGCTGAAGATGCCCAAAGAGATCTATTCCCCGATGGAGATGGTGAAGAGGGTGAAGTTGAGGGCGAGACCTTCCCTGATGACAACACCGAGCATATGAGTGATTCCGATGAGGAAGAATAGAAAAATTCTGTTTCTTGCTTTTATTGTCGGGCTGTGCAGTGGTTTAGCTGCAGTGGTTCTTTTACGTGCAATCCATTTAATATCTTGGATTCTTACAGGGTGGTTTAACCTTCCTTCTCATGGATTCCTCTATTTGGTATATCCTGCAGTGGGTATGCTAATCTCTTTTCTTATAGTACGTTACATTGTTAAAGATAATATAGGGCATGGTGTTACTAAGGTTCTTCTTGCTATTTCCCGTCACGATTCCAAGATTAAACCTCATAATACATGGTCTTCTATTTTGACAAGTGCAATAACTATTGGGTTTGGAGGTAGTGTAGGGGCAGAGGCGCCAATTGTTTACACCGGTGCTGCAATTGGTTCTAACATAGGTAGAAAACTTGGACTATCATATAAAGATATTACGCTATTGCTTGGCTGTGGGGCAGCCGGTGCCATTGCAGGAATATTCAAGGCACCTATAGCAGGGGTTCTTTTTACTTTGGAGATTCTTTTGTTCAATCTCTCCATGACCTCTATTCTGCCGCTTATAATGTCCTCTATTACAGCAACTATAGTAGCGTATTTCTTGAATGGAAACGCTGTGGCTTTTACCAATTCGTTAACGGCATTCAATTTTAAAAACATACCGTATTATATTGTATTTGGTGTAATCTGCGGCTGTGCATCGTTGTATTTCACGAGAACTACATTAAGTATAGAAGACCGCCTCTCGAGAATTAAAAAATCTTTTAACCGTTGGTTCTTGTGTGCAATAGGTTTGGGACTTCTTATTTTTATCTTTCCACCTTTGTTCGGAGAGGGATATGGAGTTCTTTCTAATCTTTTGAGCGGCAAGGATGTAGAGGCAGTAGGAACATCATTTTTCAGCCAATATTTCAGTTCGCCTTGGGTAATTCCGATTTTCTTCCTCGGGGTATTTTTACTCAAAGTTTTCTCGATGAGTTTTACAAATGCCGGCGGAGGTGTAGGTGGAACTTTTGGTCCTACCCTTTTTATGGGTGGAATATTGGGATTTGTAGTGGCAAGAACATCTAACTTATTGGGACTCAATGTCCCTGAGACAAATTTTGCCCTTGTGGGAATGGCAGGTCTGATGGCCGGCGTTATGCAGGCACCCATGACGGCAATCTTCCTTATAGCAGAGATGACAGGGGGCTACACCCTTTTGATGCCTCTTATAATAACTTCTGCAATCTCTTATGCCACAATACGTTCTATGGAGCCATACTCTATTTATACAAAACGTATCGCGATGCAGGGACTTCTTATTACTCACGATTCGGACAAGGCGGTTCTTACTTTATTAAAGATCAATAATGTAATAGAGAAAGATTTTACTCAGGTTAATATGAGCGATACTCTCGGCAATCTCATTGCAGCGGTATCTGCTTCAAACAGAAACATATTCCCGGTAACAGACTCTGCAGGAATGTTGCATGGAGTGGTGAATCTATATGATATAAAGTCTGTTATGTTTAATAGGGAGTTGTATGACAATACCTATGTTTATAATTATATGCGTCCTGTTGCAGATTGTGTAGGTCCCGATGAGAGAATGGATAATGTTATGAATATGTTTGAGACAAGCGGCGCATGGAATCTTCCTGTTGTGGACAAAGATGGCAGATATATCGGATTTGTCTCTAAATCAACAATTTTCTCGGCTTACCGAGAGCAACTTCAGCAAGTTTCTCACGATTAGAATGAATACTCTTTATATAAATTTTATTGCAGATGCACTTGGGAAGAAAGTGTGGCAGATAGAGAACTGTCTAACCCTTTTGAAAGAGGGTGCAACAGTCCCATTTATAAGTCGTTACAGAAAAGAAGCAACCGGTTCTCTTACAGATGTGGAGGTCTCTGAGATTAATTTTTACTACCAGAAGTTTTTGGAGCTGGACAAAAGAAAAGAGGCAATACTTAAAAGCATTTCGGAACAAGAAAAACTTACACCTGAATTAGAGAAACAAATAATAGAATGCACAGATAGTCAGGTACTTGAAGATTTGTATCTCCCATTCCGTCCTAAAAGGAGAACGAGAGCCGGCATAGCAAAGGAGAAAGGACTTGAACCGCTTGCGCAAAAAATGCTTACTCTCAATGTTCCATCGTTAATGGCAGAAGCTCAACAATTTCTGAATGATAAGGTGGAAACAGTGGAAGATGCTTTAGCCGGTGCCAGAGATATTATCGCTGAGCAAATATCTGATAATGTGGAAATCAGACAGGAACTTAGGAAATTTTATCTGAAGAGCGGAGTGGTAGAAGCCAAGGTTTCTAAAGGAAAAGAGGAGGAGGGGGAGAAATATGAGAATTATTTTAACTTCCGTGGAAATCTGGATAAGATGCCATCTCACAGAGTGCTAGCCATTCTCAGGGGAGAGAGTGAGAAAGTGCTTAGTATAAAGATAGTTGTGGATGATGCCATACCTTCAAAGATTATCAACAGAATTTTTCTTGATGGGAAAAGGTGCTCATCGAGAGAACTTTATGAACAAATAGTTATGGCAGAGGAAGATGCATATACTCGCCTGTTACATCCGTCCATAGAGAATGAGTCTTTTAAAATTGCAAAGGAGAGAGCAGATTTAGAGGCAGTAAGGGTGTTTGGAGAAAATTTAAAGCAGTTGCTGCTTGCCCCTCCTGTTGGACAAAAAAGAACTCTTGCAATAGATCCCGGCTTTAGAACAGGGTGTAAGGTTGTGGTTCTGGATGAGAACGGAGCCCTTCAGACTCACGGAGTTATCTATCCTCACCCCCCTGTGAACAAAAAGATGGAGGCTATTACACTTATTGGCGAGTATGTGGAGAAATATGATATAGAGGTTATTGCAATAGGGAATGGTACCGCTTCCAGAGAGACAGAGGCGTTTATAAAGAGATTGCCATATATTACTGATATAAAAGTATATACGGTTAGTGAGGATGGTGCTTCCATATATTCCGCATCTGAAACTGCAAGAGAGGAATTTCCGGAATATGATGTTACGGTCAGAGGTGCAGTTTCTATCGGTCGCCGTCTTATGGACCCTTTGGCAGAGTTGGTCAAGATAGACCCAAAATCTTTGGGAGTTGGTCAGTATCAGCACGATGTAGATCAGACGTTATTGAAAGAGAAATTGGATGATGTAGTGATCAACTGTGTGAATAATGTAGGGGTGAATTTGAATACAGCAAGCAGTCATCTACTCTCTTATGTCTCCGGAGTTGGTCCCTCTTTGGCAAAAAAGATAGTGGAATACAGAAATGTAAACGGAGCGTTCAACTCCAGGAGAGAACTTAAAAAGGTTCCTCGTTTAGGAGAGAAAGTCTTTGAACAAGCTGCCGGCTTCTTGAGAATAAGAGAAGGGGATAATGTGTTGGATAATACCGCTGTACATCCGGAGCGCTATCCTCTTGTAGAGAAAATGGCAATGGATTTAAATTTACAGGTAGGGGAGCTTGTGGCAAACAAAGAGAAGATAGATTCCATAAGATTAGAGAACTATATTGCTGAGGATGTGGGACTTCCAACTCTTAAAGATATAGTGGAAGAGCTCAAGAAACCAGGTAGAGACCCACGAAGCAGTGCCGAAGAGTTTGAGTTTTCTCAAGAGATTGCCTCTATTGAGGATTTGAAAGAGGGGATGCAACTTCCTGGTATAGTGACAAATATAACTGCCTTTGGAGCTTTTGTAGATATAGGTATAAAGCAAAATGGTCTGATACATATCTCTAATATGGCAGACAGATATATAAAATCCCCTTCTGATATTCTTAAATTACATCAAAAGGTTGAAGTAGAGGTCATTAGCATAGACTTACAACGGCAGAGAATAGCCCTCAGACTTTTGAACTCGGGGCACTGAGATAATTTTAGTACCTTTGGTCTCTGAATGAAAGCCAATATTAAGCGATTATGGAGAAGAAATTAGTTGTAATACCAACTTATAACGAGAAAGAGAATATAGAGAAAATTACAGCTGCCGTGCTTAATTTGGAGGGCGATTATCACATTCTTGTGGTAGATGACGGCTCTCCGGACGGTACTGCCTCTATTTTTAAATCTCTCATATCTTCTTATCCCGATAGATTATTTATAATTGAGCGTTCCGGCAAGCTTGGTCTTGGAACTGCCTATATTACAGCTTTCAAATGGGCTTTGGAGAGGGGCTATGACTATCTGTTTGAGATGGATGCAGATTTTTCTCATAATCCGGATGATTTGCAGAAACTTTTGGAGGCATGTAAAGAGTGCGGGGGAGTTAGTGTTGGCTCAAGATATTGCAGGGGAATTAGTGTGGTGAATTGGCCAATGGGCAGAGTATTAATGAGTTATTTCGCATCGCGATATGTAAAATTAATACTTGGAATACCTGTTTGCGATACTACTGCCGGTTTTGTCTGCTATTTTCGTAAGGCACTGGAAACAATAGATTTAGATGCAGTGCGAATGCGTGGTTATGGTTTTCAGATAGAGATGAAATATACAGCTTGGAAACTTGGTTTTTCGATAAAAGAAGTGCCGGTAATTTTTGTAGACAGAAAAGAAGGGACCTCTAAAATGAGTTCAGGAATTTTTGGCGAGGCCTTTTGGGGCGTGTTAAGAATGAAATTCAGAAAATTCTCTCCTAAAATAATAAAAAGGTGAAAGGGAATTCTCGGGCATACCTTTTTGCATTAATTGCAGTCATCCTTTGGGGATTCTCTTTTATATGGGCAAACTATCTGATTAGCAGTAAAGTAGAAATTCTCTGCTTTGTATTTGAGAGGATGCTTATAGCTTCTGTGGTTTTGTGGGTGGCAGGTCTCATTTTAGGCAAAATTCAAAAAATCGCCTTTAAGGATTTCAAATGGTTTTTTCTTCTTGCTTTTGGAGAACCTTTTATCTATTTTATTGGAGAGAATTACGGAATGAAATTTATTGGTTCTGCTGTAATTACTTCGGTTATAATTGCCACTATACCAATATTTTCCCTTTTTGCAGAGAAAATTGTTTATAATTCGCCTCTTACTCTGCTTAAAATAATCGGAGTTCTAATCTCTGTTCCGGCTGTTTATTTTGTGGTTTCCAATGGTACCTCACTCGAAGGAATAAATACATTTGGGCTCCTGTTTTTTATCCTCTCGATAATTGGTTCAATAATTTACTCATTTATGGTTATAAAGCTCTATAACAGAGGGTATAATGTGATTACAATTGTTGCTTGGCAATTCACGATAGGGGCGTTGTTATTTCTTCCGTTATTTCTGATTTTTGGACTTAAAGGTCTGAATTCAGTTTATTTTTCCTTTAAGGTTCAATCAACAATCTTTACATTAGCACTACTATGCTCTTGCCTGTGCTTCTCTTTATGGTCGTATGTTACTGCAAAATTGGGAGTTACACGCTCAAACATATTTGCTGTCCTTATTCCGGCAGTATCTGCAGTTGGTGCTTATATGTACGGTCAGGAGATCCTTACAACAACCAAAATGGCAGGCATTCTTTTAGTTGCAGCAGGTATTGTATTGGTTCAGTGGAAACAATCTGCACACTAACAGGCAGAGTGTGCCCCTCACCAAAATTTGGAGATGTTAAGAACTTTACAAAATTAATTTAAAGTTTTGAACTCTCTAGATTTCAAGAAAGGGCGCTATTTCTTTATTAACTTATAACTTCTTTGTATAAAGTCATTTAGAGCTTTTCCTTTAAGAAGATTATTGGAAAGCAGAGCAAGGTCGCAAAGCTGATGTATAAGCGTGTTGTCTGCAGCAAATTTTTCAGCCATCTCTTTGCGTTCTTTTCTTAAATCGGAGAGGGTTTTGTTGAGATCCTCTTTCTCTTTTTTCTGCTCGCTTGTTATCTCTTCATCTTTCTTGCCCTCAAGCTCTTTTTCTATTTTACCGAGCGCATCGCGAGTCTCTTTCTCTCTATTCTTAATATCCTCTGCGATAGATGCAGTCTCCTTTTCAAAACTCTCCAAAACGGCTTTGCTCAAAGGGTTATCACAGTTGAATTTAAGTGTGTAGCTTTCAGGCATTTCGCCATAGAAATTCATCCCACCGCCAAGTTGACTCATCTGGCGGTATCTTCTCATAAATTCATTTTGGGTAATGATTATTGGGGCTTCATTTTCACCTAAATTTTCTGCTGTAAGATTGAATGATGCTTCTTTCGGAAGAACAGAAACAAATGCGCTCTCCAAGTCTCTTTCAACTCCCTCTTTCAGAGTTGGTTTGCTAATCTCTTTCTTAGGAATCAGAGCTTCTGTGCTATCTGAATCAACACGGGCAAAACGAGAATCTTTCAATTTGGTCTCAAGCAGGTTAACAAAGTGCGCATCGAGCTGACAATCAAATAAAAGCACTTGATAACCTCTGTTCTTTGCCTGTTCAATAAAAGGGTATTGGGCTACTGCGTCTGTTGCGTAAAGGTATACAACCTTTTTATTCTTATCTGTTTGTTCACTCTCGATGAGCTTTCTATAATCTTCATATCCAACGAATTTCCCATCAGTAGTCTTAAAGAGTGCAAACTTGAGGGCTCTTTCGCAGAATTTTTCATCTGTGAGCATTCCGTACTCAATGAACAACTTCAGATTGTCCCATTTTTTCTCAAACTCTTCTTTGTTCTTTTTAGAGATTTCTTCTAATCTGTCTGCAACTTTTTTGGTTACATAGGTGGAAATTTTCTTGACATTTGCATCGGACTGAAGATAACTTCTTGAGACGTTAAGCGGTATGTCGGGAGAATCTATTACTCCATATAAAAGTGTGAGGAAATCTGGCATGATGTTCTCCATTGAATCTGTAACAAACATCTGATTACAATAGAGTTGTATGCGGTTTTTGGCTATTTCCATCCTATCGCTGATCTTTGGGAAATATAGTATTCCGGTCAGATTGAAAGGATAATCTACATTAAGGTGAATCCAAAACAGAGGTTCCTCTTTCATCGGATATAGATTGCGGTAAAACTCCAAATACTCTTCATCTTTAATCTCAGCAGGAGTCTTGACCCATAGAGGTTCAATATGGTTTATTATATTCTCTTCTTTGCTATCTACATATTTGCCATCTTTCCACTCTTGTTTCTTACCGTGAACAATTGGAATAGGCATGAATTTGCAGTACTTGCTAAGAAGTTCGTCAATTTTTCCTTTTTGTGAGAACTCTTTTGAGTCATCGTCTAAATATAAAGTTATTTTTGTTCCCCGCTCTTTTCTATCTATTTCTGTCATAGTGTATTCAGGGGAGCCATCGCAACTCCATCTAACACCCTTTTCTCCCTCTCTGTAAGACAAACTTTCTATTTCAACTTTTTTGCTTACCATGAATGCGGAGTAGAAACCAAGTCCGAAGTGTCCTATAATGCTATCTAACTGATCCTTATATTTTTCAAGAAACTCGCCGGCAGAAGAGAATGCAATTTGATTTATATATTTATCTATTTCCTCCGCACTCATCCCAATTCCTCGGTCTGTAATGCTCAGAGTGTTAGCTTTTTCATCACTTTCTACATAAATTTTCAATTCTCCAAGTTCTCCCTTGAACTCACCTTTGCCTGCAATGGCCTTGAGTTTCTGTGTTGCATCTACTGCATTTGCAACTATCTCTCTGAGAAAGATTTCGTGATCTGAATACAAGAATTTTTTAATTACAGGAAATATATTTTCTGTAGTTACGCCGATTTTACCATTTATTGTGCTCATATCCTAATAATTTTTCTTACAATTTTTTCAATGGTTGTGCCAAATATGAAAACTATAAGCAAACCAGCCAAAGTGCCAATCGCATCTGCCAATAAGTCGTACATATTTTCACCTCTATAACTTGTGATACTTCCTTGCAGCACCTCTATAAGAAGCCCGAAAGCAACTCCATAGGAGAGATTTTCGCAGAAGAATTTGGCTGGCTCTATGTAAATATCTCTGAATCTTCTATATAGAAATATACAGATTGGGAGAGGAATAAACAAAAGGAAATGAAGCCACTTATCTACAGGAATATAGAGAAATGTGATGATAATCTTTTCTGTGGGAGCTTCAACCTTTATAAGGCAGAGGAATAGAGATAATCCAAGATAAAGATATAAAAGGGTGGCAGAGTATATAGAGCCCTTATTTCGATTGTATCTTGGCTGCATCTAATTTCTGGATTTTGAGTTTAGATGAGTCTCCTCTAAATTCGTAATTTAGTCTCGATGTGCCGCTCACTTGTGCTGTAAGACTCTGTAACACACTTATATTTACCCCGCAGGCACCGCTCAGAGATAAGTCTGCTGTGCGTGTATTAAAATTGTCGCATTGCAGGCTGCTTGTTCCGTTGTTTTTAATTTTCAAAGTTTGAGTTGTTCCTTCCAAAACTGCTTTAGATGCTCCGGATAAACTGAGAGAGAGAGAGTTAGATTTGCCGTTCAACTCAAACGATGAACTTCCTGTTTGGCTTATGTCTCCTTTGTAGAAATCTCCGGAAAGGGTACAAGAGGAGTTGCCGTTCAGCTCAACATTAATATCTTTGAAACTGCCGGAGAATGAGATTTTAGAATTTCCACTTATATCTGCATTCAGTGTCTCTATCGCGATGCGTGTCTCTGTTATAGAGGAATTGCCTGACAATGAGCAAATTAATCTTCCTCCCTTGAAGGTTCCTTTAGTAATCAGTTGAGCATCTGAAGAGAGGATGACAGCCCCTAACTGGGACATTTTCATTTTAACTTTAATGGGACCCTTTAAACTTTTGCGTCCTTTTGTCATTATTATCTCATCGTTGATGATTTTAAAGCCGTTAGGATAGGTACTTTTTGTGGTGACTTTTGAGAAATCCAAGTCGAATGTAAGAATTCCGTTTTCTTTTTTAATTACCACACACTCAGTTGTTTGAGAGGGAGCAATGACAGTTATTTCGTTAGAGTCTCCACTCTCCAATTCTATTTGAAAACTCCATCCGGCCCTTATTCCGTTAATTCCGCTCACATTATATTTTTTGGCAGAGAATTGTCCCCATGCTGTGCAAATAGTAAAAATAAATATTGAAAAAAGTAATAAAAATCTCTTCATAATTTCCTAAATTTGTGAGGTTGCTTGCAAAAATAGCACCTTTGTAGTGAAATTCAAATAATAAATTTAAATAAACAATTATGAACAATTCAGTTTTTACCTATCCGTTACCAGCTAATGAGCCGGTAAAGAGTTATTTACCAGGATCTCCGGAGCGCATTGCTTTGGACAAAGAATTAGAAAGACAAAGCAAACTGACAATTGAAATACCTCTTATTATTGGAGGAAAGAACATTAAAACAGGCAATTTGGGTAAAGTAGTAGAGCCTCATAATCACAAACATGTGCTCGCAACTTACCATAAAGCGGGTGAAAAAGAGGTGCAGATGGCAATTAACGCTGCAATGAAAGCTCATAAAGAGTGGGGAGAAACACCTTGGACAGTCAGGGCCAATATCCTTTTAAAAGCTGCAGATTTGATAGCAGGCAAATACAGAGCTTTGATTAATGCCTCTTGTATGTTGGGTCAGAGCAAGAATATGTTCCAGGCGGAAATCGATTCGGCTTGTGAGTTGATAGACTTTCTGAGATATAATGTTGCATACGCATCGGAGATATATTCTATGCAGCCAAAGAGTGCTCCAGGTCAGATTAACTCTGTAGAATACAGACCATTAGAGGGTTTTATTCTTGCGGTTACTCCGTTTAACTTCACCTCTATTGCATCTAACTTGAATATGGCCCCTGTAATGATGGGTAACACAACACTTTGGAAACCATCATCAACTTCTATCCTCTCTAATTACTATTTGATGAAAGTATTTGCTGAGGCGGGAGTTCCGGCAGGAGTGGTAAACTTTATTCCAGGTCAGGGTTCTGTTATAGGAAAAGTTGCTTTGGCTTCGCCAGATCTTGCAGGTATTCACTTTACAGGCTCAAGTTCAACATTTTACGGACTTTGGAAGAGCGTAGGAATGAATATAGATAAATATAAGACATTCCCTCGTTTGGTAGGTGAGACAGGAGGAAAAGATTTCATTTTTGTTCATCCAAGCGCAGATGCAGAGGCAGTTGCAAATGCGGCCTTCTGCGGAGCTTTTGAATTTGCAGGACAAAAATGTTCTGCTGCAAGCCGTATGTATTGCCCTAAATCTTTATGGGATAAGGTTTTAAAAGGAATGGAGAAACGTTGCAAAGAGGTTAAAATGGGCGGTGTAATGGACCCTCAGAACTTTGTTAACGCTGTTATAGATGAGGCATCGTTCGATAATATAGCAAAGGCTATTGAATATGCTAAGAAATCTAAAGATGCACAGGTTGTTATTGGCGGCGGATGCGATAAGAAAGTAGGTTATTTTATTGAACCTACGGTCATTCTTGCAAAAGATCCTCATTTCAAAACTATGGAAGAAGAGCTGTTTGGCCCTGTATTAACAGTTTATGTATATGAGGATAAGAATATTGAGAAAGCTCTTGAGCTTTGCAATACAACTTCTCCGTATGGTTTGACCGGTTCTGTTTTTGCACAAGACCGTCTTGCTGCAGAGAAAGTTTGTGATGCTCTCAGATATAGTGCAGGCAATTTCTACATCAATGATAAGCCAACCGGTGCTGTAGTAGGACTTCAACCATTTGGCGGCTCACGCGCATCGGGAACTAATGATAAAGCAGGAAGTGCCTTTAACTTAATGCGTTGGGTAACAACAAGAGCTATAAAAGAGACATTAGTTTCTCCTACTTCATGGAAATATATCTACATGAAATAGTCCATTTTATTTAAAATTTCAGAAGTATGGCAAAATCTGTTCATCAGCTTCATAGAGAGGCGTTAGTCGTTGATACTCATTGCGATACTCCCTTGAGAATAGATGAGGAACATGCAGATTTGGGTGTTAGGAGCAATGAAGGGCACAACGATTTTGTCCGAATGAAAGAGGGTGGGGTAGATCTCTCTTTCTATGCAATTTTCACCCGCACCCGCCTCACTCCGAATGAATCTACTGTTCAAGCAGTAAGACTGATTGGTGAAACAAAGGATATGGTTGAAAATCACAGCGATAAAGTTGCTATGGCTTATTCTGTGAGAGATGTTCGCCAAATAAAAAAAGGGGGGCGCGGAGCTATCATGCTTGGTATGGAGAATGGTTCTCCAATTCAAAACGATTTGGCACTTTTGCATGAGTTTTACAGAATGGGAGTGCGTTATATAACCCTTTGTCATTCAGCACATAATCAACTCTGCGATTCGTGTGCGCCCAAAGAACCGAAATGGGGAGGACTCTCTCCTTTCGGGAAAAGGGTAGTGGAGGAGATGAACCGTTTAGGAATTGTGGTAGATGTCTCTCACCTCTCCGATGCTTCATTTTATGATTGCCTAAAATATTCCAAGGCACCAATAGTTGCTACACACTCCTGTTGCAGAGCACTGTGCAAACACCCTCGCAACATGACGGACAAGATGATTAAAGAACTTGCCAAAAAAGGGGGAGTTATTCAGATAAACTTCTATCCCGCCTTCCTCAGCGATGCGTATGGTGTTGACGCATACTTTGATGCTGCAGATGAGTACGATGCTGCCATGAAAGCTTATTGGAAAAGCGGCAAGAAGGGAAAGAGAGAGATTGCCAACCTTAAAAAGATGACATCTTATCTGAAAAAGAACTTTCCATCTCCTTCTTATAAATTGTTAGTAGATCATATAGAGCACGTTATAAAGTTGGTAGGGGTAGATTATGTTGGTCTTGGTTCCGATTATGACGGCATTGAAATGCCGCCAACCGGTCTGGAGGATATCAGTAAATTTGAAATAATTACTAAAGAGCTTAGGCTCAGAGGATATTCAGATGAAGATATAAAGAAAATCCTTGGTGAAAATTTCCTCCGGGTTTTATCGAAAGTTGAAGAGGTTGCTTTGACTTAGTCCCTCAGACAACCAATAAGTACAACCAACATACCATCTTCGTTTCGCTGGTAGGCAAAATCGCCTGTGGCTGTAAGAACCATGAGGAACGAAGGTTTCTTAATCTTTGTTGTATCAATCTTATCGGCACGGGTTTTCAATGCCCTGGCTAAAATGCGCTTTCGAGACATTCTTCCCTCCCCGAAAGAACGTTTTAGTGGTTAAAGTGTTCAAGGTGTCACTCTTCGTTGCATGACCATGAACGTTTGGGAGCTAAAAGTGTTCCTATGAATGATTTGGCAGGGCACTTCCATATAAAGGTTGCCTTAAACCAATCCGCAAATTCCTTACTCGTGCTACCTGTGTGATTTTATAAGAGCCGTTGCAATTGATGCTATGTCATTTTTTTAACATCTCTTTTTTCGTAGAGCTGATGAGTGAGGGCAAATCGGAGCTTTTGGGGGCAATTTTTGCGCTGGTGATACAAAATTGCGTTTTTGCACCCTAAAATTGCTAAAATGAACTTTTTTTTTGCGCTATTGCACCATACAATCTGTTTTCAATTTGTAAATTTGCGCTCTGAAAAGCAGGAACTTTCAGATAGTTTCCATTGAATACTATATACAATAATAGGTATAGGATGTGGAAGGAAGTATGCGAAATGCAAAGTGTGAATGAGAAAATAAGGAAGGGGTATAAAAGAGAGAAGTAAACATATAACAAAAATTAATAAACATATAACAAAAATTAAGAGAAAGAAATGAAAAGAATCACAGTAAACAAAAAGAATTACGAGCCTCTCTCTGTTAAGATATGGGAGGTAGCTCAACAAAACAGTGTCATCTGCACCAGTGGAGGACGTAATGATTATGAAGAAGAAAATTGGTAAAAAGGAGGAACGAGTCATGGGAAAGAAGATTATTTTTATGTTTGCTCTTCT
>CADBRQ010000051.1 GCA_902797115.1 uncultured Bacteroidia bacterium
GAGAGAGATAGAGATTTCATTTTTACCACAGGAACATCAGGATAAAGATGCTATGCTTGCAAAGTGTGCAAGAGCTTGTGGTTTGAACAGAAACAATATTCTCCATTTTAATGTTCTTCGCCGTTCTCTCGATGCGCGTCGCGGAGAGATTTTATATAGGTATAAATTAGAAGTTTACATAAAAGGGGAAAGAGTCCCCAAACCATATAAAACGTCAGATTATATTCATTCCGAAAAAGGGGAGCCTGTAATTGTTGTAGGGAGTGGGCCGGCAGGTTTGTTTGCAGCTTTGACTTTATTGCAAAAGGGGATGAAACCGATTGTTCTTGAGAGGGGGAAAGATGTGCATAAAAGAAAGATAGATACTGCGCAACTTACTCTTAATGGCATTGTTAACTCAGATTCAAATTATTGTTTTGGCGAAGGTGGGGCAGGAACTTTTTCAGATGGCAAACTCTACACTCGCTCAACAAAGAAAGGAGATATTAGGGAGGTTCTGTATCAATTTGTCAAGTTTGGTGCAGACCCTGCAATCATGATAGATGCGCACCCGCATATCGGGAGTGATAAACTTCCTGTAATTATTGAGAATATGCGTAATTGCATTATTGAATACGGAGGGGAGTTTCATTTTAAGACAAGGGTGAAGGATTTAAAGCAAATAGCTGTAGGGGAGGGGAATATGTGGAGCGTTGTGTGCGATTGCTACGATGAAGATGGTAAGCACGAAGTGGAGTATGTTGCAAAGAATGTGATACTTGCCACGGGACACTCTGCAAAAGATATTTACAATCTTTTTTACAGAAAGGGATGGATGCTTGAAGTAAAAGGGTTTGCATTAGGTGTGAGGGCGGAGCATCCTCAATATATTATCAATGATATTCAGTACCATAAGAAATGGCAGCCATATCTTCCTGCTGCAGAGTATTCTCTTGTTACTCAAGTAAATGGAAGAGGAGTTTTTTCGTTCTGTATGTGCCCCGGGGGAATACTGCTTCCATCCTGCACATCTCGCGGAGAGGTTCTGTTGAATGGGATGAGCAACTCTTTAAGAAATTCTAAATATGCAAATGCGGGGATTGTGACCTCTATTGAGCCCGAAGATATTGGAGAAGAATACGAACAATTTGGTCCTTTAAAACTATTAAAATTTCAGGAGAGTATAGAACAAAAAATATTTGCCCTCAATGGCGGTACTCAAAAAACCTTTGGGCAGAGAATGACAGATTTTGTACGCAACCGTGTTTCTCAAGATCTTCCTAAAACCACCTACAAACCTGGTGTAATTAGTGGAGATCTACATGAGATACTTCCTGATTTTGTGACAGATAGACTCCGTAAGGCATTTACGGAGTTTGATAAGAAAATGAGAGGTTATTATACGTCAGAAGCATTGCTTGCAGCGGTGGAGTCGAGAACCTCTTCTCCTGTAAGAATAGTAAGAAATTCCGATACGCTACAATGCGAAAGACTACCCGGCTTATATCCTTGCGGTGAAGGAGCCGGATATTCTGGAGGGATAGTCTCTTCTGCAATTGACGGGATTAATGTTGCCCGAAGAATTTAGTATTCTGTCCGATTTGCGGTTTAGCAGTCGCAGCCGCAATCACATTTTTTCTTTTTTTCTTTACAACCTCCTCCGCAATGCGAGCATCCATCGTGAGAACAATCACAATCATGAGGAATTTTCTCGCCGAACAATCCTTCGGTGAGTTCCTTTTCTGTAGCGTCTCTAACCTCCTCTATCTTACCAACAAAATGGAGTTCTTCCCCTGCGAGGGGGTGGTTAAAATCCATAGTTACTTTTCCTTCTATAGCTTTTATCTCTTTAATTATACCATTCATTCGATTGCCTGCTCTGTCTTGCATCGGGATAATATTCCCCTCTTTAACCACTTCAAAATCTACCTTTCCGTTTTGTTCAAAAACACTCATAGGAATCTCTGCAACCAATTGAGGATTTACCTCTCCGTATGCATCGGCAGCACATAGACGAAATTCGAAAGAATCTCCAACCTCTTTACCCATAAGGTTTTCCTCAAATTTAGGTAAAAGCATTCCACTTCCCAATATAAATCTCAGAGGGCTTTCTGCTTCAACTTTTTCTACTTGATTACCTTTAACTTTTAGCGTATAGGTTACGCTTACAACCTTCTCTTTAGCTACTTTCATATTATCTGTTTATTATAAATTCTTAATACTCTTTTATTCTGAATAACCTAATCTCCCTGTTTTACAAGCAGAAGAGCATTTATTTTCTCTCCTTTATCTATTGTGATTGAGTACTCAAATTTACTGTTTTTTTCTTGTCTGAAAGTTTCTAATTCTATCCAAACATTTTCACCTTCATCACTCACTTTTTGCCTCTTCCCGACAGACCACTTGTAAATTTTGTACTCTCCTTTGTTTAATTCTTTTCTCTTGTATGTGATATTAGTTTTATCTTTTTTTGCTTCTAAATAGTTAGAACCCAAATAGATATAGTTTTCTCCAGAGCGTTCGTAACACTTTTTGTTTCTCTCCGGCATAAGGAGAATTCTCTCAGATGTTGAAACTCCGTAGTATTCGCAGATTGCATAGAGGGTTTTAATACCTATCTCTTTGAGATTATCTATTGTAACCCAATGACTCTCTTCATCTTTATTATAATAACAATAAGGGGTTTCGTGTGTAATTGCAAGTGTCTTTTCTTTTGCATTATCCCAAAAATATCCTTCAAGATATCTTGAAGCTACTTTTGAGAAGCTCAGACACTCCCTGTTCATGTAAGGGCTGTCGCTTATTGTGAGGGCAGAAAATGTGAGGAGCTCTTTAAAATAGTTCTCCGATGTAGATTCAGGAGTGTGTACCCAATATGTAAAATGGGGGGCAATCTGGGAATGAAAATTCAGAAACATATCGAGATAATTGCCTCCATAAGTTGTTGTATTTATGAAGTTTTTAATGTTTTTGACTTCCGGTCTTGTGAGAGAATCGGGACGGTCATAGTTAATCTCCATATTGACTCCAATTGCATCGCATCTTGAATAGCCCAGAGCTACACCATCGGGATTAGAAAATGGAAGAATATAAAAGACCATCTTGTTTCGGATCTCGTATGCCTCTTTTGAGCTCCCTGTAATATAATCTATCAGACCTTCAAGGGACCAGCTGCATGGTGTCTCGCTCGGGTGAACTCGTCCGTGAATATAGACTCTTTTTTTCTCCGAATCGGGAATATAGTCGTTTGTTATAACAAGCATATTCATTTCTCTCCCCAGAAAACTTTTTCCCATTGAAAATATCCTGACACCATTTCTGTATTGCCATTCATCCATGCGCTGTGCTAAATGGGAATTCGTATATGGCACATAGTAAGCAATATAGACAGAATCTCTTGTGTAAATCTTTGTTAATCTTCTCTCATTGGTTGCTTCTGTTTGGGGATCGTATCGTTGCCAAGTTGTGTTGTCGTAACTATAGACAGCGGCTCTTGGATCTGTATCGTGGAGTTGTATAGCAATCTTTTTCCCTTTAACTCCGGTAATAAGGAAATAAAACCATCTGGAACTTGCTGCAACTGTTGTATCTATCGGATTTATAGGATCATAAGCACTGTGAATATCGTATGAATATGTACAGGTGTCTGTTGCACTGAATATTATTTGTCCAATCCTGCCGCTTTCAAAATTGGCGTAAAATCTTGGTTTAGATTGAATTGAGGCATAAACAGAACTGTCGCGTGATCTATCTGTATCTTTTAATGTATATACAGGAAGCGAGTTTTTATCAAACTGATGCCTAAATTCTGCAAAATTGTCTGAAAGGTTTTCTGTTTGAGCACGCAATGTGTAATTGCTTATAAATAAAGTAATTAACAGTATGGCGAGTTTGATGGTACTTATAAATTTCATATTATTTCTCTCGTTATTTTTTACCTTTTTTATTCTCGATGCTGTATGCAAACAGGGCAAAATCTCCTTTAACAGGGTCTTGAGGAAAACAGAGTTTAAGAAAATCTGTAATCTCTTGAGCTGTAGTAAAATCGGCAGAGTTACGCTTAGTTATTCCAAGTCTTAGTGCACTATTGTGAACATGAATATCCAAAGGAATTATAAGCTCCTCAGGCGATATGTTGCTCCATAACCCGAGGTCAACCCTCCCATCATTTCTTACCATCCATCTGCGGAGCATGTGTATTTTTTTATTTGCCATCTTGGGATTAGATTTCTGCCCATAAATTTGAGTTCTGAACTCATCGGGAGTAAGAATCTCTAAACTTGTATGATTTGCATAAAAATGGCGCAAATTACGGCAAATAGAGGCAAATTCGCACCATTTGATTGTTCGGTGGAGACTCAGAGAGCAGTCGTTGTAAACCCCTCTGTTTACATATTCAAACGGCTTCCATTTCATCTCATCGAGAGCTTTATGAATATCACGAACTATCATTGCCCTTCTTCCCCATGCCAGATGAGCAGCCACAACCGCCGCAATTTCAACATCTTGCAATGAGATTCTATAGTTTTGGGGAATTGGCAGATCAAATTCAGATTCTCCTTTCAAAAGCAGCTGTGCAAAGTGCTTGGGATATATTATAGGATCTTCTCTAAAATAGATACTATTATTGTAAATATCTGCTAATCTGCAAATTTCTTCTATTGTCTTAGATTTGCTCATCTTTTTGTCTATTGAATTATGGAGCAATCTTTGTCGTAATGACCAACATTTAATCTCCGGCTAATAATTGCGCAGCACTTTTCCCTCCAGAACCAATTTTACGGAAAATAGGCTTCTCTTTGCAAATTTACTAAAAAAGAGTGCGTGAGCAAAACATACAAAAAAAGACAGCACCTGAAATTGCTGTCTTCTGTGTTGTAGCTTACCGCAATTATTTCTTCTTGTAGCGGTTGTAGAACTTATCTACGCGTCCGGCGGTATCAACGAGCTTCATCTTACCAGTATAGAATGGGTGAGAAGAGCTGGAGATCTCTACCTTTACCAAAGGGTAGGTAACGCCGTCTATTTCTATTGTCTCTTTAGTGGCCTCACAACTTCTTGTGATAAAAACCTCATCGTTAGACATATCCTTGAAAGCTACAAGTCGGTAGGTTTCGGGATGTAAATTCTTTTTCATTTTATTATATCTTTAAATCTAAAAATCCAATTGGGGTGCAAATATACAATATTTATCTTAAAATCAAATATTTTATCTACTTAATTCTGAATAAATCTTCACCGGGATAGAGCAAAAACCTTCTCACTTTTTTAATCCACTTCTGTTCCTCTACTTTTATATGCTCCTTAATGTCCTCCCACTCTCCATAGCCCATTACAAAATCTATCAGCTCCTTATCGCCGAGAAGAATTTCAATACTCTTTTTCTCTTCATCTACCGCCTTTTCTTGTTTGCTTCCTTGGGATGCAAAACGGAATGAGGTACAATTCTCATTGACAAAGCGGATTAACTGCAGAGCGTGAGCAACAGAATTATATGCAGCTTGTGGATTTAGAAGTATTTGAAAACCATAACATTTCATTCCAGCCCACTTGTCAAATTTAGGGGTAAAATTACACCACCTCAAAGAGATTCCTTCTGTATAAATAGGATTATCTTTTGAGTTCCAGCTACTTACATTGTGCTCTTTGCAATATGTAGAGAGTTCTGAAATGAAAGGGGCGCCAAACATCTCGTATGGACGCGAAGTTCCTTTACCCTCACTAACATTTGTTGCTCTCCACAGATATTGTCCACAATAAAATGCAGAGGTAAACAGACCGCTGTAATATGGGGTTGGAGGAATGCTCCAAGGCATTAGTAACTTATTGATAGATGAGCCTTTATATGAGATTATATGGAAAGGGAAACGTGCCTGAAGTTTGTTGTACAAAAAGTAGGCAAGCTCTCCGATAGTTATGCCGTGTCTGTGCGGAATACCCTCAATACCAATTTGTGAACGATAACCTGCCCTGAGTTGCGTCCCTTCTACTTGCCTTCCACCCGGATTAATCCTGTCAACAAGATATACAGAGAGTTCCAATCTGTTCTCAATAATTGTTTCAAACAGATTCAAGATAAGAGAGGGGTAGGGACTATATCTGCAGCCAAGGTCTTGTAATTCTATAACCAGACTGCTCAGCGATGCGAGATTCTCTGCTGTAAGTTGTTCATTCAACGTATTCTTCTCAACATCGTAAAGAAAAGTTCTCTCTAAAACCTTTCTCTTTTGGAAACTTTCCCAAAGGTACTCTCCGGTTTGTGGATCCCAAGCTGTGTGGTCACATAGAACACCAACTCGCCCTTTGGTAAGGGCGAGATCTTCTTGTGCAAATATAGATGTCGTTCTGAATGAGAACATTACAATTACTTAATCTCAATTTCGTTCACTTTGGCAAGAATGCTCTCTGCCAGGGCATCTGCCTCTTTTTGAGTAGGAGCCTCACAGTACAATCTTATAATTGGCTCTGTATTAGATTTTCTCAAGTGAGCAAAGCTCTTTGTTGAATCGAAAGTTACTTTTACTCCATCTATCAGAGATACATCTTCTCCTTGATAAACCTTGGCAACGCTCTCCAATATCTTATCTACCAATTGCGGTTCTGATATTTCTATACGGTTTTTTGAGATGAAATATTGAGGATATGAATCTCTCAATTCACTCATTTTAACCCTTTTGTGAGCAAGATTAGAGAGGAATAGAGCAACTCCCATATAGGCATCTCTGCCATGGTGAAGAGCCGGATAAATAACTCCTCCGTTTCCTTCACCGCCAATTACAGCATTGACTTCGTGCATTTTGGTAGTAACATTTACCTCACCAACTGCTGCCGGATAGTATTTCTCTCCGAAAGCTTCAGTTACATCTCTTAAAGCCCTTGTAGAAGAGAGATTTGAAACTGTAGGCCCTTTAATGTTCTGCAAGACATAGTCTGCCACACTCACAAGTGTATATTCCTCTCCGAAAGGTGTTCCATCCTCACAGATAAAGGCGAGTCTGTCAACATCGGGATCTACAGATATGCCAAGGTGCGCACCGTTCTTTACAACTGCTTCTGACAGTTCTACAAGATTTTTAGGGAGAGGTTCCGGATTGTGTGCGAAATCGCCTGTAGGAGAGCAATTTAGTTTAATACATTCCACTCCTAATCTCTCAAGAAGCAATGGCATGGTAACTCCGCCGACTGAATTAACGGCATCCAAGACCACTTTAAATTGCTCATTTTTAATTGCTTGAATATCTACAAGCGAATCGCTGAGAACAGCATTAATATGCTCTTGAGTAAAATCTTTACAGGTAATTTTTCCGACATTATCTATATCTACAAATTCAAACTCCTCTCTCTCTGCAATTTGAAGAAGTTCTTCTCCCTCTTGAGCAGTGAGAAATTCCCCTTTCTCATTTAAGAGTTTAAGGGCGTTCCATTGTTTAGGATTGTGTGAGGCAGTGAGTATAATTCCGCCATCGGCTTTCTCAAAAATAACAGCCATTTCTGTGGTTGGAGTAGAAGCCAGTCCCGCATTCACAACATTTGCACCACAGGCACACAAGGTTCCGCAAACGAGATTATTCACGAGTTCTCCGCTAATTCTTGCATCTCTTCCAACTACAATTTTCAGTTCCCGATTCGGATATTTTTTCTTAATTAAAGTAGAATAAGCGGCAGTAAATTTGACAACATCCAAAGGGGTGAGTCCGTCGCCGGGCTTTCCTCCGATAGTTCCTCTTATCCCCGATATAGATTTAATTAAAGTCATTTATAATAAACTGTTAATTAAACCATTAGAGCTCCTACAAGACCAAGGATTGCGTAAAATTCAGGAAGAGCGGCATAGATAAGAGTGTTGGTGAACACATCGTGACCTTGAGAAACTCCTACGATACCATTGGCGCAAACTTGTCCCTGACGGATTGCAGAGAGGAGGCAGACCAAACCAACGCTCACTCCAACACCAAACATTAAAGCTCCTTGAGTAGCAATGTCTTTGCTAAGCCAAACCAAAAAAGCAACGAATCCGTAAATACCTTGAGTTGCAGGGAGAGCAGAAAGAACCATATAGTTACCAGATTTTTCTGCATTAACTTTAAGTGCACCCTCTGCAGCATTACCTGCGATAGTTGTTCCAATAGCACTTCCAACTCCGGCAAGACCTAACATAAGGCCCAATCCTAAATAACCTAGAATTATTGATGTCATAATTTTAAAATTTATTAATTATTATTTATTGTCAAAGGTTTAAAAATTTTACCGCTTCCTTGGTAACCGCTGTTTTTAAAGAACTCTAAGAAGTTAAGACGGAGCGGATGGACAAATGCTCCCAAGCAGCACATTGCAAGATTGAGCACATGACCAAAAACTAATATTATAATGAATACAAGCCAGTTAACGCCAGGAATGGAGAGTCCTCCGAATGCCATATCTGCAAGTTGATTGAAGGCACCACCCAACATTCCGCCGGCAAGTCCTAATGCGTATAAACGTATGTAACTGAGCACATCGCCGAGAAGACCGGTAACAGTATTATAAGTCTCCCACAATCCGTTTCCAAAGTTTGCAAGAGGATTCTTTTTAAGGTCTCCAAGGAAGAAAATTGCTATAGCAGAGAGTATTCCAATGGTTATGATGATAATTTTGGTAAGCTTTGCATCTATAACTCCAGTTAAAGCTACAGCTCCAACTATTACCCCGCCAACAATGAGAAGGGTCCAGCCGATTGTGCTTAATGAATTCTTGAACTTATTGATTTTCACGGAGTAAATAGCTTTAACAACCATGGCAACACATAGATGCAACACACCAATTCCAATAGCTACAACCATAGGTGCATCATATCCTGCAATTTTACCATAAACCATAAAGCGTTTAAGTTGTTCCGGCACCCACGAAGCCATCGAAATGTCTATTCCAAAAAAAGTATGGAAAATAAATCCGATTACTGTGGTTGCAATTCCCAAGGTTACAACAAGTGGAGAGAATGATTTTGCACCTTCGCTCTTGCGCAAAAGCAATCCTATGATTATCAGTAAGATGCCATATCCCGCATCTCCCATGCACATTGCAAAAAAGAGTAAGAAGAATATAGATATATACGGTGTGGGGTCAAACTCATTGTAAGCCGGTCTGCCATACATATCGGTCAGCGGTGCGAACATTCTTGTAAACCAATTGCTTCTTAGGGCAATAGGGGGATTATCCTCTGTTTTTGCTGCTCTGCTTGTGTAATAAACTCCATCTGCCGCATCGAGAAAATTTTTCAAATTCTCATCATTTTCAGATGGAGAGAAAGCGGTAAACAGATAGAGTGTATCTTCTGCAACTTTATCAGACGCCTTGCCTGCCATATAAAGGTCTAATGAGGATGAAATACGGTTATGCTCTTTTTCAAAACTATCTCGCAATGCATTGAGAGAGTATAATTTACTCAAACATGCACTATGGTCTTGCGAAATCTGAACACTTTTCTCTTTTAACTCTTTATATGATTTTTTAGGGAATTCCGTCTCTTTGAGCTTGAGTTTGATCTTTTCTCCTTCGCTACTCAAAAGAACAAAATAGAGTTTGCTTCCTATTTCGTTCAAAATCTGAACAGGATACTCGGTCTCAAGGTCTTTAGGAAGTTTCTTTCTCTCAGCGATATAGAAGTGAGGCTCATACCCCAGCTCCTTAATCTGAGCAATATTCTCATAATTGAAATCTCCCCATGGTTCTGCTTGGGCCATATCTCTAAGGGTAGCGGAGAGCTCTTTTTCCAAAGCACTCTTTTCTTCCGCCAGTTTATTGCCTAAATCTCTGATTTCCTCTATTTCAACTCCTTTTAACTCATCGATTTGTCTCTCAATTAAAGGAAGCTTCTTCTTTTTTGCCTCTTTTTCAGCACTATTCAGTGACTTTAAAAGGGTTTTATACGATGAGAGATCTTCAAACAATCTTTTAGATGTTGCATCTACCGGATGCTCGGAACGCCTGATATCTACAACTCCCATTTTCTGAATCTGTTTCAGAAATACAGGGGCATCTTTATGGAAAACCACAAAGCTGTATTTTGTCATTTGTTTAATCATTCTCCTCTTCCTCCTCTAATGCGTGACGCTGTTTAACTATCTTTTGAGATGCCTTAGAAAGATTCTCCTCATCTTCCATGTACCGCTTAATCTTTCTTATGGCCTCTTGATATCCTGGGATTTGCACTTTCTCGTACAAGTTTACTTTCTGCGTGGTTTTTTTTCTTGCATAATCCAAAAGGCGCATTTTTTCAAGATATACTTCAGACTCAATACCTATCTGAGCAAGTTTCTTTAAAATCTGCACCCCGTCTGAATACCAAATAGGGGATGTGAATAAATTAAAATCTTTAACTTCGTACACAATCTCATCTAAATATGGCGTTTTGATCCCTGCAACTTTCTCTGTTTTGAGAATCACATCTTTTACAGAGATAAGGTTATTGTCGAATTCGTTCCAAAGAGGTGCAATGTAGTCGTACGAATTGAGAGTATTTTCAAGATTCTTCAATAAATCTTCGCTTCTCTTCTTCGCATTTTTTACCTCAACCCTAAGGGCGCTCTCTTTGTTTTTAAGTGTAGGGAGAGCATTCTTTCTAACCTTAAGTTGTTTGTTAAGATTGTTTA
>CADBRQ010000052.1 GCA_902797115.1 uncultured Bacteroidia bacterium
CAAGAAAAGCGTGGTAATGGTATGAAGATTAGAGCATACGTTCCACTTGCTGAAATGTTTGGTTATGCAACAGCTCTTCGTTCAAATACTCAAGGACGTGGAAACTTCGTAATGCAAATGCATCATTATGAAGCTGCTCCAAAGAGCATTCAAGAAGAAATTTGCAAATCTAGAGCTTAATTTAAGCAAATATTAGTTGAAAACCTTTCCCAATTAGGTTAAAATATAAATTGGTTAAAAAATAACAAAAAATTAAATTATTTTAGGAGGACCATATAATATGGCAAAGGAAAAATTTGTACGTAACAAACCACATGTAAACATTGGTACAATTGGACACGTTGACCATGGTAAAACTACATTAACTGCAGCTATCACTAACACTCTTGCAAAGAAGGGTTTAGCACAAGCTAAGGCTTATGACCAAATCGACGCAGCTCCAGAAGAAAAGGAACGTGGTATTACAATTAATACAGCACACGTTGAATATGAAACAGCAAAGAGACACTATGCACACGTAGACTGTCCAGGTCACGCTGACTATGTAAAGAACATGGTTACAGGTGCCGCTCAAATGGATGGTGCTATCCTTGTGGTTGCTGCAACTGATGGTCCTATGCCTCAGACAAGAGAGCATATTCTTCTTGCTCGTCAGGTAAACGTTCCAAAGATTGTAGTGTTCCTTAACAAAGTTGACCTCGTAGACGACGAGGAGATGTTGGATCTTGTTGAGATGGAGGTAAGAGACCTTCTTTCATTCTACAACTATGATGGTGACAACGCTCCTGTAATCAGAGGTTCTGCACTCGGTGCACTTAACGGTGACAAACAATGGGAAGAGAAAGTGATTGATCTTATGAACGCTGTTGATGAGTACATTCCACTTCCTATCCGTGATAATGAAAAACCATTCCTTATGCCTATCGAGGATATCTTCTCAATTACCGGCCGTGGTACAGTTGCTACAGGTAGAATTGAGACCGGTATCATCAAAGTTGGTGAGGAGGTTCAATTGATTGGTCTTGGAGATGAGCCAAAGAAAACTGTCGTTACAGGAGTTGAGATGTTCCGTAAACTTTTGGACGAGGGTGAGGCTGGTGATAACGTAGGTCTTCTTCTTAGAGGTATAGATAAAAAAGATCTTAAGAGAGGTATGGTAGTTGCAAAACCTGGTTCTGTAACTCCTCATAAACACTTCCAAGCAGAGATCTATGTTCTCAAGAAAGAAGAGGGTGGTCGTCACACTCCATTCAAGAACAAATATCGTCCTCAGTTCTTCATCCGTACATTGGATGTAACAGGTGAGATTAACCTCCCTGAGGGAAGAGATATGGTTATGCCAGGTGATAACGTAACTATCGTTGTAGATCTTATCTACCCAGTTGCAATCTCTGAAGGTTTAAGATTTGCTATCCGTGAGGGTGGTAGAACCGTTGGAGCTGGTCAGGTTACAAAAATCTTGGATGACTAATAACTGATTGCCGGAAGGCATCAGGTCCAAAATCCAAATTCCCTGACGCAGACATTGTGCCTGAGTGCGGGGAATTTGTTTAGGGGCTTAGTTTAATGGTAGAACAGCGGTCTCCAAAACCGCCAGTGGGCGTTCGATTCGCTCAGCCCCTGCCACAAAGAGAATGTTACGATTCTCTGAGTTTTTTACAGGAAAAACAAACGCTTCCAATTGTTTTTCTAAAAAAAGAATTAATAAATGAGCAAAGTAGGTACATATATCAGAGAGTCATATAAAGAATTGACTCATAAAGTAACCTGGCCAACTTGGGCACAGCTCCAAAACAGCGCTCTGATAGTTATGTTGGTAACTGTCATTTTAGCTCTTATAGTGCTTGTTATGGATCTGGCGTTCAAGAACCTAATGACCGTCATTTATAAACTATTATATTAGAGACGGTTATGGGCGAGTCTAAATTAAGATGGTATGTTGTAAGAGTCCAAGGAGGCAAGGAGAAAAAGGTTCAGGAGTATATCCAGAACGAAATTCGCAGAGCCGGCAAGGAAGACGCAGTGACACAAGTTCTTATACCTACAGAGAAAGTTTTGCAGGTTAAGAACGGGAAAAGAGTCACTACCGAGAAAATTTGTTTTTCTCAATATGTTTTCATTGAGGCAAACTTAACACCTGAGATTCAACATCTTATTCGCGATATCCCTTTTGTTGCAGGATTCCTTACAAAGGATCACAAATCAAGGGAACCCTACCCTCTTCCAGACGCAGAAATCAATCAGATACTTGGAAAAGTAGATGAGTGGATTGGATCTGAGGAGGAGAATACAACATCTTTTATGGTAGGCGAGCCGGTTCAGGTTATCGATGGCCCTTTCAATGGTTTTAACGGTAATGTTGAGGAGGTCTTGGAAGACAAGAAGAAACTCAAAGTTATGGTTAAGATTTTCGGAAGGCCAACAACATTGGAACTTAATTTTGTTCAAGTAGTTAAAGAGTAAAAATTTAATTATTATGGCTAAAGAAATTGCCGCTTTAATCAAATTACAAATCAAAGGCGGTGCAGCAAATCCCTCTCCTCCAGTAGGACCGGCATTGGGTTCTAAGGGTGTGAATATCATGGACTTCTGCAAACAATTTAACGCCCTTACCCAACAAAAAGCAGGTAAAACACTACCTGTTATCATCACTGTCTATACAGACAAATCTTTCACATTTGTGATTAAAGAACCACCTGTAGCAATGATGATTAAGGAGGCTGCTAAAATTCAGTCAGGTTCTGCGGAATCTAACAGAAAGAAAGTTGCCCGCTTAACTTGGGAGCAGGTGAAGAAAATTGCTGAAGATAAAATGCCCGATCTAAATTGCTTTACCCTCAAATCGGCTATGAGCATGGTTGCAGGTACAGCAAGAAGTATGGGTGTTACCATTGAGGGAGAATTCCCTGCCGACATTAAATAAATGTGCAATGAGTAAGCTAACTAAAAATCAGAAAGCAGCACAGGCCAAAGTTGAGCCTGGCAAACAATACAAGTTGGCAGAGGCTTGCAATTTAGTTAAAGAGACTGCCTTTGCAAAATTTGATTCTTCCGTAGATATTGCAATGCGCCTTGGCGTAGACCCTCGTAAAGCTAACCAGATGGTCAGAGGCGTTGTTACACTACCTAACGGAACTGGCAAAGTAACAAGAGTACTTGTATTGTGCACTCCAGACAAAGAGGCAGAGGCTAAAGAGGCTGGTGCCGATTATGTAGGTTTGGATGAGTACATCGAGAAGATAAAAGGAGGCTGGACAGACATAGACGTTATTGTTTGTACCCCTTCTGTTATGGGAAAAGTTGGTATAATTGGTAGAATTCTTGGACCAAGAGGTCTTATGCCTAACCCTAAGACAGGTACTGTAACAATGGATATCAAACAAGCTGTTACAGAGATCAAAGCGGGTAAGATAGACTTTAAGGTTGACAAGCAAGGTATCATTTCTGCCAGCATTGGTAAGGTTTCTTTCGAAGCAGACAAACTCGCACAGAATGCCACAGAATTTATCAACACCGTTATTAAACTAAAACCTCAGGCACTTAAAGGAACTTATGTTAAGAGTGTTTTTGTTTCTTCAACGATGGGTCCCGGCATTGAGGTGGATATGAAGTCGTTCGGTACATCGGAGAATTAATCAGAGGAGGAAAAAGAAATGAAGAAAGAGTTAAAACAACAGATTATTGCCGATTTAACATCGCAGCTTCAAGCAAGTCCAAACTTCTATATTGCTAATATAGAGGGTCTTAATGCAGAGGCAACTGCAAAGCTGAGACGTGAGTGCTTTAAGAAAGAAATCAAGTTAGTTGTAGTTAAGAATACTCTGTTTGCAAAAGCTCTCGAGCAAAGCGGACTTGAGGATGCTTCTCAACTTGAATCTGTATTAAAAGGTTCATCTGCGATTATGTTCGCTGAGGCCCCTAACGCTCCTGCAAAACTTATCAAACAATTCAGTGCAGGTGATGGTAAAGGTAAACCTGAACTAAAAGCTGCTCTTGTACAAGAGTGCGCTTATGTTGGTGCCAACCAGTTAGAGGTTCTTTGCAACATCAAATCTAAGAATGAACTTATCGCTGATATCGTTTCATTACTACAATCTCCTGCTAAGAGTGTTATCTCTGCCCTTACAAGCCAAGGTGGCGGTAAGATTGCAGGTCTTGTAAAAACGTTAGAAGAGAGACAATAAAAAATTAAAAATTAACACAATAAAAAATTAAAACTATGGCAGATATTAAAAAATTTGCAGAAGACTTAGTAAATCTTACAGTTAAAGAGGTACAAGAGTTAGCACAAATACTTAAGGATGAGTACGGTATTGAGCCAGCTGCTGCAGCTGTTGCTGTTGCTGCCGGTCCTGCTGCCGCTGGTGCTGCTGCTGAAGAGAAGACAGAATTTGATGTTATTCTTAAATCAGCCGGTGGACAAAAACTTCAAGTTGTAAAGGCCGTTAAAGAGTTTACAGGTCTTGGACTTAAAGAGGCTAAAGAGTTAGTGGATGCTGCACCTAAAGCTGTTAAAGAGAAAGTTTCTAAGGCAGATGCAGAGACACTCAAGGCAAAACTAGAAGAGGTAGGAGCTGAGGTTGAGATTAAATAAACTATATCTCCAGCTTACCCCTGCCTTTGACAGGATGTAGTCTGGTATAGGGCGAAAATGCCCTATACCTTTTTGTCGTTTTTAATAGTTTATATACAACCAACTTCATGAAGATGCCGCAAAATACTAAAAATCAGAGGATTTCATTTGCTACTTCCAAAACTTTACTGAACTATCCAGATTTTCTGGAGGTGCAGTTAAAGTCATTTAAAGACTTCTTTCAATTAGATACAACTGCAGAGAACAGGAAGAACGAAGGGCTTTATAAAGTTTTCCAGGAAGTATTCTCACAAAATTCAGAGCCATACGGAATCAGAGATACTCGAAACAATTTTGTCTTAGAGTTCATAGATTATTTTATCGACCCTCCAAGATATACGATAGAAGAGTGCTTGGATAGAGGTCTCACCTATAATGTTCCGCTAAAGGCCAAACTCAAACTCTCTTGCACAGATCCTGAGCACGAAGATTTTGAGCAGCAGATTCAAGATGTTTACCTTGGAGCTATCCCTTACATGACTCCAAGAGGAACATTTATCATCAATGGCTCGGAGAGAATTGTTGTCTCTCAACTTCACCGTTCACCTGGTGTATTCTTTGGCCAAAGCATGCACTCAAACGGAACTAAACTCTATTCAGCCAGAATTATCCCATTCAAGGGTTCTTGGATTGAGTTCACAACCGATATCAACAATGTAATGTACGCTTACATAGACCGTAAGAAGAAATTGCCTGTAACTACATTGCTCAGAGCTATCGGCTTCGAATCTGATAAAGACATTCTAAATATCTTCAATCTTGCACAAGAGGTTAAAGCCACAAGAGAAGAACTTGAGAAAAACATAGGAAAAACACTTGTTGCCAGAGTGCTTAAAACTTGGAACGAGGACTTCGTAGATGAGGATACAGGAGAGGTTATGTACATCGAGAGAAATGAGATAGTGGTAGATAGAGAAACCGTTCTCGATGAACAAGTTATAGAGAAAATACTTGCTGCAGATGTCAACTATGTCATTGTTCGTAACGACGAGGCAAATGCAACAGAATATACAATCATTTACAATACATTCCAAAAAGATACCTGCAACACTCAGAAAGATGCTATCTACTATACATATCGTCAGCTGAGAAACTCTGAACCACCAGATGAAGCTACAGCTAAAGATGTTATAGAGAAATTATTCTTCTCAGACAAAAGATACGACCTCGGTCTTGTAGGACGTTACAGACTAAATAAAAAGCTCAATCTTACAACAAGCGAGGATGTCAGAGTGCTTACAAAACAAGATATCATCGAGATTATCAGATATTTGATAGAACTAATTAATTCAAAGGCAGTTGTAGATGATATAGACCATTTGAGCAACAGAAGAATCCGTACAGTCGGAGAGCAGCTTGCAAATCAATTCAGTGTTGGACTTGCACGTATCGCGAGGACTATAAGAGAGAGGATGAATGTTAGGGATAATGAAGTTTTTGCACCGGTAGATTTGATTAATGCAAAGATTCTTTCCAGCGTAATCAATTCATTCTTTGGGACAAGCCAACTCTCTCAATTTATGGATCAGACCAACCCGCTTGCAGAGATGACTCACAAGAGAAGACTTTCTGCATTAGGTCCAGGAGGTTTGAGCAGGGACAGAGCAGGTTTTGAGGTTCGTGACGTACACTATACACACTACGGAAGATTGTGTCCTATTGAGACTCCTGAGGGTCCGAACATCGGTTTGATCTCCTCTTTGTGCGTTTATGCAAGAATCAACGACCTTGGATTTATTGAGACACCATACCGTAAAGTTGAAAATGGAAAAGTTAATCTCTCCAACAACGGTTTTGTCTATATGAGTGCAGAAGAGGAAGAGAATCAGATGGTTGCACAAGCGAGTGTGAAACTTGCAGACGATGGTACTATTCTCGATGAGAGAATCAAATGTCGTTGGGAAGCAGATTATCCTATGGTGGGGAAAAACGATGTACACCTGATTGACGTGGCTCCTAACCAGATAGCATCGCTTGCAGCTTCTCTTATTCCATTCCTTGAGCACGACGACGCTAACCGTGCATTGATGGGATCTAACATGATGAGACAGGCAATTCCTATCATTAATCCTGAATCTCCTATTGTAGGTACAGGTCTTGAAGGTCCTCTGATGAGAGATTCCCGTACTCAGATTTCTGCAGAAGGAAAAGGTGAAGTGGTTTATGTAGATGCAAATGAGATACATATAAAATACGATAAGACAGATGAAGAGAGATTTGTAAGCTTTACTCCGGAAGTAACGGTTTATGAACTCCCTCTTTACAGAAAAACAAATCAAAGCACCTCTATCCGCCTTAAACCGGTTGTTCGCAAAGGAGACAAAGTTGTTGCAGGGCAGATACTTACAGAGGGTTACGCTTCACAAGGCGGTGAGTTGGCATTAGGAAGAAACCTAAAAGTTGCCTTCATGCCTTGGAAGGGTTACAACTACGAAGATGCTGTTGTGTTGTCTGAAAGAATTGTAAGAGAGGATATTCTCACTTCTGTTCACGTAGATGAATATATTGTTGAGGTCAGAGATACAAAAAGAGGACCGGAAGAGCTTACAAAAGATATTCCTAATGTGAGCGAAGATGCAACCTCAGATCTCGATGAAAACGGAATCATAAGAATTGGTGCCAGTGTTAAACCTGGAGATATTCTTATTGGTAAAGTTACCCCTAAAGGTGAAACAGATCCATCTCCTGAAGAGAAACTTCTTAAAGCTATCTTCGGCGATAGGGCTGGCGATACAAAAGATACTTCTCTTAAAGCAAGTGCTTCTCTTACAGGAACTATCATTGGTAAGAGATTGTTCAAGAGAGTTGGTTCAGGCAAACTTTCAGACAATGAGAAGAAGAAACTTAAAGCGAGCATAAAAGTTAATCTTGCCAAAGCAGACGAAGAATTTGCGGCTAAAGCAAAAGAGCTTAAAGCTATCTTCCTCGATAAGTTGATGACCCTTCTTAAAGGTAAAACTTCTAAAGGAGTCTCTGATCTGTATGGCACCGTTATCGTTCCTAAGGGCAACAACTTCAAGAAAGATGTACTTGAAAAAGTTGAGAACTATGAGAATGTAAATCCGGCAGATTGGACAAACGACAAGCACACCAATGAACTTGTCAGATTGCTTATCAATAATTTCTTGCTCCAATACAAAGAGTTTGATGCTCAATGCAAGAGAAAGAAATACGATATCTCTATTGGCGACGAGCTTCCAACAGGCATTATGCAGCTTGCGAAAGTATATATTGCCAAGAAGAGAAAGATTATGGTGGGTGACAAAGTTGCCGGACGTCACGGAAATAAAGGTATTGTAGCTAAGATTGTCAGCGATGAGGATATGCCGTTTATGGACGATGGAACAATCATGGATATTGTTCTGAATCCGCTCGGTGTGCCTTCTCGTATGAACTTAGGTCAGATATACGAAACCGTTCTTGGATGGGCAGGACGCGAACTTGGTCTCAAGTTTGCCACCCCTATCTTTGATGGTGCAAGTTTAGATAACATCTGCGAATACACAGACAAAGCAGGCCTTCCAAGGTATGGTACAACTCGTTTAAGAGACGGTGGTACAGGAGAGTACTTTGACCAACCTGCTACTGTGGGAGTTATCTATATGATTAAACTTGACCACATGGTTGAGGATAAGATGCACGCTCGTTCAACAGGTCCTTACTCGCTCATTACACAACAACCTCTTGGTGGTAAAGCACAATCCGGAGGTCAGCGTTTTGGAGAGATGGAGGTTTGGGCATTAGAGGCATTCGGAGCAGCAAATATCCTTCAAGAAATTCTGACTATAAAATCAGACGATATTACAGGCAGAAGCCGCGCATACGAGGCAATCGTGAAAGGCGAGCCAATGCCTTCACCTGGAATACCTGAATCTCTAAATGTGTTATTGCACGAACTCAGAGGTTTGGGACTTAGCATGCACTTAGATTAATGACAATTAAAGAATTAAGAATATGCCTTTAAAGAAAGATATAAAAGCTAAGAATTTCAGCAAGATAACAATTGGTCTTGCTTCTCCTGAAGAAATTTTAGAACGTTCTAAAGGAGAGGTGCTTAAGCCCGAGACCGTAAACTACCGTACCTATAAACCGGAGAGAGACGGACTCTTCTGCGAGAGAATTTTCGGACCTACAAAGGATTACGAGTGCTCTTGCGGAAAGTATAAAAGGATTCGTTATCGTGGTATAGTTTGCGACCGATGCGGAGTAGAAGTTACCGAGAAAAAGGTGCGTCGTGAAAGAATGGGACACATTAAACTTACTGTTCCGGTTGCACACATCTGGTATTTCCGTTCGCTCCCTAATAAAATTGGTTCGTTGCTTGGCATTAAGAGTAAGAATCTCGATTCGATTATCTATTATGAAAGATACGTTGTAATTCAACCCGGAGTAGCGGCAGAAAAAGGAGTAGAGAAATTGCAACTTCTTACAGAAGATGAGTATATTGCTATTACTGAGGAACTTCCTAAAGACAACGCACTTCTCAACGATGACGATCCAAATAAATTCATCGCTGAGATGGGAGCTTCTGCAATTTATAAATTGTTGGAAGAGTTGGATTTAGATAAACTCTCTTACTCATTGCGTAACAGTCTTGAGAATGAAACATCTCAACAGCGTAAGGCAGAAGCACTTAAAAGATTAAGTGTAATAGAGGCCTTCAGAGATTCAAAAGAGATTAACCGTCCGGAGTGGATGATTCTCAAGGTTATACCTGTTATTCCACCAGATTTGAGACCGCTTGTTCCACTAGATGGCGGAAGGTTTGCAACCTCAGATCTCAACGATTTATACAGAAGGGTTATCATCAGAAATAATCGTCTGAAGAAACTTATTGAGATAAAAGCTCCTGAGGTAATTTTGAGAAATGAGAAGAGAATGCTGCAAGAGGCAGTTGACTCTCTGTTTGACAACTCAAAAAAATCTAATACAATAAAGAGCGATGCAAACAGAGCATTGAAATCTCTTTCAGATTCTCTCAAAGGAAAACAGGGACGCTTCCGTCAGAATTTGCTCGGTAAGAGGGTAGATTATTCTGCACGTAGTGTTATCGTTGTTGGTCCTGAGCTCAAAATGCACGAGTGCGGACTTCCTAAATTTATTGCGGCAGAACTTTACAAACCGTTCATTATAAGAAAGTTATTAGAAAGAGGTATTGTAAAGACCGTTAAGAGCGCCAAGAAGATGGTAGACAGAAAAGATTCTGTCATCTGGGACATTCTTGAGAATGTAATGAAAGGACACCCTGTTCTATTGAACCGTGCTCCTACCCTTCACCGTCTTGGTATTCAAGCATTCCAGCCAAAACTTATAGAGGGTAAAGCTATCCAGCTCCATCCACTTGCATGTACGGCATTCAACGCCGACTTTGATGGAGACCAAATGGCTGTTCACCTTCCTTTGGGAAATGCTGCAGTACTTGAGGCACAGATACTTATGTTAGGTTCGCACAATATCCTCAACCCTGCTAACGGTGCCCCTATCACCATTCCTTCACAAGATATGGTGTTGGGCTTGTATTACATCACACTCGTTAAAAAAGGTGCAAAAGGAGAGGGACTTTGTTTCTACTCCCAAGAAGAGGTTATTATTGCCTACAATGAGCAAAGAATTGATATTCACGCCCTTATAAAAGTTCGTCTGCCAAAGGATTTCACAGATCTTTCAAAAGGATACGAACTTGTTGAGACTACAGCAGGTAGAATTATGTTCAACCAAAATGTTCCTCAAGAGTTAGGATACGTGAACAAAATCATAAGTAAAAAAGCCCTCAGAGAGATTATCAGCCGCGTAATCAAATTATGCGGAATTATGAGAACTACACAGTTCCTCGATAACATTAAAGATATGGGTTACTACATGGCGTTCAAGGGTGGATTGTCATTCACTCTCGGCGATGTGGTTGTCCCTAAAGCAAAAGAGGAACTTATTGAGGATGGATACAAACAGGCAGATGCCGTAATGTTCAACTACAATACCGGACAAATTACAGATAATGAGCGATATAATGCAATTATCGATATTTGGACAAATGTTAAGAACCGCTTGGCTAAAGTTGTTGTCGATGAGATTTCTAAAGATAAAGATGGCTTTAACCCTGTTTGGATGATGCTTAACTCCGGTGCCCGTGGATCTGAAGCTCAGATTCTTCAGCTCTGCGGTATGAGAGGACTTATGGCAAAACCTCAGAAAGCAGGTTCTACAGGTGGTAATGAGATTATTGAGAACCCTATCCTTGCCAACTTTAAGGAGGGATTGAGCGTGCTCGAGTACTTTATCTCTACTCACGGTGCCCGTAAAGGTTTGGCCGATACCGCTCTTAAAACTGCCGATGCAGGTTATCTGACTCGTCGTCTTGTAGATGTTTCTCACGATGTGATAGTTACAGAAGAAGACTGCGGTACTTTAAGAGGTCTTGTTGCAACTGAAATCAAGAACAAAGACAATGTTGTTGAGAGCCTATACGACAGAATCTTGGGTAGGACAACCGTTCACGAAATCTACAATCCTTTGAACGGAGAGTTGATTATTGGTGCCGGAGAAGAGATTACCGAAGAGATTGCCGCTAAGATTCAATCGCTTCCTATAGAGGCAGTTGAGATCCGTTCCGTTCTCACATGCGAGAGCCGCAAAGGTGTTTGCGCTAAATGTTACGGCCGTAACCTTGCCCGTAACCGTATGGTTGAAAAAGGTGAGGTTGTGGGGGTTATCGCTGCGCAAAGTATTGGTGAGCCTGGTACACAGCTTACACTTCGTACCTTCCACTCAGGTGGTACTTCAAACAGCTCGGTAGCAGAGCACGAACTTGTGAGCAAGTACGATGGTAAACTGATGTTCGACGAGTTGAGAACCATAGAGAAGAGAGATGGAAAGAACACTCAGACTATAGTAATGAGTAGAGCCACAGAGCTTAGGATTATTAATCCGGACAGCGGAATGACTATGAGTGAATATAGAATTCCTTACGGCTCAACCATATTCTTCAAAGACGGAGACAGTGTTGCCAAAGGAGACAAGATTTGCGAGTGGGATCCATATAACGCTGTTACTCTGGCAGATGTAGAAGGTAAGATTGTCTTCGAATCGCTGATAGAGGGTGAAACATACCGTACAGATTTTGCAGACGAAACCTTTGAGCATAAAGATATTGAGGTTATAGATTCTAAAGATAAGACCAAGAACCCTGCAATTAAGATTGTTAACAAAGGCGAAGAGCTTAAAACTTACAACCTTCCTGTTGGAGCACGCATCCAAGTTAAAGAGGGTCAGAGTGTTAAAGCCGGTGAGATTCTTGTTAAGATTCCACGCGCCGCAGCTTCTAAAGCGGGTGATATCACAGGAGGTCTTCCACGTGTTACAGAGCTATTTGAGGCACGTAATCCATCTAATCCTGCGATTGTTGCAGAGATTACCGGTGAGATTAAAATGGGTAAAATCAAGAGAGGTAACCGTGAGATTATAATTGTACCAAAGGTTGGACAAGAGCGCTCATACCTTGTTCCTCTGACTAAACAGATACTTGTACAGGAGAACGATTATGTAAGAGCAGGAGATCCACTCTCAGACGGTGCAGTTTCTCCAAGCAATATTCTTGCAATCCTTGGTCCTACCAAAGTTCAGGAATATATTGTGAATGAGGTACAAGCGGTCTATAGAATGCAAGGTGTTACCATCAACGACAAACACTTTGAAGTGATTGTTCGTCAGATGATGCGCAAAGTTCAAATTGTAGATCCGGGCGATACAAGATTCCTTCCTGAACAGCTTGTAGAGAAAAATGAGTTCTTCCGTCAGAACGACAATCTTTGGGACAAGAAAGTTGTCACCGATGCGGGAGATTCTCAGAATCTACATGCAGGTCAGATAGTTACCGTTCGTCAACTCAAAGACGAAAACTCTGCTCTCAAACGCCAAGGGCTTAGAACTGTAGAGGCACGCACACCTGTACCTGCAACTGCAAATCAGGTGCTCCAAGGTATAACACGAGCAGCTCTTAAGACCAGCAGCTTTATGAGCGCCGCATCGTTCCAAGAGACAACAAAAGTTCTCTCAGAGGCGGCAATCTTTGGCAAGACAGATTATCTGGAGGGTCTGAAAGAGAACGTGATATGCGGACACCCTATTCCTGCCGGAACAGGACTCAGAGAGTATGAGAAACTCGTTGCAGTTCATCCTGAAGATGAGGCAACTCAAGAACAATTAGAGAATATCAACATTTCTCCAATTGGAGTAACAGAGTAATCACCTAATTTTAATCCCGATGCGATCTATTCACATCGGGATTATTTTATAAACAATAAAATTATGAAAAAACTACTTATTTCACTATTAGCTATTTTAGCACTGAGCTACTGTACTACCAAACCACAGTTTGAGATTAACATTACTGCAGAAGAGGGTTTTGAAATGCCCGACAGCACATCTGCTGTTGCAGTAACATACAGAGCAAAAATTGGAGAGACAGACTCAACTTTTGTATTTAAAGCTCCTATGGTCAACGGAACTGCACAAATTAAGGGAAATGTAGATGACATCTACAATGCTTATCTCTATCTTATTGAAAATGAGGATGCAGAACCATCGGGAAGACCATTCGCACAATTCTATTTAGAGAACGAAAAATACGATATTACACTTGCAACTGAAAAAGGTGCACTTATTAACGGAGGTGGAGAACTTCAGAAGACAAACAGCTACATAAAAGGTGAGATCGAGAAGATTTACGATGAGTCTGGCTTCACCGCCATTTTAGATCAACTAAAACAAGATCCTACAAATAAAGAACTTAGAGACTCACTAAGGAAACTTTCAGATGAGATTTCTCCTAAAGTTGAGACAATAGAAAAAGATTACCTGAATGAGAATCCAACCTCTATTTACGCCCTTGTACAAGCTGCAAGCAACAGATACTACATTTCGTTAGATTCTCTAAAGCAGTTGGTTACACGCTTTGAGGGTGTTAAACAGATGAATAGCGGACACCATTTTGCATCGTTGAAAGAGGCTCTCGCAGAGAGAGAAGCTTTAGCTCCGGGAGCACAGGCACCAGATTTCACACTGGACGATCCGGACGGTAACCCTATTAAACTGAGCGATTTCTACGCATCAAACAAAATCACTATGATAGATTTTTGGGCAAGTTGGTGCGGACCATGCAGAGCATTCAATCCTACACTCACACAGATTTATGAGAAATATAAAGATAAGGGGTTTGGAATTCTCGGCGTATCGCTCGATAAAGAGAAAGAGAATTGGATTAAAGCTATTGAGGATGATAAACTTGTTTGGAGCCATGTTTCAGATCTTGAATACTGGGATTGTGCCGCTGCTAAACTGTACAGCATCAAGTACATACCTCAAAGTTACTTTGTAGATTCTACAGGTAAAATTCTGCTCGCTTCTCCAGAAGAAGATGAGATAGAGAAATTCTTGGAAGAGAATCTCTAATGCTTATAATTATATACGATTCAGTAAATCTTATAAATTATTACTAAAAAATAAAGTGCTGCCAAGTGGTGAAGTTCCATTGGCAGCACTGTTTTTTTAAGATGTTCGTCTGTGATAAATTCTTATTTACGAAGTATAAATTGCATTACACTTACACATAAACCGTTACACATGAACCTCTAAGAGAGATAGTTGAGAATTTGTTGAGATAGAAACTTCATTTAAAGAAGCGGGCAGAAGAAGAAGTTCCCCTTTGGTAATTTGCTCACTATCTACATACCCCTCCCCTTCCGTTGCAATAATAACTGAAAAAGAGTCTAACTTACTGAGGTTCAGAATATAAGAAGATGCTTGTTCTTTAGTGTCAGAGCCGCCGAGTGTAATTGCAGTTGTAGTAAAGTGTTCGCATTCAGCTAATTCTCTAACTTTGCAATATCTGTTCAATTTATCCTCTGAATAAATTTCGCTCTTTGCGGAAACTGCAACTGTTTTGGCCTCTTTATTTGTAATCAATTCTGTGGCAGGACTTAAAACAGCATCTGAAACAGCGCTTGCATCTGTTACTGTGGCAGGACCTGAAACAGCATTTGAATCCGTTCCCGTAACAGCACTATAATCAATAGATTGCAACGCCTCATCAATATCAAGACGGCGCATCTTTCCATTTTTGTCTAAACGGTTAAAATCATACAGACGGAAAGTTGTAGAGGAAGACTGCTGAATTTCAAAGAGTTCCAGACCGGAACCAAGCGAATGAATTGTTCCTGCAGGGACAAAAAATGAATCTCCCTGTTTAGGAGTAAACTTTGTAAGAAACTCTTCTACAGCTATTTTCTTTCCATTCCTCAGCGATTCGCCCACCAATTTTTCAAATTCGACCTTGGAAAGTTTTCGGCTAAAACCCAGAAGTAAACTTGCATTTGGCTGAGTATCTGTAATATACCACATCTCTGTCTTACCCCTGAAGGGTTGAGTTTCTGCGATTCGCTTTTGATTCATTCTATTTGCCTGTTCATCAGAAGGATGCACTTGTACAGAGAGTTTATCGTGAGTATGAATAAATTTTATAAGCAAAGGAAAGTCAGCTCCATACTTTTCCCAAACTCTTTTTCCAAGCAACTGCTCCTTTTCCTTGAGAATCAAATCATTCAAAGTTACAGCCCCTTTTCTTTCAGCACCAATATCCTTTGCCGCAGAGTTACACAAATGGCTGAGTAAAACGGACTCTCTCCCCGGTAAAGAGGAGAGCAGCCATTTCTCATATCCCCAAAGGGCTTCAACAATTATAGATTCAAATCTATAGAAACTCATCGGCCAAATATATTTATTACAGCTAATAAACTGTAATTATCTGTAATTAAAAGTGTTAAAACAATCTTATAGCAACGGTTACACCTGCCATAACTATAGAGACCATACTCATAAGCTTAATAAGAATATTGAGAGACGGACCGCTCGTATCTTTAAATGGATCTCCCACTGTATCACCAACAACGGTTGCTTTATGAGCATAAGAACCCTTTCCTCCGATGTTCCCCTCTTCAACAAACTTCTTGGCATTGTCCCAAGCACCGCCGGAGTTTGCCATAAAAATTGCAAGAACAAATCCGCAAGAGAGACCACCGGCAAGCAAACCTAAAACTCCACCAACACCAAGAACCAAACCTACAACAATAGGAACTGCAATTGCAAGAAGAGAAGAGCCAATCATCTCTCTCTGAGCGCTTCTAGTAGAAATCTCAACACAACGAGCATAATCAGGAACTTCTGTCCCTTGTAAAATTCCTTTGCGCTCATTAAACTGACGGCGAACCTCTTCAACCATCTTTTGAGCCGCACGACCTACAGCTCCCATGGTCAAGCCGCAGAACAAAAATGCCAACATTGCACCAATGAAAATACCAACTAAAACAGTAGGATTCATCAGATTAACATTGTACCAATCCATAAATTCACCAATTCCGGCACCTTTAATCTGCTCTGCATTTATCCGCACACTCTCAGAAATTGTAGCCAAACCATCCGAAGCATGCTCAGCCATACGAATTAAGGCAATCTTAATCTCCTCTATATAAGAAGCTAACAAAGCCAACGCCGTGAGAGCCGCAGAACCAATTGCAAAACCCTTACCGGTAGCAGCTGTTGTATTTCCCAGAGCATCAAGGATATCTGTGCGGTTGCGCACCTCTTCTCCAAGCTCACTCATTTGGGCATTTCCACCTGCATTATCGGCGATAGGACCATAAGCATCTGTGGCTAAAGTAATTCCAAGCGTACTAAGCATACCCACAGCGGCAATTCCAATTCCATACAAGCCGAGACGAAGACTCTCATCGCTGAGGAACTCACTCACATTGAACTCTATAGCGCATAAATAAGAGAGTATGATTGCAACTCCGATGGTAAGTACAGGAATAGCTGTTGAAATCATTCCAGTTCCTATACCGGAGATAATTACAGTAGCCGGACCTGTCTCTGCACTCTTGGCAATTTTTTGGGTTGGCTTGAAAGAGTGAGATGTGTAATACTCTGTAACTTTTCCAATTATAACACCTGCAGCCAAGCCCACCACAACAGAGAATGATATTCCGAGCCAATTCTCAAGACCGCTCATATAAAGTATTACAAAAGAGAAAACTGCAATGAACACAGCAGAGAAATTAGTACCAATGCTCAAAGATTTAAGCAATTGAGTCATCCCCGCCTTCTCTTTTGTCTTAACAAGGAAAATACCTATTACAGAGAGAAATACTCCAACCGCAGCTATAAGCATAGGGGCAAAGACTCCGCTGAGTTGCATATTTTCACCTCCGGCTGCAAATGCAGAAGCTCCCAAAGCTGCTGTTGCCAAAATACTTCCGCAATACGACTCATACAGGTCTGCACCCATTCCGGCAACATCGCCAACATTATCTCCAACATTATCTGCAATCGTAGCAGGGTTACGAGGATCGTCTTCCGGCACACCTGCCTCAACTTTTCCTACCAAGTCTGCTCCAACATCTGCCGCTTTTGTATAAATACCGCCGCCCACTCTTGCAAACAGAGCTTGAGTAGAAGCACCCATACCAAAGGTAAGCATTGTGGTAGTGATAGTTATAAGGTCGTTAGGATATATCGGATGAAGTATTAAAAACCAAATCGAGATATCTAAAAGACCTAAACCAACAACGGTAAGTCCCATAACCGCACCACTTCTGAAAGCAACTTTAAGTCCACTGTTCAAAGATTGCTGGGCAGCGTTAGCAGTTCTGGCAGAAGCATGTGTAGCAGTCTTCATCCCAATGAAACCGGCAAGGGCGCTGAAAAAACCACCGGTTAAAAATGCGAATGGCACCCATGGGTTCTGAATATGAAGCCCGTAAGCCAAAAATGCAAAAATTGCAGCAAGAACAATAAATACAATAACAACAACTTTGTATTGTTGTTTGAGATACGCCATCGCCCCCTCTCTCACATATTTAGCAATCTCTTTCATACGAGGAGTCCCCTCTTCCTTCTTTAACATTTGCCTGTAGAAAATAAAAGCAAACAACAAAGCCACTATTGCGGCAATAGGAACAAAAAAGAAAATAATGTTTGGATTCATAAACGATTGATTAATTATAACTATATTTTAATTTTGATAAACTCCTGAGTATAAAAAGGTTGTAACTCTTCATCAGACAATCTTCCTCCCTCTTTAATATCATTTAAAATCTCTAAAGCTAAGTTTTGCAACAATTTATAAGAACTGCCTGTGGTTGCAATCACATTACTGTTTTTTTCATTTTGAATCTCATTCCCCTCTCCCTCATCGCGATGCGTTCTTTCACCCTCTTTATCCATTTTATGCAAAAGGTCTTCCGCCCTTCTCGCAACTGCAGGGGCAGGGTTGATAATGTTTAGTCTTCCATTTGCAACTCTCTCTATAACAGGAGATAGAAAAGGATAATGAGTACATCCGAGCACCACCGTATCTGCCCCTTGAGATATCATAGGTTCTATATACTGCCTCACAATTTCCTCTGCCTGAGGAGTATTCTGAAGTCCTTGCTCTACAATCTCCACAAGTCCCTCTCCTACAGTCTCAATAACTTTTATATTTTTAGCAAATCTTTGAGAAGTATTCAAATACAAGTTCCCTCTTAAAGTTCCCTTTGTTGCAAGCACCCCTATCACTCCGGTTTTTGTCTTTATGGCAGCCGGTTTAACTGCCGGTTCCATTCCAACAAACTGAATATCAAACTTTTTTCTTAATACATCTACCGCAGCGGCAGTGGCGGTGTTGCAAGCTATCACTATAATATCGGCACCATTTTTAATCAGGTATTCCGTTATCTGAATAGAACGAGCTGTAATTTCTTCTACAGATTTAGGGCCGTATGGACAATAGGCAGTATCAGAGATGTAAATAAATCTGTGATAAGGATTTATAAGAACCAACTCTTTCCAGACAGAAAGCCCCCCTGCACCTGAATCGAATATGCCTACTATCCTTTTCATCTCGATGTTTTAGCACTAAATTTTTAAAAAAAAATAAAAAAGTGAACAAATGTAGTAACTTTTTCGTATATTTGACACCTGTTATAGATTATAATGTGACTATGAATCGGGTTCATAGAATAGAGAAAATGAGTAATAGACAACATTCAGATGCAACGTTTTGCCCCCATATTGCATCTTACTACCAGCCCCTAAAATGAATTATTAACATATTAAAAATTAATAAACTACACTACTAAAAATTAACTTAAAATTTAACCAATGAAACGAATTACATTTGTTTTTGCGTTACTCGCGTTGTTCGTTAGCCAACTTGCTTTGGCACAGAACATTAAAGTAACGGGTACCGTAAAGGATGCTTCGAACGGAGAGCCGCTCATAGAAGCATCTGTTGTGGTACTAGGGACAAGTGTTGCAACCGTTACAGATGCAAATGGTAACTATGTTATCAATGCACCTGCAAATGCAACGCTTGAATTCAGGTATGTTGGCTATACAACCAAAGAGGTTGCTATCAACGGCCGCACAAAAGTTGATGTAGAACTTGAAGACGAGAATGTACTCGACGCCGCTATTGTGGTTGGTTACGGTACAGCAAGAAAAATCTCTCAAGTAGGTTCTGCACAAGCTGTAAAAACTAAAACAATTAAAGACAGACCTGTCATCAATATTGGTGACGCTCTTCAAGGAGCCGTAGCAGGTTTGCAAGTTTATTCATCATCCGGAGACCCTTCTGCTGCAGTTGATATGCGTATCAGAGGTGTATCTTCTATCAATGCTTCAAGAGCTCCTCTTTACATTCTGGATGGAACTCCGGTACTTTCTTCAATCTTCACAACCCTCAATGCTAACGACATTGAGAACATCGTGATTCTTAAAGATGCTGCATCTACGGCTATCTACGGTTCTCGTGCAGCAAACGGTGTTGTTTACATTACAACCAAGAAAGGTACAGGTGAAATTCCTACAGTTAGAGCTAACTTCAATTTTGGTGTATCTTCAGTAGCAAGAAACCCTGTAAGATTCGCTAACAATTCTGAGTATTTCCAAATCTATGAGATGACAGATCCTACTCTTGTAAATGATCCTGAGTATGTAGCAAAGAGAGATTTCTATGTTGGCAACAATATCGGAACTAACTGGAAGAGATATTTGCTCCACTCTAAAGCCCCTACAATGGGAGGTGATGTATCTATCTCAGGTAGAGGTAAAATTGTAGATTACTATGTTTCACTTACTGCTAACCGTCAAAATGGTATTGAGCGTAATACTGCTCTTAACCGTTACGGTGTAAGATCTAACATCAATGTCAGAGTAACCAATTGGTTCAAGACAGGTCTTAATCTCGGTCTTACTTACCAGACTCAGCGTATTGCTTCTTACAATACAACCGGTAACTCTTGGTACAATCCACTTCAAATGGCTACTTGGATCTATCCATACGCTTCTATCCGCAAAGTCATCACTACTACTACAGACAACTATGAGGGAAGTGGAG
>CADBRQ010000053.1 GCA_902797115.1 uncultured Bacteroidia bacterium
GGGTTGCATCAGATTTAGGCAACACCAGTAAGCGAAATACTTCATTTAATGCAATCAACATATTTGACTTGCCAGAAGCATTTGGACCATATAGGATGCCTAATTTATACAAGAATACACCATCGGCAACTTCTGTAACAAGTTCCGATGAGGGCCCCTTAGCTAAGAAACTCAACTCTTGCTTGTCGCGAATGGAAAGGTAATTCTTTACCCAAAAATCTCGTATCATAGAAGTTCTTTTTTATAATAATATTGTAACTGCACTACAAAATTATATATTATTTTTCTTATAAACAAGTAAATCGTTCTATATTTTGTAAATTTTCTACACTTTAATATTTATCACAAATTAACTAAATATGGGTTGATTCTGCTTCATGCCAACTTTATTCTTATAATTCCAGTGTTATTGAATTCATTGATAAAATTTGGTAAATCCTTAAATATTATCTATATTCGCACCCGCAAAATTGAGAAGCCCTTATGGGGCACTCGTTTATAAATAATGTTTAACTACTAATTAATTTTTAGAATTATGTCAGAATTAGAAATTAAAACAAGAAAAAGCAATGCATCTATTGCACCCGAAAAATTTGATTGGGATGCTTTTGAACAAGAAGAAACCTTTGGTGCATCCAAAGAAGAATTAGAAAAACAGTATGTAGAATCTCTGAACAAAGTTGCAGAGAATGAGGTAGTTGAGGGTACAGTTACTTCAATGTCTAAAAGAGAGGTTGTTGTAAACATCGGCTACAAGAGTGAGGGTGTTATTCCTATCAGCGAGTTCAGATACAATCCTGAGCTTAAAGTTGGAGATAAAGTAGATGTATTTGTTGAGACTGCAGAGGATAAAAAAGGTCAGTTGATTCTTTCTCACAAGAAAGCTTGCTCTCTTAAATCATGGGATAGAGTTAACCAAGCACACGATACAAACGAAATTGTTAAAGGTTACATTAAAGCTCGTACAAAGGGTGGTATGATTGTAGATGTATTTGGAATTGAGGCTTTCTTGCCAGGTTCTCAAATAGATGTAAAACCAATCAGAGACTACGATGTATTTGTAGATAAAACCATGGAGTTCAAGATTGTTAAGATAAATCAGGAATTCCACAATGTTGTTCTTTCACATAAAGCTCTCATTGAGGCAGAGTTAGAGGCACAGAAAGCAGAGATTATGAGCAAACTTGAGAAAGGTCAGGTTCTTGAAGGAACAGTTAAGAATATCACTTCATACGGTGTATTCGTAGATTTAGGTGGTGTTGATGGTCTTATCCATATTACAGATCTCTCTTGGGGAAGAGTTAACAACCCTGAGGAGATTGTTAAATTAGATGAGAAGATTAATGTTGTAATCATGGACTTTGATGAAGAGAAGAAGAGAATTGCTCTTGGTCTTAAACAACTTCTTCCTCATCCTTGGGAGGCACTTAATCCAGATCTTAAAGTTGGCGATACAGTTAAAGGTAAAGTTGTGGTTCTTACAGACTACGGTGCATTTGTTGAGATTCAACCTGGTATTGAGGGACTTATCCACGTTAGTGAGATGAGCTGGAGTTCTCACTTGAGAAGTGCACACGATTTCTTAAAGATGGGAGACGAGGTAGAGGCACAAGTACTCACTTTAGACAGAGAAGAGCGCAAGATGTCTCTTGGAATCAAACAGCTTAAAGCAGATCCATGGGAGACTATTTCAGAGAGATATCCTGTAGGAAGCCGTCATACAGCAATTGTAAGAAACTTTACAAACTTTGGAGTTTTCGTTGAGTTAGAAGAGGGAGTAGATGGACTTGTTCATGTCAGCGATTTGTCTTGGACCAAGAAAATTAAACACCCTTCTGAGTTTACATCTCTCGGCGATAAGTTTGAAGTTGTGGTTTTGGAAATTGATAAGGAAAACCGTAGAATCTTCTTAGGGCACAAGCAATTAGAAGAGAATCCTTGGGATACTTTTGAACAAGTTTTCACTGTAGGTTCTATTCACAAAGGAACTATTGTCTCTTTCAACGATAAAGGTGCAAATGTAGCTTTAGAGTATGGAATTGAAGGTTTCGTTCCTACAAAAGGTCTTGTAAAAGAGGATGGTACAACTGCAAAAGCCGAAGAGAAATTAGACTTGAAGGTTCTTGAGTTCAATAAAACTTCTAAGAAAATAGTTCTTTCACACTCTCGCATCGCTGAAGATATTAAGAGAGCAGCAGAAGGTGAAGTATTAAAGGAGAAAGCTGCTGAGGAAGAGAGTACTAAGAAAGCTATGAAGAAGGTTAAAGCAGGTGTTGAGAAGACTACTTTGGGAGATATCTCAGAACTTGCAGACCTCAAGAAGGTTATGGAAAAAGAGGCAAAAGCGGCTAAGAAAGAGGAGTAAAATGAATTTTTCTCTTACAACTCTTGGTACTGCATCTGCCAGACCAATAGCCGGTAAGTATCCAAGCGCTCACTTACTATCTGTAGGTGGGCGTTTGTTTTTGATCGATTGCGGCGAGGGGGCGCAAATGCAGTTGGTTAATCTTAAAGTCTCTCTCTTAAAAATAGACAACATATTCATTTCGCATCTTCATGGAGACCATATGTTCGGTCTTTTCGGCTTGCTTTACAGTATGGATATGTTGAACAGATTAGCTCCGATACATGTTTATGGACCTTCAAATTTGGGGAATATTCTCAATGAACTTCCATCTCATTTTGGGCAATTGAGATTTGAGGTGGTTTTTCATCCCATTAAATGTAAAGAATCAGTAAAGATATTGGAATTCAAGCAGTTAGAGATATATTCATTTCCTCTTAACCATAGAGTGGAGACGTATGGTTATATTTTTAAAGGTCTTTGGAGAAATAATCCACGCAGCTTTGCCTATTGTTCAGATACCGCGCCATTCTCTAAACTCTCAAAATGGTTGGATGGGACAACAATGCTCTATCACGAAGCAACATACGCCTCTGACAATAAATTGCTTGCAAAGAAAACTTTCCACTCTACAGGAGCCGATGCCGGTCGTCTTGCCGCTAAAATTGGGGCAAAGAGCTTGGTTTTAGGTCACTTCTCGAGTCGTTACAAAGAGTTGAAAGTTATTCTGAATGAGGCGAAAGAGTTTTTCCCGAATACACATTTGGCAAACGAAGGAATGAAATTTGATATTCCTTAACAAGCGTAATAATAATTTTGAATATGACTAAAAAAATCTCTTTCATTGGAATTATTGTTCTGATGCAGCTGTTTTGCGTTTCGCAATTACTTGTAGCGCAGAGCTATATGAACTCACCAAAAGTTGTCAAAAGTGTCAGTGAATCTTCTAAGAATTTAAACCTGAATACTTCAAAATTCAAGCAGGCACTATATCTGATTGCAAACGGATATTTAGATAGCGTAAATATGAATGAGATAACAGAGTCTGCCATCAAGAAAATGATAGGAGAGTTGGACCCTCACTCTTCATACATATCTGCAAAGGATGTTCAGGCTGTAGAAGAGCAATTGATCGGGAGCTTCTATGGAATAGGTATTGAGTATGCCATTATCAACGATACGCTTACTGTTCAGAGTGTTGTAGCCGGTGGTCCTTCCGAAAAAGTTGGTCTGAAAGCAGGGGATAAAATCAATAGTGTAGATGGAGAGATTATTAGTAATACCGGTCTGACAACAAAAAGAGTTATAGAGTATCTCAGAGGTGCTAAAGGAACAAAGGTCAGAATAGGGTATTTGAGAAGGGGAATGGCTGAAAATCACATAGTTATTACAAGAGATAAAATCCCTGTAAATACTGTAGATTCTGCCTATGAGATTTCAGACGGGATAATATATCTTCGTGTTACCCGTTTTGGCGCAGAGACTTACAATGAATTCATTTCATCACTCTCTAATCTCACTTCTGGTAAGTTCGAAAACAATCCCAATTTTAAAGGTCTGATTTTGGATTTAAGAAATAATGGCGGAGGATATCTCTCTGCAGCCCAGAGAATTGCGAATGAATTTCTTAATAAGGGAAATCTCATTCTTTATGCAGAGGGGAGAAGTGTTCCAAGGGTTGATGATTATGCCGATGGAAGTGGAAAGTTGCAAAATATCCCATTAGCAATTTTAATAGATGAGGCGAGCGCATCGGCGAGTGAAATAGTAAGCGGTGCGGTGCAAGATTGGGATAGGGGAGTTATAGTTGGAAGGCGCTCGTTTGGAAAAGGTTTGGTTCAGAAACTCTACCAGTTAGTAGATGGTTCAAGGATTGGAATTACAATAGCACGCTATCACACTCCAAGCGGCAGAGTTATTCAAACACCTTACACTCAGGGAGATAAAGAGTCGTATAAAAAGAATTATATTACTCGTTTGTTGTCAGAGGAGAGATTTAATAAAGATAGTATAAAGATAGATCCCTCATTAGAGTACAAAACCTTAAAACTTGGAAGAAGTGTTTATGGCGGCGGGGGAATTATTCCCGATGAATTTGTTCCGATAGATACTACTTATTACTCAGCGCCATATTTAATGAGTTCAAACACTGGTTTAATAACAGAATTTGTGCAGACTTATGCCGATGCACATAGGGAAGAGATTCTCTCTGAATATCCTACATACGAAGATTTCTTGAAGAATTATACTCTCCCTCAAAGTTACTTTGACCAATATATAAGCAGATGCAAGGATCAGGATATTCTCTTTTCACAGAGCGATTTGGAGCGTTCATCCGCTCACATCAGATGGCTATTGAAGGGTTTGATAATAAGAAATATTTACGGATTGGAGAGATACATTCAATATATCAATCTCACAGACAAGGATGTTAAGAGGGCTTTGGAAATATTGAATAAGCAAAATTCCTAATCTATAACTCCGCTCCCCTCCAATTCGCAATTTAGAGGATTATACCACGCTGCAAATTGTCCTGCGGTAATGCTTTTCTGTTCCTGTTCGAATGAAACGAAGAGTCCGAACTGTGTCATGTGAAGTGTTGCCTTTTGCAGCTGCTGGCGGTACCTTATTCTGACCATATATTCTCTCTTTTCCCCTTCATTCATTCTGCGGTCTTCTCTAATCCAGTGTATATCAGATGGTTTTATCAATAATCCTCTGCGATGCAATCCTGGATGATTCACCCCCTCCCCAACATAAATTGTGTTGGTTTGAATATCTGTGGCAATAACAAAGATTGAGTTTACATGACCTCCGATTCCTAATCCATGTCGTTGTCCTATTGTGTAGTATTGAACACCAATGTGTTTGCCAATTATTTTTCCCTCTTCAGGAGTGTAGTGAATTTGCATCGCCTCTTCTAACAAAGCCTTTTCTGTTTGATTACCAAGGATATAGCTTTTACTCTCTTTTAATGACGCCAACTCTCTTTCTCTGATATTGGGGTAATCTTTCTCAAAAATCTCAATAACATTTCCCTCTACGCTTTTAAGTTTCTGCTGCAAAAAAATTGGGAGATCTACTTTTCCGACAAAGCAGATACCCTGTGAATCTTTTTTATCTGCAGATGGAAGCCCCGCCTCATGTGCAATCTGTCTAACCTGTGGTTTGGTTAAATGACCAATGGGAAACATTGCTCTTTGCAGTTGAGATTGGGATAGTTGACATAGAAAATAGCTTTGATCTTTATTCGGGTCGTCTCCGGCAATCAACTTAAACACTTCTTTTTCAGTGCTATCCGAAGTTCTGATAAATTCACTCTCTTTCTTGCAATAGTGTCCTGTTGCAACAAAATCTCCACCAAGTTCTAATGCACATTTTAAAAAAGCATCAAATTTTATCTTGCTGTTGCACATCACATCGGGATTAGGAGTGCGTCCTGCAGCATACTCAGCAAACATGTAATCAACAACTTGTTTGCGGTAAATATCAGAGAGATCTACAAAATGAAAAGGAATACCTATTTTCTTTGCAACCATCTTGGCAACAGATAGTTCCTCTTCCCACTCACAATCTCCGTGAAGAGTGCCGGTAGTGTCGTGCCAATTTTGCATAAACATTGCCTCTACATCATATCCTTGCTGTTTGAGCAGATATGCTGCAACACTAGAATCTACACCGCCGCTAAGACCAACTATAATCTTCATTTAGAGATATTTAAATAGGTATAATAAAAAAAGGGGCAAGCGAGATATATCGCACCGCTACAACCTCATACCCTTGCTGCCTTCCGGCCCTGGGGGAGTTCTGAAGGAGCTGGTCGTATATGACTTACCCCAATGCAAATATACTATTTTTTCTATAATTATCTATTTGCTCTTTTTAATTTCAATTATTTTGTTTGCGCCATTCTTCTTGCTCTTATGAGAGAATCCAATGCTTTGCGATAATCTCTGGCGTTTCTTTCATGCTCTGCACCATTTTTAGCAAAGCGGTGTGTCCCATTGAATTTGGGATTTGCACAAAAGTACATATACTCGGTTGCAGCAGGGTTGAGTACTCCATCTATAGCAGCTTTTGTAGGGATTGCAATTGGTCCCGGAGGAAGCCCTTCATTGAGATAAGTGTTATATGGAGAAGGGGTTGCAAGGTGACGCCTGAGCACTCTGTTAATTGTAAAGTCTCCTGTAGCAAAAATTACGGTAGGGTCTGCACACAGCCGCCACCCTTTTTTGAGACGATTCAGATATACACTCGCAATATTGCCATATTCCGGCTCATATTTACTTTCGCAATAAACTATTGATGCTAAAATACTTACCTCTTTAGGAGTCAGGGATATTTTCTTTGCTTTTTCTAATCTCTCTTCTGTCCAGAATTTATCATACTCTTTTTTCATCTTGAATATGAACTCTTTAGGAGTTGTTGTCCAATACATTTGATAACTGTTCGGAATAACCAAAGAGATAAGGTTCTGATAATCTACAGAGAGGGAGTCTAATAAATTCCGGTCTCTAAAAGCAGCAACAAACTCCGAAGAATCTGCACAAAGTCTTGAACCCAAGCGTTTTGCTAAAATCTCCGGCGTTCTTATGTAACCACTTATTGTAACCATCATAGGGGACTGGTAACCAAATTTTATTGCACGTGCCAATGTTATGTTGGTCGTGAGGGGAGTAAGCTCATATCTTCCGGGAGTAATGTGATTGGCAACACCTTCTCTCTCAGCAACTTTTTCAAATGACTCTAATTTCTCCAACTTTCCTTCAAGTGAATCTAAAACATCTGAAAAAGTGCTTCCGGGGTAAATGTAGAGTACACTATTTTCTCTGACATTCTTTTTGTATTTGTTGAAATATATGTTTGCCTGATACGCTCCATATAATACACCTGCAAGAAGTGCAATCCATGCTAAATGCCTGATTTTAAAACTGTTTTTCTTTTTTGCCATAGGAATGATACTATTTTTGAAGGAACACTTTTGTCCCCGGGCGTAATGGAGTTTTTCTCTTTACTCCCGATGCGTTGTTGAATCGTTTTATTTCTCTGTTAAAGAGGTTATACTCTTTTGCGATAAGCTCGTATGTATCTCCCTCTGAAGAGAATATGTATGCCCGCCCATCTTCCTGATAGAGTTGTCTGGCAGTACTTATGGCATACAAAGGAGAACTCTCCAGCGGATGCGCACCTTCTGCAATCCCCTCTAATTGAATATCTTGTACTGCATTCTCCAGATTCTGCGGTTCCATTTTCTCTTCCACTATCTCATCCTTGTAATCTCCTGTGTCGTATTTGTATAACTCATAATCTTCAATGATGTTTACAAGTTCTTTTGCATAGTTGGGATAGGTGGCGTAACATGCTTGTTTTAAGCCTATTGCCCATAGCTTATAATTATTTCCTTCTATCTGAAACAACGATGCATAGCGTGGCTGTTTTGTCAGATGCTCCGAGTGATCTATGAAAGAGGCCTCTGCATCTGAATATTTTCTGAAACACTCTCCTTTTTCATCATCATCGTGATAAATCTTTTCCCCCTCCCACTTATGGCATTTTATCCCAAAATGATTATTTGCCTTAACCGCAAGAGTTGAAGTTCCATTTGCACTCTCAAGGCAACCTTGCGCAAGGGTAATGCTTGCCGGAATATTATACTCCTGCATCTGTTTTATAGCCAAGTCTTTATATTTGTTAATATATGCAATTCGGGCCTCTACCTTTTTAGTTGCACTATTCTGAGCGAAACATATCGCCGAGCTAACAAGCGAAAGAAACAGACAGATTAATAGTGAGGTTAATCTGTTACGGGTTGGTGAAAAAATGCAATAATCTCTCATAAAATTGTTTGATAAAGCAAATTTAACTATTTTTGCATATACTATGAAGAAAAAAATTAGTATTGAGTACCAAGAGTACGAATTGGCAACTCAACTGAAAGAAGAAGATCAGTTTTTATTGCAAAAAGCAATTTCTGCTTGCGGCAGTTCATATTCCCCTTACTCTCGTTTTAAGGTTGGTGTTGCAGTAAAACTTGCCGATGGTCAGATAATTACCGCTGCAAATCAGGAGAGTGTTGCTTTTCCATCCGGTCTTTGTGCAGAGAGAAGTGCTCTGTTTTATATCCTTGCAAACTACCCTAAAATACCTGTGGTGGCAATGGCAATTGCTGCAAAAAGGGGGGCTAAATTGGTAGATTCGCCAACTCGGCCATGCGGTGCGTGTGTACAAGTGATGTTAGATGCTCAAAATAGGGGAGGAGTTCCTATAAAGGTTATTCTTGGTGGTGCAAAGAAAATAGAGATAATTAACTCTATCAACGACTTACTCCCATTCTCTTTTGTTAATTTTGAAGAGTCCTGAATAATGAGGATTGTTTAGCGCTCAAAATGTAACTTTCAGTCCGTCATAGCTGACATATACCCCTTTGCCAACCTCTTTGGAGAGAGCATAATATCTTCCGTCTATCTGATTTTCATCATCCGCCATTTGGTGTGACAAATGAGTAAGGTAACTTCTTTTGGCCCCAACTTCTTTAATTACTTCAAGTGCTTGAGAAAGAGTAAAATGCGAAATGTGATGTGTTCTGTTTATGCAATTTATTGTAAAAATGTCCAATCCTTTCAGTTTCTCCATTTGATCTTGCGGAATTTCAGAACAATCTGTCAGATAGCATAATGAGCCGAATCTGAATGCTAAAATTGGCATCTTGTAGTGATATACTCTTATAGGGATTATCTCGATTCGTTTTGTTATTGTTTTTCCCTCCTCTATCACCTCTTTTTTGAGAGAGAAAGGGGTCTCTTCGATTAAATGAATATCGAATTTTGGAATGCCCGGATATGGATTTGGCTCAAAAACATAGGAATATTCCTTTTTTAAACTCTCTAAAACTCTCTTCTCACAATATATTGGTGTGGGTTCTTTCTTGAAATAATTGAGTGCTCTGACATCGTCTAAACCTCCCGTATGATCTTTGTGCTGATGGGTCAGAAGAATAGCGTCTAAATCTGTAATATTGTGGATAAGAGCCTGTTGCCTAAAATCAGGACCGCAATCTATCAAGATTTTAAACCCTTCGTATTCTATGAACGCACTCGAACGCAGTCTTTTGTCTTTTGGATCTGTGGAACTACATAGAGAACATTTGCAACCAATCATGGGGACTCCGGTGGAAGTTCCTGTTCCTAAAAAAGTTATGCTATTCTTATTTTTATCGCTCATATCTGGAAATCATATATGGAACAAACAATGTTCAAATTTAAGAAATTAAAACTACCTTTGTAATGTATGAATAAAGGAATATTATATTTGATCCCATCTCCCCTGGGCGATGTGCCTTTAACAGACTGTATTCCAACGCTCAACATATATATATTGAACGAACTTCAACATTTTGTGGTAGAAGATATTGGAACAGCACGAACTTATATGGCACGAGCCGGTATGAAGGAGAAGTTAGATTCTCTGAATTATTATGAGCTCTCGGAACATACACCCGCTGCAGAGATTGACGGCTTCATAAAGCTTCTGTTAAGCGGTCAGAACGTCGGACTTATTTCAGAGGCAGGACTTCCTGCTGTAGCAGATCCGGGAAGCAATCTTGTAGCAGCGGCACATAGTAATGGTATTCGTGTAATACCTCTTGTAGGTCCCTCTTCGTTGATGATGGCCTTAATGTCGAGCGGATTATCTGGTCAGGCATTCTCTTTTCATGGTTATCTTCCCATTAAACCACAGCAGAGAGAGGCGAAGATTAAAGAGATAGAATTGCTCTCAAGAAAGGGGGGAGGAAGCCAGATATTTATAGAGACTCCTTATCGTAACGATAAGCTGATGAGTACTTTATTGAGGTGTTGCTCCCCTCTGACAAAACTCTGCGTTGCTGCCGATATTGGAATGCAGACAGAATTTATAATGACAAAAAGAGTTGCAGAATGGAGAAAGAGTCCAATAGAGATTGGGAAGAAGCCGACAGTATTCATTATACAATCCTTCAGATAAGTGCATTGTTCCAAAATATTGAAAAGAGTTGAATTATGAAAAAGATAAAGAGTGATTTCAAAATTGAATTGAAGCAGATGGAGTTCTTTGCCCATCACGGATGTTTTGAAGAAGAGAGAATAATTGGGAACAAATTTATTGTAAACCTTTGTGTTAAAGGAGATTTTAATAAGCCGGCACAAAGTGATTCTCTTTCAGATGCACTGAACTATCAGGAACTCTACGATATAGTTAAAGAAGAGATGGCTGTTCCCTCTTCTTTGATAGAAAATGTGGCAGAGAGAATAGTTGAAGCTATTATTACAAAGTTCGATAATTATTATCTCTATAGTGTGGAAGTTACAATAGACAAACTGAATCCCCCTTTGGGTGGAAAACTCTATGCTTCAAGTGTAACTGTCAAATTTCCAAGAGATAGAGAGAACCTCTTTAGAATTCCATAAGGTGAGCAGTGATAAAAACTATAGAGTGGCAGTTGTAACTTTGGGGTGCAAACTGAATTTTGCAGAGAGTTCCTCTATTGCGCAACGCTTTGTAGAAGAGGGGTTTGAACAGGTGAAACCTTTTGCTGTTGCAGATATTTATATAGTTAATACCTGCACAGTTACCGAGCATTCAGATAAGAAGTGCAGAAATTTAATTCGTCGTGTTCATTCTCTTAATCCCGATGCGGTTGTTATTGTAACCGGCTGTTATGCAGAACTTAAAAGTACAGAGGTTGCAACTATTGAGGGTGTTGATGCAGTTATTGGACACTCACGCAAAAGTGATGTTTTTGAGAGTGCTTTAAAACTTTTTCGAGCAAAAAACAACTTGCCCGATTTAGCCATCAACACTCCAACTTCAGAGAGAAAAGAGACCATTTTAAATCTTTTTCCAGCAGCTTCATACGGCGATAGAACACGCTCTTTTCTGAAACTTCAAGATGGATGCGACTACTTTTGCACTTATTGCGCAATTCCCTATGCCAGAGGAAGAAGCCGGGCAATTCCTTCCAATATAGTTCTGAATATGGCCACTTCTTTGGCACAGAGGGGAATTAAGGAGATAGTTCTGACTGGTGTCAATCTCGGTGATTATACAAGAGTCTCTTCAGATATCTCTTTATTGGATTTATTGAAGAAACTTAATGATATAGAAGGAATTGAGAGATATAGAATATCCTCCATAGAGCCTAATTTACTTACAGAAGAGATTGTTGACTGGATTGCATCGGGGACAAAATTTGTTTCTCACTTTCATATCCCTTTGCAGAGCGGATGCAATTTTACATTGAAGAGAATGAACAGGCGTTATACCACGCAAATGTTTCTCTCTAAAATAGAGTATATTAGAGAGAAGATGGGAGATGTGTTCTTGGGAATAGATGTCATTGTGGGCTTTCCTGGAGAGTCGGATGAAGAATTTAATGATAGTTATAATTTTCTCTCTGAGGTTGTTAA
>CADBRQ010000054.1 GCA_902797115.1 uncultured Bacteroidia bacterium
AATTTCCTCGGCGATTCGATTGTAGGAACCCTCTCAATTTATACCAGAACTTGTACAGATTTTGGCGGAGACAACTATTATCCTGCGGGTGGAGATAGAATTCAGGGACGTTATCTGGCAGATATTGTTCAGACTCAACTTACAGATGATATAAGTGACAAGTACGGATTTGCTTGGACAAGGCGTCAGCTTTGGGACCGTTCTTATTCTGAAAGCCGAACTCCTCAAGTTCCAGGAATGCTTTTAGAGTTTTTGTCTCACCACAATTTTGCCGATATGAAGTTTGGATTAGACCCAGATTTTAGGTTTACCGCATCGCGAGCAATATATAAAGGAATTCTTAAGTTCTTGGCAATGAGAGATAAAGTAGGATATGTAGTTCAGCCGCTTCCGGTTGATAATATGCGTGTGGTGTTAGAGGGGAGCGATGCTCTCATCTCTTGGTCTGAAGTGGAGGATAAGTTAGAGCCTACAGCTAAGCCTACAGGTTATACAGTTTATACTTCGGTAAATGGTAAGGGTTATGACAGAGGTGTTTATGTTTCTGAACCAAATTACAGGGTATCTCTTGAAAAAGGGATTGTATATAAGTTTAAAGTTACTGCAGTAAATGATGGAGGAGAGAGTTTCCCTTCGGAAGTTGTCTCAGTGGGTTTGTCTGAAAATTCAAATGCCGAGACGGTTCTTATAGTCAATGCTTTTGACAGGGTAGGGGCTCCTAAATGGTTCCAAAGCAATGATTCAACATTTGCCGGCTTTTTAGCAGATTATGATCATGGTGTTCCTTATCTGAAAGATGCCTCTTATCTTGGTAAAATGTATGAGTATAGAAGAAGTGTTAAATGGACAGATGATGATGCCCCAGGTTTTGGAGCTTGCTATAACGACATGGCCGGAAAAGTTATTGCGGGTAATACCTTTGATTATGCATACGATCACGGAATTGCCTTTATGAAAGCAGGTTACAACTTTGTCTCTTCTACCCGCAGTGCAGTTGAGAGCGGTAATACAACTTTAACTGACTATAAGATATGCGATATAATTTTAGGAAAGCAAGCTCAAAGTAATGATGGTGCTCTTACCAAACTGATTAAATATGCTGCATATACCCCACAACTTAAACAAGCTATTACCGATTTTTGCAATGCGGGCGGCAAGCTTTTAATTTCCGGAGCATATATTGCTACTGATCTTGTTGATGCGTATGAGGTTGACCCTGAAGGAGCTAAGTTTGCTGCAGATGTTCTGAAGATTAAATGGATGACACACTCTGCATCTAAAGATGGTAGGGTTGCGGCTGTAAATAACAACTTTGGTTTTAACGGAGAATTCTCTTTCTATAGTGAACTCAACGATAAAAAATATGTTTGTGAAGCTCCCGATGCGTTTACCCCTGTAGGAGATAAAGCGTTCACTATTTTCCGTTATCCGCAAACAAGTATTTCTGCAGCAACCGCCTATGATGGAGATGATTATAAGGTAGTTGCATTCGGCTTCCCGATAGAGGTTCTCAAGGACCAACAACAGATTAATGAGCTTATCGGTCAAGTTATTGCTTTTCTGACAAGGCAATAGATTCATTAATAAACAAAGGGCACCGTGAGGTACCCTTTGTTGTTAGGTCATCAATAAGCCGGATTCTGTAACAATCTTACGATTGCCTTTTATCATTCGTCTTTGCTGCCTACCCCCCGACGAAGGGCGAGCAACCCTTGGCCGCCGGTATACTTGGCATTGCAGGGTGCGGCGGACACAAACATATTGTCGCCAATATGCCTCGTAAGCTCTTACCTTTACGTTCTCACCCTTACCCGATTATAGAACGCGTTCTAAATCTGGCGGTTATTTTCTTCTGCCCATACATAGGTTTTCACCCATCTGTGATTTCCACAGCGCACTGCTCTATCCTGTCCGGACTTTCCTCTTAAACAGAGCGTTTAAGCGATAAAATTTCAGACCAACTGCAAATTTAATAATTTTGATTAGTTAAAATTTAATTATCTTTGTACCCCGTGAACAAATAAAAATTTTATGAATACAAAATATATATTTGTAACGGGTGGTGTTGCCTCTTCATTAGGCAAGGGTATTGTTGCCGCATCTTTAGCAAACTTATTGCAAGCCAGAGGTTTACGAGTAACTATTCAAAAATTTGACCCCTATATCAATATAGATCCGGGAACTTTGAATCCGTATGAGCATGGTGAGTGCTATGTTACAGAAGACGGTGCAGAGACAGATTTGGATCTTGGTCATTATGAGAGATTTCTGAATGTCAGAACCTCAAAGGCAAATAATGTTACTACCGGTAAAATTTATAAGACTGTTATAGACAACGAGAGAGCCGGAGTCTATTTGGGTAAGACTGTTCAGATTATTCCGCACATTACAAATGAGATCAAGCGTAGAATGACTCTGCTCGGAAAGAACGGAGACTACGATGTTATAATTACAGAAATTGGTGGTACAGTGGGAGATATGGAGAGTACCCCATTCCTTGAGGCTGTGCGTCAATTTAAGTGGGAGATGAATGAAGGTGATTGTATAATAATGCATCTGACTCTTGTTCCTCTGCTTCATGCTGCTGCAGAGATTAAGACAAAACCTACGCAACACTCTGTAAGAATGCTCCGTCAGGAGGGTATTAATCCCGATATAATAGTCTGTAGAACAGAGGTTTCACTTCCTGAAGGTGTGAAGAAGAAAATAGCTCTTTTCTCTAATATCAGACCCGATTCTGTTTTTGAGAGCAGAAATGCAGAGAGCATATATGAGATTCCAATTCAACTTCATGAGCAGGGAGTAGATAAAATTGTGCTCAAAAAACTCAAAATAAAGAATTTGCCTGAACCAGACTTAACGGAGTGGAAAGCGTTCTTAAAAAGAATGTTTTCTCCTAAGACTGAAGTTGATATTGCCCTTATAGGTAAATATGTAGAACTTCAGGATGCATATAAATCTATTCAGGAATCTTTTGTTCATGCAGGGGCGGCTTGCTCTTGCAAAGTAAATGTGCATACCATTCAAAGTGAACATCTTACAGCTTCCAATATAAAGGGAGAATTAAAAGGGATGGGTGGCATACTTGTTGCTCCCGGATTTGGAGAGAGGGGTACAGATGGAAAAATTCTGGCAGTAAATTATGCAAGGCGCAACAAAATACCTTTCTTTGGTATTTGCTTAGGTATGCAAATGGCTGTTATTGAGTATGCTAAGAATGTTTTAAAGTTGGAGAATGCTACATCTACGGAGATTAAACCAGACACATCAACACCAATTATTGACCTGATGCAAGAGCAGAAATCAACAACAATCAAGGGGGGGACAATGAGACTTGGAGCTTATGATTGTTTACTCAAACCGGGAACTCTGATAAGAAAGATTTATGGCAAAGAACGAATCGCTGAGAGGCATAGACACAGATATGAGTTTAACGAAAAATATGCAAAACAGATGGAAAAAGCGGGAATGGTGTTAAGCGGTGTAAATCCCCAAACAGGTCTGGTTGAGGCAATTGAGCTTCCTCAGAATAAGCACCCTTTCTTTATAGGTGTTCAGTTCCATCCTGAGCTTGGAAGTACAGTTCTAAAGCCACAGCCAATTTTTGTTGCTTTTGTTAAAGCGGCTTTAAAAAAGAGTAAGGATTTAGCCAGATAAGATAGGGAGAGTAACAACTAAACGAGTAAGAATAAGAAGATTACTAAAAGAATATATGATGAATAGGGAGATAAAGTTTTTGAACATTTGTTTGGTTCTTCTCCTGCAGTTTTTGTGCAGTTCTTTAGTTTTTGCTCAAAATGAAACTCTTATAGCAAAAAGAAGCAAGGTTAAGGTACTTGCCGAATATCCGCATAGTAGATTGTCGTATACTCAGGGACTCTTCTTCCATAATGGTGTGATGTATGAAAGTTGCGGTCAGTATGGTCACAGTAATTTCAAAATAGTTGATTATAAAACTGGTAAAGTATTAAGACAGTGGAACTTCAAAAGAAAATACTTTTTAGAGGGAGCGTGTGCTTTTGGAGATAATGTTTATATTCTCACCTGGCAGGAGAAGATGTGCTTTGTCTATTCACTTCCACCGGTAAAGAGGGTTACCGATAACGATTTCAAGCAGATAGGTGTTGCAACTTACAAGACAGAAGGGTGGGGTATTACAACTGATGGTAAAGAGCTGATAATGAGTGATGGAAGTTATAATTTATATTTTCTCGACCCTCAGAGTTTTTATCCCCGTCGTACTCTTCGTGTTACAATAGATGGGAAACCTCTTTATTATATCAATGAGCTTGAATATATAGAGGGGAAAATTTGGGCGAACGTATATACCTCAGATTATATTGTAATTATAGATCCTCAAAGCGGTGTGGTTGAAAGAATTATCAATTGTGAAGGGATTTTGCCCGATAATCTTAAAAGTTCCGGGACAGATGTTCTTAACGGCATAGCTTACAATCCAGAAGACGGAAGCATTTATATTACAGGCAAATATTGGCCTCGTCTGTATAAAATTTCCTATTGACACCTCAAATTCAGTGAGATTTAGAGTTTGTATTTCAGATACGGAGATTATGACTTAATCGACATTCACACCATGCCGTTTCCAATAGATATAGCCATAGATAGCCGATAGGGCATACAAGAAATAGAGAGTTCCCATCCATGGCATTCCTTGAGCAAGGCAAAGTGTAGCTGAAAGTATATCGGCAATTACCCACAGCAACCATTGAGCAATATAAGATTTAACTAACCAAACTGTTGCAAGAGCACTCAGAATAGTGACGTAAGCATCTAACAAACCCATCGGATCTCCCAAATATCTTAAAATATAGTATAATGCAATTGTTCCGGCAACAAGAGCTATGGCACTATAAACTAATACCTTGTTGCTTATTTTGTTCAGATGAATTTTTGCATCCGATTTTTTAATCTCTGACCAATCTGTATGCCCCTGTTGTGTTTGCAGGCTCTCTTCCCTTTGACGGCTCTTTAATTTTTGAGAATCTTTATACCATGTATAATATCCTATAACAGACATTATTACATAATATGCATTTAGACCGGATGAGGCATAGAGTTTTTCTGAAAAGAAAACTATTGCTGCGGCCAGTGCGGTAAAAAAACCTAAAATCCACATGGAGTTTTTCTGTAAGATTTCAAGGATGACATAAATTATGCCCGTTATAAGTGTGAATATTTCAAGGTATTGCATTAAACTCATCGCGGAGCAAATTTAATATTAAAAATCAAAAACAGCTCTGAAAATAAAATGGGTTGTGGCTTGCGCGTAAACGTTTTTCTCTATGTAGTCGGGTTCATGGCTCGCAAATTTTGCCTTATAAATCCATCCATACGAGTAGTATTTTCTATTGAGCATGTTGTCTATGCACAAAGAGAGTGTCAGGCCGTATTTGTCTCTGATTGTAAATCGTTTGGAAGCATTTAATGCCATGACAAAATAGGAGGGGACCTTGCTGATTGCTTCGGAAGAGTTATCTAAGTATTGTTTACCAACATATTTGCCGCTCAGAGCTATCTCAAACTCTTTCAGAGGTGTTGTTTTAATAATTCCCATCCCGATAATTTCAGGTGAAAGAGTTAAGCTGGAACTCTTTAAATATGTTTTAGTCTGAGCTACACTGTTCCAATCCGAGGCGTTGTCGTATGTGTCTGTGTATAAAGTATAATTCTTTAGCTTATTCTTTGAGAAAGTGACATTTCCCCCAATTGCAAGCCATTTGAGAGGTTTGTACTCTGCCATTAATTCAACTCCTCTGCGATAACTGTCAGGGATATTTTCTTGAATGACATATCCTGTTTCTGTTAATCTGCCTGTGGCAACAAGTTGATTATTGTACTCCATGGCATAGAGGTTAATTCCCCCGTTAAATCTCTCTGTATTAAGTGAATATCCTAACTCAAAATCTATCATGCTCTCTTTCTTCAGTTCATCTGTTTTACCCGCCTTGATACTCTCTTTAACATCACTTCTGCTTGGCTCTCTGTTGGCAATTGCTATTGAGCTGTAAAACACGGAGTTTGGGGTTGGTTTATATGTAATACCGGCTTTAGGATTAAAGAAGTTGTAATGGAGTTTTTTATCTATCCCCACAAAATCTTTATCCATTCCGCTCAAATGATAACTTATGTTCCTTCCTTGTAAATCTAAGAATAACAGCCACTTGTTTGTTAGCATATATTCAGCTTTTATGAATATGCTTGCATCGGTTTTTTTGCCGTTGTTGTTGTACCAATTGTAATTTGCAGGAATAGAAGCATTGTACTTGCTCCACAGAAGCTTTCCGAAATGATCTCCGTCGTAATATGAAATAGTTGCTCCTCCTATAAGTTTCAGATTATCAGGGGTATAATTAAATGAGAGAATAGCAGCATAATAGCTGTTATCCATTAGCTGGCGAATAATAAAATCGCTCTTTTTATATGTTACACCATCAATAACTTGGTTATCTAAAGCATATTTAGAGAACTTCTGGTTATATTTATAATTTTCGTAGTAGCCGTCTCCTTTTGTAAAATGGAGTGTAGCATTCAGATCAAAGTTATGACTCATTACTCTCACATAGTGGAGCTGCGCATGATGCTGACGGTAATTGTCTGTTTCATTATTATAGTAATGAATGTTTCCCTCATCGTCGTAATACTCTCCGGTGCTGTTATATTTTCTATTGGTTGCGTAAATCTCTATAGGAGAGCCGTCCCATGTGATACCGGTAGATTGATCACCGAATATGTATATTATTTTCAATAAGTTAGATCTATTCTCCCATACTCCTTGCAAGAAGAGTGAATTAAGGTTTGCCTTGGCATTTCTAATGTAGCCTTTTGTATTGTTGTGTGCAAAACGACCATCGAAAGAGAGTGTGCTCTCGTTTCCGAGAGAAATTTTTCCGCTCCCTAAACCGATAGCTGTCATATATGTGTCGTAAGAGCCCAAAGATAGTTCGGCATTGCCATATCTGTTACTTGATGCCCTTAATGTCTGCATGCTCATTGTTGCGCCGAAAGCTCCCGGACCGTTACCCGAAGTTCCCACACCCCTCTGAAGCTGAATAGATTGCATTGCTCCACCAATTGAGGGGAGGTTTACCCAGAACATCTCTTGGCTCTCTCCGTCATTAATGGCTATTCCATTTAATGTTATGTTTGTTCGCGATGCGTCAGACCCCCTTACTCTCAAATTGCTGTATCCAAGCCCTAAGCCCCCTTCTGTTGTTGCAACTACAGAAGGCTCAAGTCCCAATACCATTGGCAGAGAGTGAGATGAGGCCTCTTTTCTTATTTGTTTTTGGGAAATTGTAGTTTTGGCGAAAGGGGAGTTGGCACTTGCTTTAAAAGAAGAAACGATAATTTCATCCAAAGAATAATTTGCTGTAGAATCTTTATGATTGATTGAGATATCTTTTTTTAACACTGTGTCCGATATCTTTTTGATAGTATTATCGGGGAGTTCCGGCGGTAATTGTAAGAATGCTAATCTGCTTACACCTAAGGTTTTGCTTCTCGAACTGTCATAATGAGCATTAAGGGTATCAGATATTCCAATGGTTATTACCAAAGCGCTTATAAAATAAAAAAACTTTCTCATAAACTTCTGCAATTAATTATTGCTTAAGGTTTAAAGAAAGCTTCAGCTTTTCCTACGGCGGTACAGACCGCATCAGGTTCGAGGGTATAATCTCAGCCTTCCGGCACCCCTAAGCGGCAGCAAATATAAAAAATATTCCTTGTACTGTACTATTTATTTTTATATCTTTGAAAAGTGATAATAACGATTACCATGCAAACTCTGTTTAAAATATTCAAGCACATTTTCGTTTTTATTATAATCACTTGTACACCAACACTTTCCTATGCCCAGTTAGAAATCAAAAGCGAGGTTTCTCGTCCCAGCGCATCGGTGAGTGAATATACCAGATATGGGAAGTATGACCCTCAATTGTACAGCGGTAAAGTGAGTGTGAGTGTTCCCATTTACACTTTCAATACAGATAAACAGTTCTTCTCCAATACTCTCTTATCGTTTTGTTGAAGATGATATGATGACAGACCCTCCAAATACTCTTCCAAGCGGTGGTGAGATAATGAACAATCAGGATATAACCTCTATAGTTCCTGTTTGGAAGGTCTTTGACCATTTGGGAAGCGTGCGGGTTGTCTTGGACAGAAATGCTAACATTTTACAGCAGAACGACTATTATCCATTTGGTTTGCATACCGACAGTGGACGACTTTATAAAAATGACAGAGAATCCAACCGCCTTAAGTTCAACGGCAAGGAACAGCAGAGCGGTCTCATTGG
>CADBRQ010000055.1 GCA_902797115.1 uncultured Bacteroidia bacterium
CCACCTCTTCCCATCCCGAACAGAGAAGTTAAGCCCGTTCACGCCTATGATACTGCTATACCAAGTGGGAAAGTGGGTAGCCGCCAATTTAAACGAGACCTCGTAGTCATAAGACTGCGGGGTCTCTTTGTTTAAATTGGCGGCTCTTGCCGCTGCCTTTACGCTGCTGTCGCAGCGGTTAGCTCCCTCCGTGGGCCTCGCACCTATGCCGCTGAATCTTATTTTAGCAGATCCGGACGGAGTGCGCGGGTACGCTTAATGGCTTGTTCTTCTTGCCACTCTGAAATTTTTTTATGATTTCCGCTCAAAAGTATATCGGGAACTTTCCACCCTTTGAAAACGGCAGGGCGGGTATAGATAGGTCCCTCAAGCAGAGAGTTTTGGAAACTATCTGTCAGTGCAGATGTTTCATCTGAAATAGCTCCCGGAATAAGTCGTACAATTGTATCTGTTATTGCAGCAGCGGCAATTTCTCCACCGCTTAAAACATAATCGCCTATAGATATCTCTTTAGTAATCAGGTGCTCACGTATTCTGTAATCGATACCTTTATAATGTCCGCAAAGTAGAATTAGATTCTTGCAGAGCGATAAACTATTGGCGCATTGTTGATTGAACGTCTGACCATCGGGAGAGAGAAAAATAATTTCATCATATTTTCTCTCCCGTTTCAGTTTTGTTATGATTTTATAAATAGGTTCAACCATAAGAACCATACCGGCATCTCCTCCGTAATTATAGTCGTCAATTTTTTTATATTTACCTGTGGCATAATCCCTTATATTATGAACCTGAATATAGACCAACCCTTTCTCCTTTGCCCTCTGTACAATGGAGTAATTGAGCGGACTCTCCAGCAATTGTGGTACTGCGCTGATTATATCTATTCTTATAGATCCTTTTTTCCTCCTGATACATTTTTGGGATTTCATTATCTTATTGAATTGAAAATTAACTTGAATATTATTTACTGATAATAGACTAGGCAACAAAGATAATTATTTATTATATTTGTGAGTTATATTTAGATATTAAAACTATATTTTATGGAAGAGAAAACTACTGCACCTGTGGGTGTTAATCTTGATTATTCAGAGAAGTCTTTGAATGAGATACTTACTTTGTTCAAGGATATGTTGGAGAGAAAAGATCAACAAGAACTTTATAAAAATGTTGAGCCGATAAAGGCAGCATTTTATAAAGTTTTAAGAAAAGAAAAGATAGCATCCGGTGTGTTTGTTGAAATTGGCCAAACTACTCAGGTAGAAGGTACTACAAATCCTTTTGAAGAGGTGGAAAAAGCTTTCAAAGACCTATACGAGGAGTACCGTGCTCAACGTGCCGAGTTTACAAAAGAGCAGAAAGAGAAAAAGGAAGAGAATTACAAACAGAAAGTGGAGATTATCGAAGGGATAAATGCTTTGTTGGAAAAAGCAGAGGATATGAATCATACCCTTCCTGCATTCAGAGAGTTACAGAGCAAATGGAAATCTTTAGGCAGTGTTCCACCAGAAAAAGCGAGCGAACTGACATCTAACTATAACTCTACACTCGAAAAGTTCTACGACTTTATTAAAATTAATAAAGATTTCAGAGATCTCGATTTTAAAAAGAATATGCAGGCAAAAACTGAGCTTTGCGAGAAAGCAGAAGCTCTTGTTAATGAGAAAGATATAATATCAGCATTCAATGCACTGCAAAAATTGCACGAAGAGTGGAAAGAATTAGGTCCCGTTGCAAAGAGCGAGCGCGAGAGCATTTGGGAGAGATTTAAAAATGCCACTTCGGTTATAAATAAAAAATATCAGAATCATTTTGAGCAACTTAAGGAGCAACAAAAGGAGAATTTAGCAGCTAAGACAAACCTTTGTGAACAAGCAGAGGGTATTGCCGGAGAGATTGCAAATGACTCTAAAGAGTGGAATGTTCTCACTAAAAAGATTGAGGATTTGCAAGCCAAATGGAAAACGATAGGTTTTGCATCAAAGAAGGAGAATCAAAAGATATATGACAGATTCAGAGCGGCTTGCGATAAATTCTTTAATGCTAAACGAGAGTATTACACTAAGTTCAAGGATGTTATGCTTGAGAATCTAAAGAAGAAAGAGGATCTTTGTGCTCAGGCAGAGCAGCTTAAAGAGAGTACAGATTGGAAGAAAGCAACAGACCAGTTTATAAATCTTCAAAGGGTATGGAAGCAAGTAGGTCCTGTGGCAAGAAAACAATCTGAAGCTGTTTGGAAGAGATTCAGAGCTGCTTGTGATGAATTTTTTGAGAAAAAATCGCAGCATTTTGGATCTGAAGAGAGTGGCTACCAAGAGAATTTAGCTGCTAAAATAGCTCTTATAGAGGAAGTTAAAGCTTATGTATCATCCTCTGATATGGAAGAGAATAAAAATGCTCTCAATGAATTTTTATCTAAATGGAATCGAATCGGCTTTGTTCCTATGAAAGAGAAAGCTGGTATAGTTAAGGAGTTCAACGATGCGTTAGACACTCATTTTAAAGAACTTAGAGATAAGGATAGCGAGCGTCGCATGGGGAGACTTGCCAAAATGATAAATGATGTTAAATCGACAGGCAAAGGAGACCATACCATCAGATTTGAGAGAGAAAAGCTTCTTAACAAATTCCGTAAGCTCCAGAGTGAAATCTCTACATTAGAGAACAATATGGGCTTCTTTGCTAAGAGTAAAAATGCAGATAAACTCATCGATGAGATTAAAGTTAAAATAGAGGAGAATAAAAAAGAACTCACTCAAATAGAGCAACAAATCAAATCTATAGACAAAGAGTTTTAAAGATGAATAAGAACACAGTTATAGGTTTTCTTTTAATTGCCTTAGTACTAATAGGTTTCAGTATTTATAATTCCAAAACTTATCAGAAACAAGTAAGAGAAGCCTTTGTTAAAGATTCACTTGCAAGGGAAGCTGCAAAGACAAATCCTCGTATTGCAGACTCTTTGAGAATTGCAGATTCTATTCGCGATGCGCGTCTGGGAATAGTTCGTCCTCAGGAAGTTGCAGCTGTGCAGGACACTTTGTCTGTTCTCCAGAGCCAGGAGCAAGTTAATGCTCCAACCTATAAAGACTCACTCTTGGAACTCTCTTCAAAAGGTGCAGAAGAGATTTTCTCCTTGGAAAACAATAAGTTAAAGTTGGATTTTACTACAAAAGGGGGGCAAATCAAGCAAGTTCTTATAAAGGATTACTACACTTATGACAGCTCATCTCTTTATCTTATCAAGGAAGATTATTCAAAATTTGCCCTTGTCTTTTTTACAGACCAACGTTTGGAAACCTCCAATTTTAATTTTGTAAAGTCTTCTCAGACAGATACTTCTATTGCATTTCAACTCCAGTTAAGCGGCGGCGCTTTCATTGAATATAACTACTCTCTTGCTCCCGATAGTTACCTCGTTAGTTTTAATGTCGTAACCAAGGGGTTGGACAAAATTGTTCCAAGAAGTGCAACCCAATTGGAATTGGATTGGAACTTGAGAGTGGGCAGATTTGAGAAGGGATACGACAACGAAAAGAACTATTCTACACTAAGTTACAAATATCCCGGAGACAACTCGGTAGATCATTTAGGTTTCAGAAAAAAAGAGAGTAATAAAAGCATTACGACCAAACTCTCTTGGTTTGCCTTCCAACAGCAGTTTTTCTCTGCTATTTTGGTTGCAGACAATAACTTTACCTCCGGAGAACTTTCGTATCATTTCTTTGAAGAGAATAATCCCGATAACGATTTGTTTGTTTGCAATGCAAATGCTACCATAGAATATCTGCCTAAAGATGAGACCATTATACCTTTCCATTTCTATTTTGGTCCTAATCTTTACAAGGAACTCAAGAAGTATGATTATAGTTTTGAAAAGATTATTCCTCTTGGAAAACATATTATAGGTTGGATCAATAGGGTAGTCATCATTAACCTCTTTGATTTCTTGAGAAAATTTATCTCTAATTATGGAATTATCATCTTGATAATGACCATATTGATAAAATTAGTCCTTACTCCTCTCACTCTCCGTTCTTATGTCTCAAATGCTAAAATGAGAGTGTTAAAACCTGAGATTGAGAAGATTAATGCTAAATACCCAAGAAGAGAAGATGCTCTTAAAAAGCAGCAGGAGACAATGGCTTTATATAAAAAGACAGGTGTCAATATGATGGGGGGATGCCTTCCTATGCTGCTTCAGATTCCAATTCTGTTTGCAATGTTCCGCTTCTTCCCTGTCTCATTTGAGCTTCGTCAGCACTCGTTTTTATGGGCATCAGATTTAAGCGGTTACGACTCTATTTTAAATCTTCCGTTCTCTATTCCTTTATATGGAGATCATGTAAGTTTGTTTGCTCTTCTTATGGCAATTTCTATGTATTTCTACTCTAAAGTGAATATGGACCAAATGCCTTCAACCGGCCAGATGGCGGGAATGAAGAGTATGCAGCTCTATTTCATGCCATTGTTCATGCTCGTTCTCTGTAACAACTTTTCGGCAGGTTTGAGTTACTATTATATGCTTTCTAACTTTATCACGATAGGTCAGACTTGGGTTATTCGCAAATATTTTGTGGATGAAGCAAAACTTCTTGCTCAACTTAAATCTAAAGCAAGTGAGAATGCCAATAAACCTCAAAAGAAATCTAAATGGAGAGAGAGGATGGAGAATATGATTAAGGAGCAGGAGAGACTTCAGAAAGAGAGGGCAAAACGTAGATAATGATATCTTCAAAGATACAGCAAATTAAAAATGAGCTGCCGCAAGGAGTTGAACTTGTGGCAGTTTCTAAATTTCATACTCCGGAACAGATAATGGAGGCCTATAGTGCCGGTCAGCGCCTTTTCGGAGAGAACCGTCCCCAGGAACTTGCACAAAAAGTACCCATTTTGCCCAAAGATATAAAGTGGCATTTTTTAGGGCATTTACAGAAAAATAAGATAAAACTTGTAGTTCCCAACGCCTATCTTATACAATCTATTGATACAGAAGAACTACTTTGGGCTGTGGATAGATATGCCGCTGCAAATAAAATAAAAACGCGTTGCTTATTAGAGGTTCACATAGCCAATGAAGAGACCAAGCAGGGCTTTTCATCTTCAGAAGTAATTTCACTTTTAGAGAGGTTGAAAACTAAACCATTGGCTTCTACAATCATTTGCGGAGTTATGGGGATGGCCTCATTTACCTCTGATGCAGAACAAGTTAGAAGCGAATTTTCTCGTATCGCAGAGCTATATAAAAAGATAAAAGCTTCATATTCAACCTTTTTCCCAGAGTTTAATATCCTCTCGATAGGAATGAGCGGCGACTATAAGCTTGGAGTGGAACAAGGGAGTACAATGGTACGAATTGGGACCGGCATCTTTGGCCCAAGGGAGTATGTTTAATTGATTTGCTGCAAAAGCAGTTTTAGCAAATAACTATCTCTGTTTCAAAGACTAAAGTTGCCGGACCTATAAGTGAAATGTCTGAAAAAATACCGTCATGAGTTGTAAATTCAACCGATAAATCTCCACCTCTGGCTTTCAGATTATACTTCACTTTATTTCCTGTTTTTCCATTTGCCAATTTAACTACTCTCTCACTCGCAGGTTTAACTCCATGGCAGTAAGCTGCTATTGCAGCGGCAGTTGAACCTGTACCGCATGCAAATGTCTCATCTTCTACACCACGTTCATAAGTTCTTATCTTTAAAAGCCCTTTAGGGGTGATCTCCACAAAATTAGCATTCATCCCATTCGGAAAATCTTTGTGGTAGCGGATTTTACGCCCCATCTCAAACACAGGATAGCTATCCACATCTTTTATAAATTCTATATAATGCTCTGTACCTGTGTCTGTTAGATATGTATTCTCGGCATACTTAGAACATTCGTTCACATCTCTCATTCCAAGTCGTATGATCTTCTCTCTACTTTTTCTCCCGTTAGGGGCTTTGATCACATCTGCTGTATGGATACCATCGTACGCCTCAAATATAAACTTCTTAAAACCAAGCAAATGGGCAAATGCTACTATGCACCTGCCGCCATTTCCACACATAGTTCCAAGGTATCCGTCGCAGTTGTAATAATCCATTTTAAAGTTTCCCTTAGTGGATTTGGAGAGTGTCATGAGCCCATCTGAACCAATTCCAAACCTTCTGTCACATAGTAATTTAATCTGCTTCCAATTCAGATTGAAATCTCCTTTGCGGTTATCTATGACAATAAAATCGTTGCCGGCACCTTGATACTTATAAATGTGTAATTTCATTGTTAGTAATTCTATTATAAATAAGATTGATGAAACCTTTTCTATTTTGATGAAACCTCTTCTACTTAAGCTCGTTAACAGCTTCTACCATAGCTTGTGCTACAGCTTCAGACGCCCCTCCGCCTCCTAAAAGTTTATGCACTTTTTCATAATCCTCCAACATCTTTTCTCTGTATTGAGTGTTATTAATAAGCATATCTAACTCTGCTACAGTATTTTTGGGGGTAAAGTGATGTTGAAGCAACTCTTTGAAAATCGCCTTGTCTAAAATTAAATTTGCAAGACTTATGTAAGGAAGATGCACAAGCATTGCGGCAATTATGGCAGATATCCAACTTCCGGCATAGCATACAACTTGAGGAGTACCAATAAGTGCTCCCTCCAAAGATGCTGTGCCAGAACTTATTACTGCCGCCTCAGAATGTTTCATCGCTGAGTATGTCCTATTCTTTAGAAGTTTGATTCTCTCTATTGTACTTGTTAGATCTTCTCCTTTTTTCCTCCTCTGAGCGATGCGTTTATTAATTATCTTACTATAGTAGCTGTCCGGTATGGCGGGGGCTTGAGTAATCAGGAATTTATAATTGGGAAGCATTGCAGCAATATCTATCATTCTTGGAAGAAGGTATGAAATCTCCATTTTTCTGCTTCCCGGAACCAATGCTATAAATTTATCTTGACTGTTCAGCCCTTCTGCTTTACAGAAATCTTTTTTGCTCTCTTTTGTCTGAGGGCTTTGTTCTATACTGTCTAACAGTGGATTACCTCTATAAATGGCCTCTATGTTCCATTTATTTTTAAAATAATCTATTTCAAAAGGGAAAATAATGAATAGTTTATCTACATATTTTTGCAATCTCTTCCCTCTGTTCTCTTTCCACGCCCATATTTTGGGAGCTATATAATAGAACACTTTAAATCCGTGATTGTGAGCAAATTTCGCAATGCGAAAATTAAACCCGGGATAATCAATCAGGACAATCACATCGGGATTATAAGCTATGATATCTTCTTTGCACAATTTGAGATTGCGCCTGATTTTATTCAAACTTTTAACCACCTCTGCAAAAGCCATCACAGCAGTATCTTTATAGTGGCGAACAAGCTCTCCTCCGGCGCTTTGCATAAGATCTCCACCCCAGCAGCGAATCTGACAATCCGGTTGAACTCTCTTTAAACCTTTAATGAGATTTGAACCGTGCAAATCTCCTGAGGCCTCACCGGCTATGATGTAATATTTTGTCCCCATTATAATTTAGTCTATTTTAAGTTTCCACTTTTTCTCAAGGCGTTCAAATTCCTCATAATCAGTTATATCAACTTTTTGAGGTGCTAAAGATATATAACCGTTTTCTATAGCAATATGGTCTGCGAATACCTTGTTGTCTTTGTTTAAGAATTCACCCTTCATGATGTAATAGTTTTCTCCATTGGAAGTCTTAAACTCGTCAAACTCTTTTATCCACATACCGTTACCTTGTGTGGCGAACCTCATTCCTTTTATTTTGGTTGTAGGAATATTTGGGAAATTTATATTAAAGAAGGTTCCTTCTACAGGAGGATTTTTTAAGAAGTTGCTCATTATCAAAGGAAAATACTTCTTAACTCCTGCAAAATTTGCATCGGGATTATGCGAATCTATTGAGAGAGCAATAGAAGGTATGGAATATATAGCCCCTTCCTTTGCGGCACCTAATGTTCCAGAATAAACAGCTGCAGCTGAAGCATTTGAGCCATGATTAATTCCGGAAATCAAAAGATCCGGCTTGTTATCCAAAGAGAAAAAAACATTCATAGCAATCTTTACACAATCTACCGGAGTGCCGGTAAAGCTGTATACATCTATAGTGTTGCCGTTTGAGCATTTTTTAGAAGACTCCTTATTCAGCCACAATTTTGTGCCGCCTATGCTTAAAGCAGCAGATTTTCCACTTTGGGGCTCTTTGGGAGCAACCGCCAAAACATTACCGTATTTTGCGCAAAGCTCGCATATAACCTTAAACCCCTTGGCCTCAAAGCCATCGTCATTGGAAATTAGAATATTTAATCTTTTCTTCTTCATATATGCCCCAAAGTTAGATAAAATGTCTAAAATTTTATAAATTTGCGAAATAATAGTTTGAATGAATATTAAATTAACACAATAGAATTATGACTAAGATTAAAGTTGGTATTAACGGCTTTGGACGTATCGGAAGATTGGTTTTCAGAGCTGCACAAAAAAGAGATGACATTCAGATTGTTGGCATTAACGATTTGTTGGAAGTTGAGTATATGGCTTATATGCTCAAATATGACACAATGCATGGCATTTTTGACGGAACAATTGAGGTGAAAGATGGAAAATTGGTTGTTAATGGCAATCCAATCAGAGTTACTGCAGAGAAAGACCCTGCAAATCTGAAATGGGATGAGGTTGGAGCAGAGTATGTTGTAGAGAGTACAGGTCTATTCTTGACAAAGGAAAAAGCAGAAGCACACATTAAAGCAGGTGCAAAAAGAGTGGTTATGAGCGCTCCATCTAAAGATGATACTCCAATGTTTGTATGTGGTGTTAATACAGATACTTATGCTGGCCAGACAATTGTTTCAAATGCTTCTTGTACTACCAACTGTCTTGCTCCTGTAGCTAAAGTACTTCACCAAAAATTTGGTATCAAAGAGGGGCTTATGACAACTTGCCACTCAATCACTGCAACTCAGAAGACAGTGGATGGTCCATCTGCAAAAGACTGGAGAGGCGGAAGAGCTGCATCGGGGAATATAATTCCTTCATCTACAGGTGCTGCAAAGGCGGTAGGAAAAGTTATTCCAGAGCTTAACGGAAAACTTACAGGTATGTCTTTGAGGGTACCAACCATAGATGTTTCTGTTGTTGATTTAACTTGTAATCTTGAAAAACCTTGCACATACGAAGAGATCTGCGCTGCAATGAAAGAGGCCTCTGAAGGTGAATTGAAGGGGATTCTCGGGTATACAGAAGATGCAGTCGTATCATCAGATTTCTTGGGAGATACCAGAACTTCTATCTTTGATGCAAAAGCAGGTATTCAACTCTCACCAACATTTGTAAAGATAATCTCTTGGTATGACAATGAGGTAGGTTACTCAAATAAAGTATTAGACCTTATTAAGATTATGAGTGCTAAATAATTGCATTCAATCTTCTATCAACTCTTAAAAAGTGGGCGCGGAGATTTCCAGTCGCCCACTTTTTTTGTACATTTGCAAAAATTTTGATTATGCTCGTAAGACGAAAAATCTCTTTGGGATTTGTTATAGTGGGGTTTATACTGCTCCTCTCTTCTCTTATTGCAATATTTGAGTTCTATACTATGAGAAATACGGTCTCTCGAATTGTTGTCAACGATATAGACAACATAAATTCGACCGCAGAACTTGTAGATATTACTGAGAGCTACAACAGAAGAATAATTGCCCTTCTGCAAGACACTTCTATAGATGTAAAATCCGAAATCAGTGCTATTAAAAGCGATAAAACCTTCTTTAAAAATTTAGATACAATCAGAAAAAACATCGAGTTCTATTATAGCAATAAGCTCTTAAACAGAACATTGGATAGAACATTATTAAACATTGTAGATTCTGTCCGTTACACATATTTTGCTCATATATACCATATTGCCCAATTACAAAACAAGGTCGATTCTGCTTTTGTACCATACGATTGGTATATGGAGACATTTTTTCCGAATCACACTAAACTTATTGGCCATATAAAGGAACTCAGTAAAGATTCTCATGAGGCGTTTATATCTCACTCTCAAAGTCTGAACGAAAGTTTCAGAAGAAGTTTGATGCCTTGTATTGTAGCGGTGGTAATTGGTATTATTCTCCTCTTCCTTTTTAACTATTTTCTCAACTTTTATTTCCTCAGTCCTCTTGAGAAAATTACAAAAGGCATTAATTCATACATAGTTACCAAGCGCAGTTACGACTACAATCTCACAAGCGACGACGAAATGCAAGATTTGAACGACAGCGTTCGGGAGTTAATTACAGAGAATCGAAAACTCATAAAAGAGAAAAATCAATGAATTGGAGCTTCATATCCAGAAATGTTGGGATAGCCCTTTTATTCAGTGCGGCATTTATGTTCATAAGTGCCGGTGTCTCTGTTTATTATAATCTCGATGCATCTTTTGCTCCGCTCTTTTTGGCGGGCGTTTTAACCCTTGCCGTAGGGCTTTTCCCATTAATTTTTGTGAAAAAGGGAGGAAGCATGGCGGTTAAAGATGGTTATGTTACAATTGTTTTGGCGTGGCTTTTCTCTTGTATTTTTGGAATGATTCCTTATGTTATTTGGGGTGGAGAATTCTCAGTTATAAATGCGTGGTATGAGAGCGTAAGTGGTTATACTACAACAGGTTCGTCTATTCTTGATGATATTGAGGCATTACCTCACGGACTTCTGTTCTGGAGAGCATCAACACATTACATCGGAGGTTTGGGAGTTGTAGTGTTTATGCTTTTGATTCTTCCGACAACAAGGTCGGGATATGGTGTAAGGATATCGCGAATAGAGATAAGTTCTTTATCTAAAGAGAATTATAAATTTAAACTTAGTGAGACTGCTAAAATTATCATAATGGTCTATGTCTCAATAAGTGTGGTTTTAGCGCTCCTTTTGCGCTTGAGTGGAATAGGGTGGTTCGACAGTATAGGAAATTCTATGAGTATAGCGGCAACCGGTGGATTTTCTACCAGAAATATGTCCGCTGCACATTTTGAAAATCCTACTGCAGAGGTAATTATGATAATCTTTATGTATCTTGCCTCGCTTCATTACGGACTTATTTTCTCTTCTGTCAAGAGCGGTTCTATAAAACTTTTCAGAAATCCTGTAATAAAGTTTTATACTTTTTGTCTGATAATTGCGATAGTAATTTCTACAATATCTCTGCTTTTTAACGGAGTTGAGAAAAATTTACTTACTGCACTCAGACACAGTGCTTTTATGAATGTTTCAACTGCAAGTTCAACGGGATTTGCAACTACTCAGACAAAATTATGGCCGGTGGTTCCACTTCTCTTCTTATTCTTTTTCTCTTTTATGGGAGCTTGTAGCGGTTCAACTACCGGTGGTATTAAGGCAGATAGAATCCTTCTGTGGCTCAGTTCAATGCGAGGAATTACAAAACGCAAGCTTCATTCAAGTGCAGTGGTAAAGCCACGTATCGGGAATAGAATAATAGAGCAGGAGACAATCATTGATGTGAATCAGTTTATACTGTTATTCTTTGCGATAATCTTTATTGGCGCTATTGTTCTTGCCGCCCTTGGGATGGATTTGGAGGATTCCCTTACTACATCGATAGCCTGCGTAGGCAATACCGGTCTCACTTTCGGAAGTGGTGGGGCATTTGGTTCATATTCTGCTTTTCCTGCTGTTGGTAAGATTGTTATGACAGTCGAAATGTTTTTAGGTCGTTTGGAAATTTACCCTATTTTAGCATTCATTGTAGCTAACAGATGGAAATGATGGCTTCTGGAAGCGGTCTATATAAAAAGATGATAAAGCTCCTGCGGATGGAGCCCACAGAATGCCAGAGAGAAATGTTTCAATCATTGGATGTTTTTCTTAATGGCGACTCTCTTGAAGATTGGATGTTGGTTATCAGCGGCTATGCCGGAACGGGTAAAACTTCTGCCTTGGCTGCCTTTATCAAGGTTCTTAAAAAATATACAAACAAGAAATATGTCCTGTTGGCACCAACAGGAAGGAGCGCAAAAGTTCTGTCGAATGTCACAAAAGAAAAAGCTGTTACAATTCACAAACATATTTATAGGCAAAAATCTTTAGATGGTTCAAAGGGCTCATTTACATTAGATTTCAACAAATCAACCAATACTGTCTATATAGTTGATGAGGTCTCTCTCATTAATATAGGTTCAGATTCAGATTCAATTTTTGGCAGTGGCGACACTTTATCTGATTTGATGCAATATGTTCGTGCCCATCCAACTAACCGGCTCATTCTCACTGGCGATCCGGCGCAGTTGCCTCCAATAGGATTAGAAGAGAGTCCGGCTTTGGATTTAGATTTTTTGAGAGAGTATTGCCCGAATGTTAAAGGAGTATATCTCAAAGATGTAGTACGCCAGACGGCAGACAGTGGTATATTGTTGAATGCTACAGCATTGCGAAAAGAAATAGAATCGGGAGAACTGACAAAACCACATTTTAAAATAAGTCATTTCTCAGATATTAAGGCAATTACAGGAGGAGAACTTATAGAAGAACTCTCCTCGGCAATAGATAAGTACGGAGAAGAAGAGGTAGTTGTCTTGTGCCGTAGCAATCAGAGGGCAAATAGGTATAATGAGGGAATCAGGGCACAAGTATTGTATCGCGATGAAAAACTGCAAAAGGGTGATAGAGTGATGGTTGTGAAGAATTGCTACCAGTTTGACGGAGATACGCAAGGACTAGATTTCATTGCTAACGGCGATGTAGCAAAGCTTCAGAGAATCTATAATTATGAGGAGCGCTACGGGCTTCATTTTGCCTCTGCTCATCTTATTTTTGAAGATTATTTTGGAGCAGAAGTTAATGCTAAAATTATTCTCGATACTCTTACTTCTCAAAGCGCTGCTTTGGGCAAAGAGCAACAAACTGCTTTGTTTGAAGGTGTTATAGAAGACTATGCGCATATAAAAACAAAACGCAAGCGTTATGAGGCAGTTAGAGAAGATCCATTCTTTAATGCCCTTCAGATTAAGTATTCTATGGCAATAACAGGGCATAAATCTCAAGGTGGGCAATGGAAATGTGTCTTTATAGATAATATTCTCTGGAGGGAGGAAATTACCCTCGATGATAAAAAATGGTTATATACAGCATTGACTCGTGCCGTAGATAAAGTTTTTTTAGTTAACTTTCCTGAAAAATTTTTAGACACTAATGAATAAGAGATTTTTACTTTTGATTTTGGCGGTTACAGGTGTTGCGTCAACTCTTTTTGCACAAATGCAACATCTTACTAATGAAGAGATTCTGAATAATAAGTTTATTTCATTTCTCAACAGGAGTATTGCTATGCCCGTTTGGCAGACCAACGATATTGTATCGGTTGCAATAGAGGGTAAGAGTGATTCTAAAGGGAACCCTGCCAGATATTATAATATCAAGACAAAAGAGTACCTTAGTCAATTGCCTGAGGTTAAGGGAGATAAACATACCCAAAAGAGTGGGGTAAAAGTGAATGAGCCAAATTCTCCCACACCTAATCCAATGCTCTTTGTAGAGATTCTCAAAGCAAACGGTTTGAAAGTAAGGGACATAGAGAATCCGACAAATTCTCCGGACGGATTGTTTAGTGCATTCACTTGTAAAGGAAATTTGTATGTTGCAGATCTACAGGCAAATACTATTAAGAAACTTACAACAGATGGAAGTTCGGTAGTTTATAATGGGTATGCTTCTTGGGTCTATTATGAAGAGATTTTGGGGCGTCCTTCGAGGTATCGGGCTTTTTGGTGGAGTCCAGACAGTAAACAGATAGCATTTTATCATTTTGATGATTCTAAAGTACCTATGTTCCCTGTATATGAGCCGTCAAAGGTTAAAGACCCTATATTAGAAACCCACTATCCAATGGCCGGAGAAAAGAATCCGGAAGTGAAGGTTGGTTTTGTAACGCTCTCTACAGGAAACATTGTTTGGGCAGATTTTGATGAGAAAGAGGATCAGTATTTTGGCATACCGTTTTGGAACGATGAATCTTCTCGTTTTATAGTTCCCTGGATGCCGAGGGTTCAACAAGACCTCTATTTCTATGCTGTAAATCCTACAGATGGTTCAAAATCACATATATACAAAGAACATCAAGATTCGTGGATAGATTGGCCTGAACAGATGGAATTTGTTGAGGATGGCTTCTATATGATTAGAGATTTTACAATGTGGGAGCAAATTTATTTTCAGTCATACGATGGAAAGACCCTTCGTCAGATAACCAAAGGAGATAATTGGGGCATTAATATCTTAAAAATAGATACTAAAAAGGGGGTAATATACTATACCTCTAAGAGTGAGGTCTCTACAAGAGTAGATGTTTACAAAGTTGAAATTAAAACGGGTAAGACTATGCGTCTTTCATCGGGGGATTATTCGTATGATAATGTGAGTTTAAGTGAAGATAATAAATACTTCACAGCTATGGTTTCAAATGCAAAAACCCCTTCTTTCCAAGTAGTTATACCAACAGATGGGAGCGGCAAAATGACGGTGGTCAGCTTTAAGGCAAAGGATGATTTTGGCTCTTATAACTTTGGTGAGATTAAAATGCTCTATATAACCACTCCCGATGGTTATACCATTCCTGCGAAAATAATTCTTCCTGTAGGGTTTAATGCTTCACATAAATATCCTGTTATTGTACGTATGTATGGAGGTCCTAATTCGCCACAGGTGGCAGATAGCTTTAATACATTCTCACAGAACTATTTATGGTGGGCGAACAATGGTGTTATACAGATAACAATAGACCATCGTGCAAGCGGTCATGCAGGAAAGAAAGGGTTGAATTTTATGTATCGTAACTTCTTCGATATTGAACTAAAGGATTTTATAGAGTGGGGTAAGTATTTGAAATCTCTCCCTTATGTGAATGCAGATAAAATAGGAATTACCGGTTTCTCATACGGCGGTAGCATGACAACTCTGTGTGTAACAGAAGGATGCGAATATTTTAAATATGGTATAGCCGGTGGCGGAGTTTACGACTGGGGGTTCTACGATTCACATTACACCGAGCGCTATATGGATACTCCTGAGCGCAATCCTCGTGGTTACGAACAAACGATTATGGCAAAAAGGATAGCCGCATCGGGATATAAAGGAGACAAGACAAACTATCTGATGCTCACTCACGGTTTTGCAGATGATAATGTTCATATACAGAACACTTTAAGTCTTGCTTTAGAGTTGCAGAAGATGGGACTTCAGTTCGATATGATGTTATATCCAACTCAGTATCACGGCTATAGAGGAGCCCAAGGGCAGTTCTCAACCTTCTCGGATTATAGATTCTGGTATCGTTATCTTTTGGAACAGGATGTACCTGAGGAACTTGCCGCTTACTTTGCTTCAAAGAGATAGGTGGTAGAGAGATGAAAGAAAGAGGGGGAGAAATGAGGCGTGAGATATCTTAATCTTTTCATAGTATGCAGCTATATATTCGGCTTGTCTGTAGGGGAGTTCATAAGTGATTCTTCTGCAGGGCTTTTGTGGAGTTTCTGCTGTACAACCACAAGTTCGGTAGTGTTGCTTATCCACTCTTTTCTTTTTCGCGATAAGTTAACCCCGCGTTTGTTTAATACCCTTTTCTTATCTCTCGTTTTTATCTCTTTTGCATCATTCGGTCTGCAAAGGGCAAAACTTCTTAATAATCAGCCCCAAGGCAAAATAGAGCTTTTTATTCTCGATGCGTCTGAGAGAGCCAAGGAGCGCTTTGGTTCAATTGTGCAAGAAGTTTTTGCTCCCTCGGGAGTTACGGCAAATGAAAAATATCTTATCGTTAAGGCTTTGTTGGTCGGCGATAAAAGAGAGCTTTCCAAGGAGGTGAAGCAAAACTTTAGAATAGCAGGAGTCTCTCATACTCTGGCACTTTCCGGTCTTCATGTTGGCATAGTCTGGAGTTTTTTCTCCCTCATCCTCTTTTTCTTGGGTTTTAGCATCGAGGCACGTAAAATTCGTATTTATCTGATAATGTTACTCATTTTTTCATACGCTTTTATAACCGGACTCTCCAATTCTGTGGTTCGTGCTGCTATTATGTTGAGTATATGGCAATTAAACCGTGTATGCGGTCGCAGGAATTCTGGAGTGAACTCCATTGTTGCTGCAGCATTTATCATTTTGCTTATCAACCCCTCATCCCTCCATAGTGTAAGTTTTCAACTCTCCTTTGCTGCCGTATTTGGAATATCAATTCTGTATAGCACTATAAATGAGAGTATTATATGGCTCAGCGATTCGCTCTCTAATTATACATCAACTAAAATTTCATCTTTTGCCAATCCTTATATGTTTATTCGCAAGTATTTAGTTAATCCATTGGGTGGCATCTGCAAAAAAGCCATTATTTATTTGTTGCAACTTATGGGAATCAGCATTGCCTGCCAGATATTTACCATGCCTGTAATCCTTTATTACTTCGGTGGCACCTCACAGCACTTCCTGATTTCCAATCTTGCTGTAATTCCGAGTGTTACACTTGCAGTTTACTCCTCTGCACTCACATTGATTGTAGCTTTATGCGGCAGTTTTAGTGACACTCTTTGCGGTAGTTTTTGCGGAGGTGAATTCTTTGCCCCTATAGTTCAAGCCCTTGCTGCCCTTACAACACACATAGTGGATTGGCTGCTCTCCGTTGTTCAATTTTTGTCGGTATAGATAGATATGTAGTGTGTAGTATCGCTATGCGTTAGCGCTTTCGATTATAAAATCAAACCGCCATCTCGGTATAAGAGTAGATAAATATTTTTTATACAAAGCTCTAAACAGAGATTAAAAATCATTAAATTTGCACAATTTAGTGTTAAGACCTTTTACTGCCCTTAAACTATGCGCCTCTGTACATTTAACTTAAAGGTTGAAATGATAATAGGAGTAGGGCAAACACTTTACAATGAGAAAATAAATTTTAAACTCTATGATAATACTTGTTTTGAACTGCGGAAGTTCGTCTATCAAGTACCAGGTGCTTGATATGAAGGGTCAGAGCGAGCATGCGCTGCTAGCCAAAGGTTTGGTTGAACGAATCGGGATGGAGGAGGGAGATATTACCCACTCTCTACCAGGAAAAGAGAAGTTCAAGATTCATAAACCGGTTCCGGATCATACGGAGGGTATAAAAAGTGTCTTGGAACTCCTTACAGATAAGGAGCAAGGTGTTCTCAGATCTTTGGATGAGATTGATGCAGTGGGACATAGAATAGTTCATGGAGGAGAGTATTTTACCCAAAGTTGCATAATAGATGACAGAGTCATATCGGGAATAGAAAAATGTATTCCACTTGCTCCGCTTCATAATCCTGCAGGACTTCTTGGTATTAAGGCAGTTAAGACTATTCTGCCAAATCTTACACAAGTAGCGGTATTCGATACCTCTTTTCATCAGACAATTCCGGAAAAAGCATATATGTATGGTCTTCCGTATGAATTCTACGAGAAAGAGAGAATCAGAAAATATGGTTTCCACGGAACCAGCCATCGTTATGTCTCAAAAGTGGGAGCTGAACTTGCGGGGTTAGATATAAACGACTCTAAAATAATAACTTGTCATCTTGGTAACGGAAGTTCAATTACAGCTATCAAGAACGGGAGAGTGGTTGACACTTCACTCGGAATGACTACCGTGAATGGTGTAATTATGGGAACACGTTGCGGAGAATTGGATCCGGGGGTAATAACATATATTATGAAGAGCAAGGGGATTTCCGCAGACGAAATGGACACTATTCTCAACAAAAAGAGCGGATTCATAGGGGTTTCAGGAATTTCCTCAGATGCAAGAGATTTGGAAATCGCATCGGCGAAAGGAGATAACAGAGCAACTCTTACTCTCGATATATTCCGCTATGGTCTTCTGAAATATATCAGCGCATTTGTAGGTATAATGGGAGGTGTAGATCTTATAGTGTTTACAGGTGGAATAGGTGAAAATGACCCTGTTACAAGGGAAATCATTAGTGAGAAACTCTCTTTCTTGGGGATAAATTTTGATAAAGAGGTTAATGATGGATTAAGGGGTACCACAAAGATTCTCACAAAAAAAGATTCAAAGGTTAAGGTGGCTGTTATCACAACAAATGAGGAGTTGGTAATTGCTTCAGATACAATGAAATTGGCAAAATTGTAATAGGTATAAATACAATAAATATCGCTGGAGATGATGTTGGTTCAGAGAAGTATAAATGGTTTTATAGATATCTAACATTTAGTGAGCCCATGTAATTATTTATTTTTATGCGAAAAATTGGATTTATATCATCGTTAATAATAATATTATTATCTGGATGTAAAAAGCATACAGATGTCTTTACATTTAAATCAGAGCACTTTGTAAATAGATATTATCATTTGGAGAGTATATCTTCTGTCTCTTTTTATACAGACAATGTCATGTACATTGAGTTGGTTAGCAATGTCGGAAATTTTGTAGATAAGACTAAATCAGAACAATTATATAAGAAGCACAATGATGAAAACTATAAATTCCAAACAACTAATGATGGTTATGGGTTTATGGGATATTCTGCTGTAAGTGAGGATTTTGTTAATTTTGAGATAGTTAGTGACAAGGCATTTGATACTTCTCACCCTAGTGGGATCTCTTTAAGCGATATAGTTGATTTAATTACAGTTTCCCCGATTTTGTACATACAAAGCGGTTATAAGTCAATGTATTCTATAAGTAGTGATGAAAAACAAAGATACC